>JAJYDB010000006.1 GCA_021777845.1 Planctomycetota bacterium
GTCGCGAGCGACGCGCCGTCGGCGTTCGACATGGTCGGACTCGACTGCGCGATCATCATGAATCCGAAAGTTTGGGAGGCGTCGGGCCACGTCGGCGGCTTTTCGGACCCGATGGTGGATTGCAAGACCGACGGCTGCAAAGGTCGATTTCGGTCGGATCACCTCGCGACCTCGGCGTGCCCGCTGAAGCCTTCGAAGGCTCCGGGCGAATTTGAAAAATGCGAACTCACCGAGGCGCGCGCCTTCAACTTGATGTTCGAGACGAACATCGGCGCGGTGGTTGAGGACGCGTCGAAGGCTTATTTGCGACCCGAGACCGCGCAGGGGATTTTCGTCAATTTCAAGAACGTCTGCGACACCGGCCGCGTCAAGCTGCCGTTCGGGATCGGGCAGGTCGGCAAGAGTTTCCGCAACGAAATCACGCCGCGGAACTTCATCTTTCGGTCGCGCGAATTCGAGCAGATGGAGATCGAATTCTTCTGCCGGCCCGAGGAAGCCTCGGCGTGGTACGCGTTCTGGCGGAAGCGGCGTTTTCAGTGGTATATCGACCACGGGCTCCGCGGCGACCGCCTCGTTTTGCGCGATCACGACCCCGAGGAGCTCGCGTTTTACTCGACGGCCACCGCCGATATCGAATACGCGTTCCCGTTCGGCGTCAGCGAGCTCGAAGGGATCGCGCATCGCGGCGACTACGACTTGAATCAGCATATCAAGTTCAGCGGCAAGGATTTGTCGTACTTTGACGAAGAGCGCAAGCAGCGCTTTATTCCGCACGTGATCGAGCCTTCGGCGGGGGCGGACCGCGCGACGCTGGCGTTTCTCTGCGAGGCGTACGTCGAGGACGAAGTCGGCGGCGAAACGCGGACGGTGATGAAGCTGCATCCGCGGCTGGCGCCGATCAAGGCGGCGATTTTCCCGCTCGTGAAGAAAGACGGCATGCCCGAGCGGGCGCTCGCGGTGTATCGCGACCTGAAGCGGCATTTCAACGTGTTCTATGATGAAAAGGGGGCGATCGGACGCCGCTATCGACGTCAGGACGAGGCGGGCACGCCGTTTTGCGTCACGATCGACGGGCAGACCGCGACCGACGGCACGCTCACGATCCGCGACCGCGACAGTTGCCGGCAGTGGCGGAGTCCGGCGGCGCGCGTGGTCGAGACGCTCCGCGACTTGATCGAGGGGCGCGTTGCGGCGGGCGGCGAGGCGCCGCAATCCGACCACGCATCCACGAACGCAGACTAATTCATCTTGACGCGCGAGCATTTAAGCGCGCAAACTTTCGCACGCGATTGAATCCAGGCGTCCTTCGAGGTCCGCGATGAAGCCCTGCATCAGCCAGGCGACGACGATGAGCACGGGGTTCGAGGCCGACCTCGAGGCGTACGCGCGCGGCGGATTCGGCGCGGTCGAGATCTGGCTGACGAAGCTCGAGACATATCTCGCGACGCACGCGCTCGACGACGCGCGGCGTTTGTTCGAGACGCACAAGATCGCGCCGGTCGCGGCGGCGTCGCAGGGGGGGCTGTTGCTCTCGCGCGGCGAGGAGCGGGCCGCGCACTGGTCGTTGTTTGAGCGGCGGTTGGAGTTGTTGCAGGCGCTTGGCGTGCCGGTTTTGGTGGTCGTCGCGGATTTTTTGCACGAACCGGCGGGCGAGGACTTCGGGCGCGCGGCGCGGTCGTTGGCCGATGCGGGGGCGCGTGCCGGCGAGCGCGGCGTACGGCTCGCGCTCGAGTTTCAGAAGTCGTCGAAATTCTGCGCGTCGCTCGATACGACGCTCGCGTTCGCGGCGCAGTCGGCGGCGGAAAACGTCGGCATCTGCCTTGACTTTTTTCATTATTACACGGGGCCGAGCAAGTTCGAGGACTTCGCGTACTTGACCGCCGATCAGCTCGCCTGGGTCCAAATCTCCGACCTCAGCGGGACGCCGCGCGAGCTCGCCGGCGACGCCGACCGCATCCTCCCCGGCGACGGCGACTTTCAGATCGACGCAATTCTCGACCAACTGCAAGGTATCGGTTACAATGGCTATGTTTCGCTTGAAGTGCTGAACCCGCAATTATGGCAGGTGGCCGCCGACCGCGTCGCCGACTTTGGATTTCAGTCGGTGTCGCGGGCGCTCGGTTCGCGAGCGAGCGCGGACGCCGCGCGGGGAGGGCTGTAACCGTGTCCGCCGCCGCGCTCCGCCCCTCGTCGGCCGTCTACCGCGAGGAGCAAAACTTCGATTGGCGCGTTTATGCGACGCTCTCGGCGCTGAGCATCTCGACGCTCGTCGTCTTCGCGATCGTGCGCAACCACGTCCCGGCGCTCGACGCCGCGGGGCACTCGGCGGTCTACGCGTGGCCGTTCGCGATCGGCGTCAGCGTCGTCGCGCCGATCAACCTGGTTTTCTGGATCCTGCGGATGACGACCGAGGTCGCGCCCGGCGAGATCCGCGTCTGGTTCGGACGCGTGCCGACCTTCCGACGATCGATCTGCACCGCGGCGATCACCCGCGTCGAGGTCGTCCGCTTCAGGCCGATCCGCGACCACGCCGGCTGGGGCATCCGCCATGCCCGCGACGGCTCGCTCGTCTTCTCCGCGCGCGGCGACCGCGGCGTCCGCCTCGAATTCGTCGACGGCGCGACGGTCATCCTCGGCAGCCAAACGCCTGACCTCCTCGCCGCGGCCATCGAACACGAAGTCAACCCGTGCGGATGACCCGCGCTCGGTCGCGATGAACCGAAACACGGGCCGCCGGCGCACGCTCATTTCGCCGCTTCCTTCAACAGCGGCGAGTCTTTGTATTTCGCCTCGATCGCCTTCAGCAGGTTGACGCGGTTGCTCCACATCGCGACGTAATTCTTCATCGAATTAAGCCGAGCACCGTACGCCGCCAGCGCCGCCCGAGCCGAGGACACGTGATCTTCCTCCTCGCTGAGCATGATGTCCGGGACCGCTTTTCGCTCAACCAACTCCTTGATCCGCTGATATTGCTTCTCACGGTAGGCCGCGGCGGATTTGGCCGCGAGCAAATCCGACTCCCGCTCCTGGACCAAGCCAAGCAGGCCGTCGCGGTGTCCCTCCGCTTCGTCGATCTCGTCGAGCAACATCGCGTAGAGCAGTTGGAATTCGCCGGATGTTTCGAGATACAACTCTCTGGGAATCGCTTTATTCGCGTACAATTGTTCTCGTGCAAGCCCGCGCCGCGCAGCGTTGCGAAGCTGCACTTCAAGCTGCCTCGGCGCGCCCCGATCGGCGCGCGGGATGCTGATCGCGACCTCGTTCGAATCGCGCTGATTTGCCTTGCTCGTGCCGAGGTTGAAGGACGACAGGGAGCGGTTTTGAGTCGGCGGCGCGGGCGCGGCCTTCGTTTGAGCGGAGGCGGGCGGCTGCGCGGTTGTCGGCTTTGCCGTCGGATCGACCGGAGGCTGCGGCGCGGCGTCTCCTTCGGGTAGTTTCACGCGCCCGGCACTCGTGGCCCCGGTTGCATCATCGACGCCCGCGGCTCCGCCGGGGATCAGACCAGAAGAGGCGCCCGAGCCTGCTTTTTGCGAGGACCAGGCCGCCACCCGCGACCCCGTCCAGACCGTTCCAACCGCCGCGCAAACCGTGACGGCGGCGAAAACTTTGACATGTGACCAAAACATAGCGTGAAGCACCTTGTGAGCGAGCGCCGACGCCGCGGTCGAGAACGTCCCGACCGCGGTTCCGCGCGTGGTCATGAGGGCGGCGAGGGTTGTGGCCGCGACGAGCGCCGGACTGAGCGCGGATGCCGACGCGTGCGCGGTCGCTTCGGTTGCCGCGAGCGCCGCCGAAGCCGCGAAGCCTCGACGCGCCAGCCGCGACCGCAACAACGCCCGACCGCGCGCCAGACGGCTCCGAACCGTGCCGACCGGTCGATCCAGCACCAGCGCGGCCTCGTCGTGCGAACGCCCTTCCAGCAGGCAGAGCACGACCGCCGCGCGATAAAACGCGGGCAATCGCGCCACCTCCTCGTCGAGCGCGGCAACCAGCTCGCGATGTTCAATCGCGTCAAACGCGGATTTGGACACATCATGTGCACGCGTGCTCAGATCACATGTCGTCGAGATTCGCGACGATCGTTGCGCCCGCATCTTGCGCGCTCGCAGTGCGACTTTGCGCGCGACGCCGTGCAGCCACGAGGCCAGCCGCTCGGGCCGAGCGATCGACCCCGCGCGCCGCGCCAAGACGAGAAACGTCGCTTGAAACGCGTCGTCGGCGTCGGTCGGATCCGCCAAGAGTCGCCGGCAGACCCCCATCACCATCGGCCCGTGCCGCGCGACCAACGTCTCGAACGCGGATTCGTCGCGACTGCGCGCGAACCGGTCGAGCAGCTCCGTCTCCGACAGACCCGACGTCGTGCCGAACTCGAACAGACGCCGCAGGTCGTGCGCGACCGTCCCCCCGCGACCAAACGCCATCGCAAACCTCCCGCCCCGCTCGCAGCGGCCAAAAACCTCCCACCCTCCAAGGAATTACTGCCTGCCCAACGCCGCGCAATCCCGGTTTCTCGGAATTTTTTTTGTAATTCAATTCTCGGGTCGACCGCTCGACTCGCCTTCGACTCAATAGGTGATCACGCTGAGCACGTCGATATTTTTGAGTTTCGCATCGCCCGCGAGGAATTTGAGCTCGATCAGGAACGCGCACGCGACGACGTGCGCGCCCGAGCGTTCGACAAGCTCGACGCACGCGGCCATCGTGCCGCCGGTCGCGAGCACGTCGTCGAGCAGCAGGACGCGCTGGCCGGGCCGCAAGGCGTCGTTGTGAATTTCGAGACGGTCGGTGCCGTATTCGAGGTCGTACTCGACCGCGAGCGTGTGCGAAGGCAGCTTGCCCGGCTTGCGGATCGGCACGAAACCCGCGTTCAACTTCAGCGCGAGCGGCCCTCCAAAAATGAACCCGCGCGCCTCCGCCGCCGCGACGACGTCGATCTTGCGCCCCGCGCAGAGGTCCGCCAAAGCGTCGATCGACGCGCCGAACGCGACCGGGTCGGCGAGCAGGGGGGTGATGTCGCGAAACAAAATGCCCGGCTGCGGGAAGTCGGGGACGTCGCGAATCCAACGGCGCAAGTCAACGGCGGACGTCAAGCTCATGCGAGCCGATCTCCATGCGAACGACGATTACATACGTGCCCATGTTCCGGTCGCGTTTTAAGCGCACGCGCACGCAACGCGGCCGCGGGTCGTATTATCGCAGGGTCCGCGGCGCGGGCAAAGAGGGGACGAGGCCGGACCGCTCGCGAGGTCGCGGCCGTCGCGAGATCATTCGCAAGGTCGATCAACGACAACCGATGCGATCGCGTGATCGACTCGTACGCCGACGAACATTTACCGCATTGTGACGTGCGGATATCCCAAGTCGATGGACGAGTATCTGATTCGCGACCGCGAGACGCCGCCGTTTTTCATCCCGTTGCGAGCGCTCGCGAACCGGGGTCGCGAGGAATATCGACACATCCGCGAACCGCAGGCAAAAGTGCGCGCAAGCACGCCGATCGATTGGACCATCGACGGCACCGCATATCCCCGCGCAAGCGCTCGGTGAGCGCCGTTCACTTTTTCGGAGGGACCGGGGCGGGGGTCTTGCCGGCGCTGAACGGGATGCCGCCGTCGAGGTCGACCGGCACATAAGGATCGGCCGAACCGGCCGACGACGGGGTGTCGAGGCGCGACGACGTCGCGCAACCCGTCGACATTCAGGTCGCGACGCCCATGCGCGGCAGGATCCAGCGGTTCAGAGCGATCCACCCGCCCATCACCGCCGCGAACAACACTAATTCTTTCATCGAAACCGACCTCATTGGATAAGCCTCCACGCGCGGTTACCACCTTAACTATACGTCACGCGGCAAGAGTCGGGCAGGGGGTGCGTGCCGCGGGCCGCCGGTCGCGTTTTATCCTTAATAGGTCGCGCCCACGCTGAAGTTGAAGAACTGCTTGACGTCGCCCTGGGCGCTCGAGACCGGGAAGGCGAGGTCGACGGCGATCGGCATCGGCATGAACGGCAGCGTGATCCGCAGCCCGGTGCCGACCGAGACGCGCATGTTGTGGAAGTCGTAATTTTGCTCGACGGTACCGAAATCGCAGAAGGCGACCTGATAAATGGTGTCGCGCGCGTTCAGCGGGAAGCGGTATTCGACCGAACCGAGCGCCTCAAAGATACCGCCCGCGTTCGAGCCGAATTGGAAAGGGCCGACGCCGTAGTATTGGAAGCCGCGCAACGAGCCGAAGTTGCCCGCGAAGAAGCGCTCGTAGACCGGCGTGGCGCGTCCGGCCGCACCCAAGAAGCCGCGGACTTCGAGGACGCGCGGGCCGCTGCCGTCGGGCCTCGAAAAGAGCGTCCAATAGCTCCGCCCCTCGACCTCGACCTTCGGAAAAGTGAACGACCCCCAACCTTGTTGGAACGCGAGTTGAAGGTAACGTCCGCGTGACGCCATAAATGGCGAGTTGCGGGTGTCGTAGCGAATCGAAGGCCGCAGCGAAAACAGGCTGGTGTTGCCGGTCGCGGCGAGATAGTCGGCGGGCGCGGGGTATCGATAGCCGAAGAAGTTGACGTTCTCGGCGCTCATGCCGACGTCGGCGAAAAGTGTCGGCGAGAGCAAACGACCGAGCGCGATCTGCGTGCCGCCGCGGCTCAAGGTCCAGTTCGGATAGAAGCGATAGTTGAAATAACCCGTGGTGCTGAACGTGATCGGCTGCTCGAAGAGATAGGGCTCGACAAATTTAAGCTGCGCGCTGTTGAGCACGGTGCCGGGCATGAGCGTCAAAATAAGCTGCTGCCCGCCGCCTCGGAAGGACTTGCCTTGAAGGATGTCGTCCCACGTGCGCGGCGGGTTCCAGATGTTGAAATTCTTTTCCGCGACCGTGAGCATCCCGTACAGCCCCTGGAAGCTGCTGGCGCCAAAGGCGAGGCTGAAGTTGCCGGTGGGCGACTCTTCGACCGACGTCAAGACGTCGGCGAACGAGCGGTTGCGGAACGGGTCGTTGCGGTCGGGACCGACGTCGTTGACGTTCATGCCGGGGACGTTCGGAAAGCCCCCCGGCGGCTCGCCGGTGCCGATCGGATTGAGACGCGGGTTGGTTACCCCACCGGGCGGAAGCGGGGGCAAACCGCCGCCGTTCGGCAGCGCGGGGGGCAAACCGCCGCCGTCGGGCGTACCGACGTCCGGCACCGTGTCGGGAGGCGGGCTGAAGGTGCCGCCGCCGCTCGGAGGCGGAGTCACGTCGATCGACGGCAACGAGGGGTCGTCCTGCTGCGCCAGCCGGGCCCGCGGCGAGGCGGAACTCGAATCTTCAACTGGACTTGCGGCGGATCCTGACGCGCCGTCGAGGTTCGACGCGACCGGCGCGGGCGAACTCGCGGGCGGCAGGTCCTGGCCAAGCTGCAAGCGGTTGGGACGGGTGGAGTTGCGACGCGCGCGACTGCCCGTCAAGGGCGGCACGACGACCTCGGTGCCCGGCCCGGGATCCTGACCGCGCGTGCCCGTGAGCGTGACGCCCGCGTCGAAGCTCGGCAAAATCCCGTCGCCGTAAGGCTTGCTGCCGTCGCGCTCGTTGATGATCGTGATTTCAATCGGCTTGTGGTTCGGGTCGCCGGGCGCGCCCGAGAAATACCCCAGCTGGTTTAATCGCTTCTGAAACATATCAAAGCGGTTTTTGTCGAGCACCTTGCCCGGCAGCAAACCGGCCATGTTCGCTTCGCGGCGGATGACCTTGTCGAGCGTGTGGTCGTTCCCCTTGATTTTCAGCTCGGCCATCAAGAAAGCCGGTCCCTCGTTAATCTTATAAAGCTGGTCGACGACGCCGGGCTCCTCGGTGGCGCGGTAGTCGGCGGCGACTTCCGCCTTAATACAACCGAGCGCGTAATATTTCGCGAGCAGGCGTTTTTTGTCGGCCTCGACGAGCGTGAGTTGATAGGGAGCGCCTTTTTTCACGAGCAACCCGTCGCGGAGATCCTTCGCCGCGAGCTTCTCGTTGCCCTCGATCACGACCTCGCGGACCTTGTATCGCGGGCCTTCCTTGATGTCGAACTCGATGCGAATGTCGCCCAAACTCGCACCGGTGCGGGTGACCGGCGAGACTTCGACGTTGAAGAACCCCAGCCCTTCGTAATATTCGATGAGCTTCTTGCGGTCCTCAACGAGGTTATCAACCTGATAATTGCCGCCGATCAGGCCCAGGATCGGCGTCCGACTGGTGATTTTCGTCCGCAGCGTCGAGTCGGGGATCTCGGTGTTGCCGAAGAACTCGATCTTGCCGACCTTGAGCACGGGACCTTCAAAAATCCGAAACACCACCTTGCGGTCGGTCGGCTTTTGACCCGAGACGATCTCCACTTCGGCGAGGCCGTAGCCTTTTTCGGCGTAAAGCCGACTAATTTTGCCGACCGCGGCCTTGGCGAGCGTCGCGTCGGCCCGCGCCCCTTTCTTGAGGCCCGTCGCCTCTTCGAGATCCTTGACTTTGACCTTCTTCGCGCCTTGAAACTCGACCGACGTCAAAATCGGCAGCTCTTCGACGACGAACACCAGCATGATGCCGCCGGGCACGGCGGGGTCGGGCGGGTCGTCGACGTGGACGTCCTTGAACCACTTCGTCGCGTGCAAGGTCTTGAGGTCGACGTCGACCCGGCGCTCGTCGAGCTCCTGCCCAACCTTCGAGAGCAGCTTCGCGCGGATTTGCTGCTCGGTGATCGAGCTGTTCCCTTTGATCACGATCTGCGTGATTTTGCGCTTCACTTCCTCGGCGCACGCGGGACGGGCGCTGAACGGCGTCGCGACCAGGCATCCGAGCGCGAACACGGTCGCAAGCACGCCCGCGAAACGCAGTTGGTGCGGCAAGCGCGCGCCGTAGACGGCGATCGCGTCGGAACACAAGGGCAACGCGGTCTTTCCGAGTCTCATCGTGCGCAGGGTTTCCCGTCCTCAATCCTTTGAGAGGGCGCTCCCGCCGTGAACAGGGGAGCGTCGCGGGCGCGTCGAAGGCCGGTCATTGGAAATGCCGCGCCGCGAGCCGCAGGCACTGACGGAATCGTCTGCGCCGCGGCCGTTTTCTACCTTAGACAATGGGAAGCCGCAACCCCGGAAGTTCCCGCGAACAGCCCTGCATGCAAGCCACCGGAACTCAAACGGACGAGCGAATCGCAAAGCATGCTCGGGCCGGCAATCACTTGTGGAGTCCGTTTTGGTGCTCTTGTAAGATGTGATTCGAGGTCGTTCCCGTCTGAATGAGCCCGCTCGGTCGGTCGAATTCGTCGCCGTGGGCGGGCTGCGCCTGATCGACGCAACTCCGCTGAGGGATGCCGGCGTGTCACAATCCATCAAATCGCTGCGGATTGTTGGGCTTCATCCGGTCGTGCCGACGGAGGATCAGTTCCGCGAGGCCGCGGCGATTCAGTGGGGGAGTCGCGGCGACCTCACCGGTGCCGAGCTCACGGAAGCCGAAACGCAGGTGAGCGCGCACTTCGCAAATCTCTGCCTGATCGAGGTTCAGGTCGACCCGCCGGACGCCGCGATCGACTGGTCGGCCCTCACCCAGCCGATCGACGACGAGCCGGTCTCGAATTGGCAGGCGCCCTTCGACGAAAGGCCTTCGGGAGAGGAGAGCGGTCGTTGGACCTTCTTCTTTCACGTTCATGACCTGAATCGGCCGCTTCGGTCCGAGATCGGCGACCGGACGCTGCCCGCGCCGACGCCCCTTCCTGACCACTTGCAGTCGGTTGTTTACGAGGTTCCGTAAGCGGCATGACCCGGCGGGTCGCGTCGGAATCACCCGCGTCGGAAGACTTGAGCCGAACACAACGTTTATTTTCGCGAGCGCGTCGCGGCGGCGCTCACCGCGCCGGCTGCGGGACGCGCATCTCGAAGAGGGAGACGACGCGGACGACCGCGAGATCCTCCGGGAACGTGTGGAACGCCTGCACCGAGAGCCCGCGCGCGAGCGACTCGACTCGGATGTGGCTGATGGCCGCGGGGGCCATGCGGTTCGACGGCGAAAAGCGTTGAAACAGGCCGGTGCGGTCGGCGTCGAGGGTAACTTCCTCGGTCAGGTGCGCGAACAGCTCGCGGTCGACGCGCTCGACCTCGAAGCACGTTTGATATTCGAAGCCGGGCCCGGGTCGAAGCGTGGTCGAGCGCTCGTGACGCACGGGGGCGTGAAACAGCAGGCCGGGCTCGGGGAGCTCGGTCGCGGAGGTGCACATCACCTCGGTCATGCGGGTTTCGCCGTGTCGAAAAATGACGGCGTGGCCGCCTTCGATAATCCGCACGTCGGCCTCCCAAGGGTCGGCGAGCAGCCGGAGGTGGCGTCGCACGCGGAACCACTCGGGGTGGAGCGAGCGTGCGAAGATTTGAAAGGATAGGTCGCCGATGTGTGTATGTCCGGAGTCGACTGCCATGTTTACCGTCCTCAACACCAACACCCGACGTCGCCCGAGCGACCTAGGCTTGAGTGGATCAATCCGTAATTCGCGGTTCGCTCGGAGTGGTTGCGATACCGAATTATAAGAGGCCGCCGAAATCACGCAAACCGAACTCGCACGATTCGAACCCACGTGTTGTCGAGGTGCCACATCCGCGCCGCTCCTGGGCAACAGACCGGCTTGACCGTTTCGTCGAGGTGTCGTAAGCTCCCGCCGCGCGGCGCTCGACACAACCTGACCGCGGCTCGGTCGGGATCGGCACGAGGTCGAACCGAATCGACGTCTCCTTCGACTGGCGGCGCGTACGCGTCACGGATGCGCGGCATGATCGCAAACCCTCACGGCATGGTTGAACCCTCGGCGCCCGCCATGCACCCGTGCGCGCCGACTTCGACGCGCGCCTGGCGCGCCTGGCGCGCTTTGCGGACGCGCGGAGCCCGCTACGTCTGGCACAAGACGCTCCGACGCCTGCCCGGCCTGGATCCGTTGCGGCGTCGACAGTGGCTTTACGCCGACCCCCGCGCGTATTGGACGCTCCGCGGCGGCGATGAATATTTTTCGGAACAAGAGGGCCAGCCGGCGCGCACCGACCGCATCATTTGGATCGCCGACCGCATCGCGAGCCGGCAGCCGCGCTCTGTGCTCGAGGTCGGCTGCGGATACGGCAAAGTCCTGCGTTTATTGCGCGAGCGTCTCGGACCCGACGTGCCGCTCGTCGGCGTCGACTTCAGCGCGTCGCAGCTTGAGGTCGCGCGGCGGCACCTCGCCGGCCTCTCGGGGATCACGCTGGCGCACGCCTCGGGCGCGCGGCTTCCTTTCCCCGACGACGCCTTCGACCTCGTCCTGACCTCGGCGGTGATTCTGCACAATCCGCCGGTCGTCGCCGACGCGATTCGTCGCGAAGTCGTCCGCGTTTCGAGCCGCCTCGCCGCGCACAACGAAGACACCGACGTCAGCTACAACCGCTTCGGTTACGACACCGCCGCGTGGTATCGCGACCGCGCGCTGCCCGTCCTCGAAAGCGGGCCGATCCCTTGCGGCGACGCCGCCGCGCGCGCCGCCTCCCAGTTTTGCGTGGCCGGCCCGTGGCGGGCCTGACGCCGATCGCAACTCCGTCTTGGCAGAGACGCGCCGTCGCGACGGCCGCGCCTTCGCAAGCTCGAGCGCGCGTCGCGCGCGACAGCGTCTTGGTCGCGCTCGTCGGACAAATCGAACGCGCCGTCGGAATCGCGACCGCGCTCGCGTTGCGATGGGGACTCGACGCGACCACGCTCGGCGTTTACACCGCGCTGCGGCTCTTTCTCGACAACACCAACCGCGCGAGCCTCGGCGTCGGCCACGGCGCGGCCCGCGAGATCCCGCTCCTGATCGCCCAAGGTCGCGAAGCCGAAGCCGCCCGGGTCGCCAACGTCGCGCACACCTTCAACACGATCGCCTGCGTCGTCTATGCGCTCGCGCTCGCCGGCTGGGCCGGGATCCGCGCGCACACGCGCGTCGAGGACCCCGTCGCGCTCGAGTGGACCGGCGGTCTCCTCGCCGTCGCCGGCCTCGCCCTCCTGAAACGTCACGAGAGCTTCCTGATCGTCCTGCTCCGCGCGCGCGACCGCTTCGCGCTCACCGCCGAACTCGACCTCTTCGAAGCCGTCGTCTCGGTCGTCGCCTTTGGCCTCGGACTGCGTCTCGCCGGGATTTGGGGCCTTTGGATCGCCGTCGGCGCGATCACGATCAGTAAAATCATTTATATCCAAGCGCGACATCCCATTCACCTGGCCTGGACGTTCGACCCCGTCGCGACGTGGGGCTTGATGCGCGTCGGCCTGCCGATTCTCGCGAACGTCGCGGTCTTCGGCGCAGTCGTCGCGATCGACCGCGCGGTCATTCTCGCGAGGCTCCCCGATTCGTCGCGAATGCTCGGGCTGTATACCGTCGCGATCCTCGGCACGAATTGGAGCCTCGACGTCGCCGGACGCGTCGTGCTCGTGCTCTACAACTCGTTTCTGGCCACCCTCGGCCGCACCCGAGACGTCGTCGCCGTCGCGCGCGACGCCGCCCGCGCGATTGAGGCCCAAGCCCCCTGGACGGCAGCCTGCGGCGCGGCGGTGTACGTCGTCGGACCGGCGTTGCTCGGACGACTTTTCCCACGATATCTCGAGGGTTTACCCGCGCTCCGCGCACTGATTCCCGGCGCGGTCGTGATCGGTCTGGCCTCGGCGCCTCGACAGCTCTTGATCGCGCTGGGCCGGCCGTTGCGGCTCTTCCTCGCCACGATCGCCGCGCTCGCCGTCGCCGCGCTCGCCGCGACCCTCGGCGCGCGACACGCCGGCCTCGTCGGCGTCGCCGTCGGCACCTCGATCGGCTACGCTTTCGTCTGGGTCGCGACCGATGCCGTCGCCTTCGTGCCCGCGCTCGGGATCCGCGGCTGGCTCGCGCACCTCGCCCGCACGCTCGCGACGCTCGCGTACTGCGCCGTCGCCGCCGCGCTCGCAAACATCGCGCCGCTGCCCGTCCCCGCCCGAGGCGCAGTCGTCGCCGCGATCGTCGCGCCGCTTTTGATTCCGCCGCTCGTGCGCCATCACAAATCGACGTCGGATCAGGCCGGTACGTCATGATGCTCGACATGTTCTTCATCATTGTGTTCACATGTTTGACCGCGGGCGTCGGTCTGGCCGTGGTCGCGAAGCTCGACCGCGAGCTGCGCTTCGAGCCGCTCGCGCGGCTTGCGCTCGGATTTGCGCTCGGCCTCGGCCTCACGAGCCTCGCGCTGCTCGCGCTCGGTGAAATCGGCCGGCTCGACCGCGTCGGCGTGCTCGCCGTCGCCGCGCTCGCCGCGCCGTTCGCCGCGATCGGTTGGAGGCGATCCGAGCGGCCCGCGCTCGCCGATTTATGCTCGGATCGATTCTGCGCCGGCTTGATCGCGGTCGCGCTGGCCTCGACGTTCGCGGTCGCGCTCACGCCCGTCACCGACGGCGACGCGCTCTGTTACCACCTCCAAGTCCCGAAGGTTTTCGTGTCGCAAGCGGCCGTCGGATTCGACCCCGACCTGCACGAAACGGTCTACCCGCTCGGCACGGAGATGCTGTTCGCGGCCGGGCTCGAATTTCGAGGCGCAGCGGCCTGCAAGCTGATCGCGTGGCTGCACGGGGTCGCGCTGTTTCTCTGCGTGACGGCAACGGCGCGCCCGTTTCTCGGCCGCCGCGCCGCCTGGGCCGGAGTCGTCGCGATGCTCGTCCCCGCGGTCACCAACGGCATGGGCGCGGCGCTCAACGACGTCGCGCTCGCCGCCTTCGGCAACGCCGCGATCCTCGCCTGGTCCCGCCTCGAAGACCGCCTCGACGCCCGCGCCGCCGCGCTGCTCGGGCTCACCCTCGGTCTTGCCCTCGGCGTCAAGTTTCCCGCGCTCGTCTTGGCCGGATTGGTCGCGATCGCGCTCGTGATCCGCGCGGCGATCGACCTGTTTCGATCGCGATCGACCGAGACTCACGTTGTCTCATTCAATACGTCGACGCGCCATCTTGCACTTGTCTTGATCATAGCGGTGTTGGTTGGATCTCCTTGGTATGCGCGCGCTTGGCGTCACACCGGCAACCCGGTACACCCGTTTTTTCGGTCGACGTTCGGCGGCAGCGGGCTCGACGAGGTGCTTGACCCGATCAAGCGGCCGCTCGCGACGACGCCGCTCAACTTGATCGCGGCGCTAGGTCCGCTCACGCTCGACCCCGCGCGGTTCGACAGTTTTTCACATCAATTCGGGCCGATCTTTTTGCTGTGCGCGCTCGGTTTTCTGCTCGAGCGCCCGCGCGGCAAGCTGCTCGCGATCGTCGCGCTCGGATATGCATTCGTCGTCGCCTGTATGACGCAGCGTCAGAGCATGCGGTTCTTGTTGATCGCGGTCGGCCCGCTGGCGATCGCATCGGCGTGGACCCTCGACCGTTTGCGCGCGCGGACGTCGACGCCGGCGCGCGCGGCGCGGGTTGTGCTCGCGCTGGCGTTGCTGTTCGAGGCCGGGCTGGCGTTGTCGCGAACGCGGCACGCCGCGCGGTTCGTCCTTGGACTCGAATCGGCCGAGAGCTACCTCGCCGCCCGCGAACCGACGTTCGTTGTGGGACGTTGGATCGAGGCCGAGCTGCCGCGCGCCGCCCGCGTGATCGGTCAGGACCACCGCGGCTTTTACATCCCGCGACCGTACACGATGGAGCTGGCGCGACGCCGACGGACCGGGCTCGGCACGCGCGGCGAGTCTCCGGACGAGATCGTAGACGCACTCGTGAAATCCGGCTATACGCACATTCTGTTTTGTCCGCCCGCGACGGCAAACGCGGTCGAGTTCGACCCCGCGCTGTCGATCCGGCTGGCGTCGTGGCGGTCGTCGCGCGAGCCGCTTTATAAGGCTGATCTGGTCGACGGCGACGGCGTGACGCGTTGTTACGAGATTTTTGCGCTCAACGACCGGGGTCGCGAAGCAGTTTCGGAGCGCGCGGATGCCGCGGCGAGGGTGACACGATGAATCGCAACGACTCCGGCCACGACCTTCGACGTCCCAGCCTGGCGACGATCCGCGCGCGGGCGCAGAAGGGTCGTTATCGCGAGGTTGGCAGTTGGCCGGCGCGGCATTGGGCGCGACCGACGGCGGTTTACGGCACGTGGGTCGCGGTCCGATTGAGACTCTCCGCGCATCAGGTGACCTTGCTCGCGTTGATCGCGGGGCTGGCGGCGGCGGGAGGGATCGCGACCGGCACGCGCGTCGGCTTTTGCGCCGGGGTCGTGCTCGTCTGGCTGATGTACTGGCTCGACCACGTCGACGGACAGGTCGCGCGGCTGCTCGGCACGGCGAGCCTCGAAGGCGTCTATCTCGACTATCTTCTCCACCACGCGACAACCTTGGCGCTCGGCTTCGCGATGGGCCACGGCCTCGCCGTCCGGACCGGACGACCGGGGTGGTCGCTTGCGGGTGCGGCGATCGCGACGGGCTGGACCTTGATCTCGCTCCACAATGATTGCAAGTACAAGACGTTCTTCCAAGTGCTGAAGCGCACCCACGGCTCGTACCTCGTCGAGGGGGGCTCAGGTGGTCGTCCCGAACCGCCACCGCCGCGCCCCAAACAAGGCTGGCCGGCACTCGCCTGGCCCTTCTTTAAAATCTGTGAAATCCATGTTCTACTTTTCCAATGGCTGGGACTGGGCGTGATGTCGTTGGTCGGGCCGGCCTTGTTCACGATCACTTGGCAAGGCTGGACCGTCATCATGGCCGTCGTCGCCCCTGTCCTCGGGCTGGGACGCATCGTGCGCGCGATTCGTTCGGAGCGTGTGTCGAATGAATTCTCGATTTGGTTTAAACCAATCTCGGGGAACCGCACACCGGCTTCATTAAAAGTTGATTAGTTTCGAACTTTTATTGATTTGCGCGAGCTCGCGACATAGGTTAGAGGTGTGTAGGTCAAAACGACGCTGTTCTGACCAAAGGATATATTCATGAGTTCGACCTCCGATCCTTGGAACCTCGGGTTCCGAGTCCCACTCCCGGTGCGCGGCGACTTGGGAATCGGCATTATCGGCGCGGGCTTTATTGTCTGCGACTGCCACTTGCCGGCTTACCGAGACGCGGGACTGCGCGTGGTCGGGCTGACGTCGCGCACGACGGCGGTGGCGCGCGAGGTCGCGGGTTTGCGGGGCGTGCCGAAGGTGGCGCGATCGGTCGAGGCGTTGCTCGACGACCCGGCGGTCGAACTCGTCGACGTGGCGGTGCCGCCGCGGGAGCAGGGGGGGATCATCGACCGGATCCTCGCGCATCCGCGCCGCGTGCGGGGGATTCTGGCGCAAAAGCCGCTGGCGATGTCGCTTGTCGAAGCGCGTCGGATCGTCTCGACGTGCGCCGCTGCCGGAATCGTTCTGCAAGTCAATCAAAACATGCGGTACGACCCGTCGGTGCGCGCCCTCCGCACGCTGATCGACCGCGGCATACTCGGCGAATCCGTGCTCGCGACGATCGACATGCGCGCCGTCCCGCACTGGATGTCGTGGGCCGAAGGGCTGGGGTCGCTCACGACCTTCCTCATGAGCATCCACCACATCGATACTTTTCGATTTTGGCTCGGCGAACCGAAATACGTCATGGCGAGCACCCGGCCCGACCCTCGCACCAAATTCGCGCACGACGACGGCATCAACCTCTACATTTTCGAGTACGAGAACGGCGCCCGAGCTTCGTCGTGGGACGATGTCTGGAACGGTCCGTCGTGTGAGGGCGCGGCGTCCGAGCTTGCGGTGCGCTGGCGTTTCGACGGCACGTCGGGGACGGCGCTCGGGACGGTCGGCTGGCCGGCGTGGCCGCGTCGCGAGCCGAGCACGATCGCGTATTCCTCGGGAGCGGACCTCGGCGCTTGGCACCGTCCGCACTGGCCCGACACCTGGTTCCCCGACGCCTTCGCCGGACCAATGATCGGCCTGATCAACGCCGTCGAGACCGGCGCGACGCCCGACATCGGCGGACTAGACAACCTGCGCACGATCGCGCTCTGCGAGGCCGTCCGAACGGCCGCGCGCGAGCATCGCGTCGTTGATTTTCCCCGCGAATACCCCGCCGAGGCGTTCGAAGCGACACCCGCCACCTGAGCGCGAACGTCGCCGACCGCGCCGCCGCCTCGTCTCGATTAGCGCCCCGCGGCCGGTTTCTTCGTCTCCTGACGCAGCGTCTCGAGATACGCGATCAGGTCGGCGAAGTCGCGCGGCGTCAATCCTTCGGCGAGACCGTTCGGCATGATCGACACGTCGCCGCGCTTGCGTTCTTCGATGTCCTGCTTCGCCACCTTCACCCGTTTCAGCTCGGACGTCTCCACCTCGACCTCGGCCGCGGTTTCCGCCTTCACGATCCCCGTCACCACCCGCCCGTCGCTCAAAGCCAACACCGCGGGCTCATATCCCGACGCGATTTTCGACGACGGATACAGCACCGCCGCGATCAACTCGGCGCGCGGATACTTCGCGCCGACGCTCGAAAGCTCCGGACCCACCGCACCGCCTTGCCCCGCGACGTTGTGACACTTCACGCACGCCAGACCCTTCAAATCGTGGAATAAACCGCGGCCGCGCTCGGGCAGCCCCTTCGTTTTCATCGCGTAGGCGCGATACTTCTCGGGGTCGAACTTCTCGCCCGCGGGACCTTTCAAGAACGCGTAGCTCGAAGGCCGCGACACCGCGACCGCGAAGCCCCACGGACCCGAAAAGTTGCCGCAACGAATCAAAATACGATTCGTCCCTTTCGCGAGCTTGACCTGAAAACGACCCTCGTCGGGCCGGAACGCGCGGTGATCGTCGAATTTGTACGCCTCGCGACCGTTCACCCAGACCGTCAAGGTATCGTCCGAGCCGACCACGAACCGCGCTTCGCGCTCGGCGTCGCTCGTCAACTCGGCGTAGCCGTAGGCGGCGAAGTCGGCGTCGCCGCCGTACAAACGCTCAAGGTCGACGTGACCGCGCGCGTCGATCGCGGGGGCGTCGCGCCACGACACCGGCTTGCCCTTCGCCCCGGGCCGCGGCGTCGCGAAGTCGATCGACGCCTCGGGCGCGAACGGTGCCGCCTCCTTCATCTTGAACGGTCCGATCAGCTTCCAACGCATGATCGGACTCACGCCCGTGTAGATTCTTGACAGTTCGGGAAGCACCGACGACGGCAGTTCGCGGCGTGCGGCGAGCGCTTCGAGCACAGGGACGGCTTGGTCGCGAATGCTCGCGATCGCGGCCGCCGAGGCCTTACGCAACGCGGGACTTTTGTCGGCGAGGCCCGCGAGATAGACCTGCAACACTTTTGGATCGTTGAGCGCGCAGAGCGCGATCATCGCCTCGTAGCGGGTGTCGGGCGCGTCGACGGCCTTCAACAACGCGGGGAGCGACTCTTTGTCGCGAAGCGATCCGAGCGCCGCGATCGCAGCGCGACGGCTCGCGACCGAAGCATCGCCGAGCAACGGCCGGAGCGGCGCGACGACTCCCTCCGAAACGCCGATTTCGCCGAGCGCCGACGCCGCGGCGGCACGCACCTCAGGGGAGCGGCTCTTGAGCGCGTCGACCAGAATCTTCACCGCGGGTTTCGACTTCGCCTGACCGAGCGCCACCATCACGCGCACGCGGCGCGCGTCGGGCAGACCGGTCGAACGCAGCGTCTCGATGAGGGCGTTCTGCGCGCGGACGCCGCCGATCGACTCGATCGCGACGAGCACGGCGTCGCGGACGCCGTCGGGCGTCTGCGGATCGCGCAGCGCGGAGATCAACGCGGCAAGCGACTTCTCGTCGTCGAGCGCACCCAACGTGCGCGCCGTCTCGACCTGCACCGCGGCGTCGCGCTCGCGGGGAAACCGCGACCGCAAGACGTCGAGCGCGTCCTTCTCGCCGGTCGTCCGGACCGCTTTCGCAGCCGCGATGCGTAAGACCGGCAACGGGTCGCCGATCGCCGCGATCAGCGCCTTCACCACCGCAGGAGTGCCTGCCCAGGCAATCGTTTTTTCAGGCGGTTTGCCCCGCGCGGGCTGGGTCCCCCACCAGTTGCCGTCCCAGGGAGCCGCCTTGCGGTTCACCTCCGCCAAGAACGACAACGCCTCGGCGCGCTCCGCCGCGGGCCGCGACGAATCCAACGCGTAGCGCGCCAAAATCCCGGCCGCGGTCGTATCGTACACGCGGTCGAGCGTCTCGAGGATCCCCGCCCGCTGCCGGGCGTCCGACGTCTCCAACCCGCGCTCAACCTCGTTCCACGCGCCGATCCGTCGCAACGCCACCCGCGCGCCGAACGAGACGTAGAGGTCGGCGTCGGTCAGCAACACCGTCAACGCCGGCACGGCGCGCCCCTCGCCGACTCGCCCCAGCGCGATCGCCGCCTGAAGCCTCACGCTCGGCTCGCCGTCGCTCAAAAGCGAGATCAACGCATCCGTCGATCCCCGCGCGCCGCGCTCGCCCAGCGCCCGCGCCGCCTGAGCGCGCACGTCGGGCACGTTGGATTTCAAGACCCTCGACAGCGTCGCAACCTCGTCCGCCGAACCCGCTTCGATCGCGTCCACAACCCAGACCAAATGCCGCTGCGCCACGGCGCCGGTCGCGGCGTCGTTCAGTGCCGCCTTGACCGCGACGAGCGCCTTCGAGCCCAGCCGCGTCAGCGCCCGTTGCGCCCGCACCCGCTCGTTGTACGACGGATGCGCGAGCGCCGCGATCTGACTCGCAACCGGGTCGGAGTCGGACCCGCGCGGCCGCGCCGAGGTCTTCCCCGTATACGTCACCGCATAAACACGTCCGAGCTTCTCGTCTTTGTTCGCCCAGCCTCCCAGGCTCCAGTCGGCAATGTAAAGCGTGCGCCCGTCGTACGAGAGCGCGACGTCGACCGGCCGAAAACTGCTCACATCGCCCGGCTCGACGAGATCAACGACGTCCTTCACCTTGAACGTTCCGCCGCTCGGCTCGAACCGAAACGCGCTCACTTTGCGCTTGCCCCACTCGGCCCAAATCACCCGGCCGCGGA
Organism: Planctomycetota bacterium; assembly: GCA_021777845.1. GTDB lineage: Bacteria > Planctomycetota > Planctomycetia > Isosphaerales > Isosphaeraceae > JAJYDB01. The sequence continues at coordinate 19,916 of JAJYDB010000006.1, forward strand.
ACGTCTCCGGCCACGCGTCCTCGCGATAAACCACCCCGCCGCACGGCGATCCCCCGCCGTATTCGGCGATCCTCGGCAACATCGCGTCCGTCCGTTCGTGATAATCGAACGGATAACCGAAATAACCGCCGTCAATGTGATGCGTCACCCGCGTCCACCATCCCAACCCGTCGTCGGTATTGTCGTACGTGAACAAATTATCGCGATCGTCGAGATTCGGCTCGAGGTGGTTCCGCGTGCCGCTCGAGTAGATCTCGAGCCCCGTGCCGTCGGGACGGCAGCGCAAGACCCCGCCGCCTTTCAAAGTCGCCGTGCGGCCGTCGGGACCCGTCGCCTTCGGTACCCCCTTGTCTCCCACCGCGATATACAGATATCCATCGATGCCGAACTGCAAACCCGAGACGATGTGATCGTTGAAGTTGTTGGGGAACCCCGCCGCGACGCCGAGGTTGGTGAAAATCTCTTTGCGTTCGTCGGCGCGGCCGTCGCCGTTGGTGTCGCGCAACATCGTCAGATGCGGCATGTTCATCACGTAGAGCGCGCCGTCGCGCCAGGCCATGCCGAAAATCGCGTTCAGCTTGTCGGCAAAGACGACCGGCTCTTGCCCTTCGCGAAACAACAGAATGCGGTCGATCGGTTTGTCCGCCGGGCCGACCTGGTCCATCGGATCCTCGCCCACGAACAACGCACCGCCGGGCGCGGTGCAGACTTGGCTCGGATACTGAACCGCCGGCACGCCCGCGACGAGCCTGATCTGAAATCCTTCGGCAACCTTCGGCAGGCCCTCGCCGCGCGCCGCCGCAACCCACGATAAAGCCGCGAGCGACGCGCACACCAGACGCGTCGTCATCGTTCGCATTGCGATCATGAGCGATTGGACCTCGAGCGGGTTGGTTGCAATATTTTCGACCGACAAGCAGGGCGGGAGACCGAGCGGGACGCCGGTGCGACGGCGTTTGCCTCACATTTCACTGGAGATCATAACGTCCACGTCGGCTTGATTTCAATCGCGGCGATCACTGAGCGACGTTCCGCTCCGCGCGGATGCGCAGCGCGACCAGCGCCGCCAGCAAGAACATGAACACTGCGAAGCCGATCAAGAGGGTCCCTTTGCGCTCGTCGGTCAGCTCGACGTGGCGCTTCGTGATCAGCCCCAGCAGTTCGGCGTGCGACGACTCCCCTTCGGTAGTCGGCAACGTCAGCCCCTTCGCCTCCAAACGCTCCCGGATTCCGCGCAACGTCAGCCCTTCCCCGCTCGGCTCAACCTCGATTTTCCCGCCCGGCGCTTCCAGAATCGCCGCGCCGTCGATCGGCCCGACCCGAATCTCGCGCCGCCGCGAAGTGATCGTCGACGCCTTAAAATAGCCGAGCAGGATCTCTCCGTCGGGCACGAAATCCGACGCGAGCTCGAACTCGCGCATGTCGTTCGGCGCACATGTCACGTTGTATTCGCACGTCACCCATTCGCTCGGCACGAAGCCGCCTTTGTCGCAGAGAGCGGCATCGAACAGGACGTATTCGCAGACCTTCGCCGCGCGAGGACCGCGCGTAACCTTCAAAATCCTGCGCGGCAAATAGCCCCAGCTCGGCGCGTAATCCACTTCAAGCCGCATCCAGTCGCCTTCCACGCCGCGCCGACGCGTTTCGTGCTCGACGATCTCATCGCCCTCGAGGCGTTTTGAGTATTCGGGGTCGTCGACGGCGAACGCCCGCGCGATCATCCCGTCGAGCCGGACGCACCAATCGATCACGGTGAACGGCGACACGATTTGACTGTAAACGTCGTCAAGGGGCCGAGTCCGCACTTGCAGAGTGTTCCCGTCGGCGAGCCGCCTGAACACGTAACTCCGCGAGTCGGCGACGAGCTCAACCTCCTCCAGCAACCTCGCGTTCTCGCTCACCTCCGGCACATGATCGAAGCCGGTCTGTGTGGAACGGCGTCGCCTCGTCGCCGCAGCGCCGAAGTCGCTTGGTTTCAAACCCGGCTCGTCGCCCTCGTGCTCGGGATGCTGCACGATCCGCCACTCGTCGCCGTCGCTCGCCCACGTGCCCTCGACGACCTCAAACGGCTTAAGATCGCGCAGATAACGCTTCATGACCGCAGGTGACATCTCGAACTCGGCGCGACCGTTCGCCGGGATCGCGTACCGCGCGAACGAGAAGTCGACCTCGCCGGCAGCGCGAGCGACGTTCGCCTGGTAACGCGCCGACGGACCGCCGGTCGACTGCGCGACGAGAGCGAGCGCGAGTATCGCAATCATGGGCGGCAATCCCCTCCTGACACGATCGAGAGCCCGCGAACTCAACCATCGCGCTCGAGCGCGTCGAGCTCGCGCTCCGGACCGCGCGGACGAATCCGCGGCGGCGCGGGTTGATCGGCGCGCCGGATCGCCTCGTCGAGAACGATGTCGTCGCGACGCACGCCGACGCCTCGAAATACTCGGAGCCCGCGCGACCTCGCCAAAATCTCGCGTCGAGAACGCCCCTCGGGCGCGTCCGGCCAAGGCTCGTCGCGCACCTCAAAAGCGAAGAATTCCGGCATGATCCGCCGAATGTAACGCCAATAATCGGCGTTGTCGGTCTGGATCACGAACAGGCCGCCCGGCGTCAAAGCCCGGTGCACGTCGGCCAAAAATCGAGGCGTCATCAGCCGGCGTCCCCGCTCGCGCGGGTCGTGGTAAGGCTGCGGATGATAGAGGTGGACCTCGGCCGCCGACCCCGCGCCCAGATACTTCGCGACAAACGTCTCTGCGTCCTTCACAGCGAACCGGACGTTCGACAATCCACGCTGATTCCCGCGACGCGTCGCGTATCGAATCACGACCGGCAACAGGTCCACCGCGATGTGGTCGCACGCCGGCCTCTGAATCGCGCTCAACAACGTGTACCTGCCGTTGCCGCAGCCCAGTTCGACGATCAACGGAGCGACGCGTCCGAAAATCGACTCGAAATCGAGCGGACCGGCAAGCGGCAAACGCTTCAGCCCCGTCCGCGCCCAGAGCGACTCGTCGACGATCGCGCCGGGGATCGGCACCCCGAACTCGCTCTCGATCATGACCTGATCGTGTGTTGACATCGTGATCCGCTCTGCCTTCCGACCGCGAGAATTTGACGCTCGACTCCCGACAATCATCGCCGCGCGGCCTCCCGCGGTCAAACGAGAAACCCGCGCGGCGCGGCCCGCGACGAACGATTGCCGATTCTCACGCGAATGTGTAGCCTTAATTTTGCTTTCGAAATCCGACCGAACCTCCAACGCGATCGTGAACAGACCTCGATGGAACACGCGACGATTTGGACCGCGCTTGAACAAGTGATCGCCGACCGCAAGGCCGCCGCGGAAACCCGGAAATCGTACGTCGCGACGTTGCTCGCCGGCGGCGTGACCTCGATCGGCGCGAAGGTGGTCGAGGAGGCCGACGAAGTCGTCGAAGCCGCGGCCGAACACGGCGCGAACGGCCGCGCGCACCTCGTCCGCGAAGCCGCCGACCTCGCTTTTCACACGCTCGTCCTGCTCGCGTATCGCGAGGTCCGCTGGGCCGAGGTCGAGGCCGAGCTCGCGCGGCGCTTCGGCGTCGGCGGACACGTCGAAAAAGCCGCGCGCACACTTCCCGACGCTTCAATGCCGCACGGAGACGAATCGTGAACCGACGCAACGCCTGCCGCGCCATCGCCGCCATGCTCGCGGCCCCGCTCGTCGCGCACGCACGTCAAACGCAGACCCTCCCCGCGCCGACGTCGCCGTTCAAGCCCGCCGACTACATCACTATCCCGCTGCGTCTGCACATGCTCAAATCCGACGCGTTCAAGGATCTCGATTGCCGCTTAACCAAAGCCGACCTGCACCGCATCCTCGGCAAAGTGAACACGATTTGGCGACAGGCGGGCGTGCACTGGGGCCTCGAGTCGATCCTCCGCGAGACCGCCGCGAACGAGGACAGGCTGCGCGAGACCCGCGACGAGTCGGGCGTGATCGCACTTCGCTCCTACCGCTTGATTCGCCCCGAAGCCTCGCGCAAATTCGATGGGCTGCACGTCTATTATTTGCACAAATTCCCGGTGAACGGAGTCTACTACGGCGACCACACCGCGCTCGTGCAGGACGCCGCGCGCTTGCGGCCCGTCCCCGGCGGGATCGACGAGCCGATCCCGCGCGTGACCGCGCACGAACTCGGCCACGCGCTCGGCCTGCCGCACCGGCAGGATCACACGAATCTGCTTGCGTCCGGCACAACCGGGACCTCGCTGAACGCCGAGGAAGTCGCGAAGGCGCGCAGCTACGCACTCAAAATGCCGGGCGCGCTCGCGTTCGAAACGCTGCGCGCGCAACTTCGAAGCGTCGAGCGAGACGGGAACGCCGACCAATCGAAACACCTGCGCCGCTGGGTCACCGAGATCGAAGCCGTCTCGGCCGCGCCGAACTCGTGATCCAAACTCATTTCGCGACGGGCGGCAGCAGCCTGAACTCGTTGATCGTGGGTTCTTTGGCGTCGAGAATCGCGAGTCGAACGACGCGCGCGGTCACGGGTTCGAACTCGACCAGGCATCCGGCGCCGATCGTCGAGCCCTTGTGGATCGTCCTCCAAGTCTCGCCGTCCTTCACTTCGATCTCGTAAGCTTGCACGCGTTTGCCGCCGGGGGCCCACTCGTCGATCCACGCGGCGTCGAACGTCGAGGGCACGCCGAGGTCCACCTCGAGCCACGCACTCCGCGCGCTCCCGCTCGCCCAACGCGTATCGAGCGCGCCGTCGACGGCCTTGTCCGCGGTCGAGCCGGCCTCGTTTTTGTAGACGTCGGACGCGCGCGCCGGCTTGCCGAACGTCAGCGAGCCGGAGAGCGTCCGCGCGGGGTCGACGCCGCTGATTTTGAAGGCGTAAGCGTGGTCGCACGGCGGCTTCGCGGGCAGTTCGATCGTCAGTCCGTCGCCGTCCCGCGACCACTTCAACGGCGCGTCGCACCCGAGCAAACGGACCTCGCGAATCGGCCTCGTCGAGAACTTCGACCCCTCCCCAAGCGACCTGATCGTCGCCTTGCCGCCCTCGGGCCACGCGAGCGCCGTCGCGTACAAGACGTCGCCCTTCGCATTGAAGCGGAAGTCGCGACCGCTGTACGCCGCCCGCTTCGTGTCGTTAAACGAGCCGCCCACCGATTCCGTTGGACCTTCGCCAAACACTTTCCAAGGACGCGTCCCGTAAATCGCCTCGCCGTTCACGGCAAGCCAACGACCGATTTCGAGCAGCATCGCCTCCTCGGGCGCCGGAATCGTGCCGTCGGGCTTCGGCCCGATGTTCAGCAAAAGCGCGCCGTTCTTGCTCGCGATGTCGACCAGGTCGTCGATGATCGAGTCCACTGTTTTGTAATCCTGATGCGCCGTGTAACCCCACGAATTCTTCTGCACCGCCGTGTCGGTCTGCCAAAACTCGGGCCTGAGCCCGCCCAAAACCCCGCGCTCGATGTCGAGCACCGCCGCGCGGTCCGGAAACGCGTGGATTTTGTAGTTGATCGCCACGCCTCGATTCCACTCCACTCCGCGATTGTAGTAGAACGACGCGAATTTTTGGAGATACGGCTGAAACGACGGCTGCTCGATCCACCAGTCGAACCACACTAATTCGGGTTGATACTTGTCGACGAGTTCGCAAGTGCGCGCCAGCCAGTCGTCGAGATATTCCGCGCTCGGCTGCCGCTTCTCGGGCATCGCGGGTCCGTAGAGCGACGCGAACTTCGGGTCGCTGACGTCCGAATCGAACGCGCGGCCGCCGTTCATGAACCACCAGTGCTCGGCCCGGTGAGACGACACGCCGAAATGCATACCCCGCGCCCGCACCGACCTCGACAACTCGCCCACGACGTCGCGCTTCGGCCCCATTTTCAACGCGTTCCAGTCGGAAAAGCCGCAGTCGTACATCGCAAAGCCGTCGTGATGCTCCGCAACGGGCACCACGAATTTCGCCCCCGACCGCGCGAACACGTCCGCCCAATGCGCCGCGTCGAACTTCTCCGCTCGAAATTGCGGAATGAAGTCTTTGTATCCGAATTTTGACTGAGCACCGTATGTTTTCAGATGATGCTTAAATTCGTTCGAACCCTGGATATACATGTTGCGAGGATACCACTCGTTGCCGAATCCCGGGACCGAGTATACGCCCCAGTGGATAAAGATTCCGAACTTCGCGTCTTGATACCAATCGGGCACAGTGTAGCGTTCGAGCGAGTCCCACGCGGCGCGGTAAGGCCCGCGCGCGACGACCTCGCCGACCTTCGCGAGTTCTTGCTGCACCGCGACGCGGGTCGCCGCTTGCTCGTCGCCGCGCGCGACCAATCCAACGGCCGCCGGCAGCAGGCACGTCGTCGCGACCGCGGCGAGTGGAGAGCGGAGCAACACCCGACGCGCGATGGAGTGGAGTAACCTCACGATCGAATCTCCTTTTTTGGCGGAGTGGACTTCGACGCGCGACGAAGCGCGAAAAGCTTCGACGAAGTTGCGGGAAGTCGCGCCGCCGACGAGCCTCGGGCGTCTCTGAGGGAGCGCCGCCTTGCCCCGGCGTCCCCGACATTTTGAAATTTAGAGCTGCGAGAGGTCGTCCGCAAGAGGTGCGGGGTCGACGGCGGTCGGTTTCGATCGGCGGCGGCTTGCCGTTCCGGGCCGCGCGGATTAGGCTCACGATTTCGGCTGCGTTGAGATCGAGACTCCGAGTTCGGGCTTCGGTCCGAACGACCGAGCTCGACGTCCTCCACCACCCACGCGAGACCCGAACATGCCCGCTGGTGAATCCCCCGCGAGCGACCACTTTGACTCGTTGGCGTACTCGCTCGCGCGTTACGACGGCAACGCGCGTCGGCTCGCGTTTCCGAGCGGCGACGCGAGCGCGGCGGCGCGCGCGGCCTGGCGGAAACAGGCCCGTGCGCAGCTTGCGGAGCTCCTTGGACCGATGCCCGCCGAGCGCGTCGCGGCGACGCCTCGTTTGGGAAGGGCGGTTGAGCGCAAGGGGTACACGCGGATCCCGTTGACGTTCGAGACGCGTCGCGACTTGACGGCGTTCGGCTACTTCTTGATCCCTGAGAAGGCCGCCGCGAACAAGAAGTCGCCCGCGGTTTTGTGCTTGCCGGGTCACGGATACGGGGTTGACGACCTCGTCGGGATTGGTCCCGACGGCCGCGAACACGAGCACGCGGAAGGTTATCAATATCGTTTCGCGGTACAGTGCGTCGAGCGCGGCTACGTTGTCTTCGCTCTGGAAATGCTTGGCTTTGGGCGTCGTCGCGATCCGGCGGCGCGGCGCGGAGGGCCGTCGCACAGCAGTTGCCAGCCCGCGGCGGGAGCGGCGCTGCTGTTCGGCGAGACGATGGCGGGCTGGCGGGTTTGGGACGCGCAACGCGCCCTCGACTTGCTCGCCGATCGCCCCGAGGTTGACGCGTCGAGGCTCGGCGTGATGGGCATCTCGGGCGGCGGAACGGTTGCGTTCTACGCGTCGGCGCTCGACGAGCGGATCAAAGCGACGGTGATGTCGGGCTCATTTTGCACGTTTCGCGACTCGATCCTCAGCGTCGGGCACTGCATGGACAACTATGTCCCAGGCGTCTTGCGCTGGTTCGAGGTCGCCGACATCGCCGGTCTGATCGCGCCCCGCGCTTTGTTCTGCGAGTGCGGCACGGACGACAACATCTTCCCCGCACGCGGCGTGCGGGCCGCGCTCCGCGACGCCGAACGCATCTACGAGGCGGAGGGGGTGCGCGGGCAACTCGGTCACGCTTTTTTCAACGGTCCGCATGAATTCAACGGCCGCGCGGCCTTCCCTTGGCTCGCCGAGCATCTTTGAGGCATGACTATTTGTCCGCGCAACATCGCTCGGCACAGCGGACTCCGGAGTTGCATCATCGCGCGCTCGATTGGGGATCCAAGACCGTGAATTCGGCTGTTCCAATTGACTTGACGCCGCGGCTCGAGCGTGTCTTCGACGTTGCCGAACGTCAAACGCGCGCGACGATCGCTCGCGCGCCCGACTTCTTTCCGATGTACACCGAGCAGGGGCGCTGGACACGTCGCGGCGAGTTGTGGACCGACTGGTGCGGCGGCTTCTTCGACGGAATCATGTGGCTGCTCTACGAGCGGACCGGCGACGCCTGGCTGCGCGACCGCGCCGAACATTACGCCCGTCTGCTTGCGCCGCGGCGCTTCGACCGCGAGGTCCACGACCTCGGCTTTATTTTTCTCAACTCGTACGCGCCGTGGTTCCGGCACACGGGCGACGCCGCGTTCCGCCACGCCATGATCGATGCCGGACGCACGCTTGCGCTGCGGTTTCAGCCGCGCGGGCGGTATTTGTGCTCGTTCATCGGACGCGACAGCCTGTTCATCGACATCATGATGAACGTGCCGATCATTTATTACGCCGCGCGCGAAACCGGCGACGCCGCGCTCCGCGAGGTTGCCGACACACACTGCCGGACGACCGAGCGGGTGCTCGTGCGCGCGAACGGAGGAACGGCGCACGAGGGGCTATTCGACACCGCGACGGGCGAATTTTTGCGGCAATCGACGCATCAGGGGTGGAGCGCGGACTCGGACTGGTCGCGCGGCTTGGCCTGGTCGTTGTACGGCTTCACAACGGTCTACGGTTATACGTCGGATCCCGCCGACCTCGCGGTCGCGCGGCGGAACGCCGAGCATTGGCTGACGCGTTGCGGAGGCGACCCCGTCCCGCCTTGGGATTTCGACGCGCCCGCCGGTCCGTTGCGGATCAAGGACAGTTCGGCGGGAGCGATCGCGGCGTCGGGGCTTCTGGAGTTGGCGCGGACTCTCGAAAAGCTGGACGCCGAAGGCGCCGCGCGCTATCGCGCAGCGGCGTTTAAACTGCTGGCGGCCTTGTGCGGCGACGACTATCTCGCGGACCCGGCCACGGGTTGGGAGGGCGTGCTGCGGCACGGGGTGTATCACTATCATAAAGGCTTGGGCGTCGACGAGTCGGTAATGTGGGGCGATTATTTCCTGCTGGAGGCCGTCGCGAAAGCTCTCGGCTTACGGTAAAGTGGCGGGTCGCACAGTGTCGGACTCGTTCCCGCAGGGAACGGAGCGGCGCGTGTCTTGGAGTTCGGCAAAATGTCCCGCGACACTCGTTCCCGATCACGTTCGCAGCCCGATCCCACCTCGATTTCGTCGAGCGCCGAGACCGGGCCGCCCAATGCGCCCGACGAAATGGATCCCGTTGCCGCGCGGCCTCTGCTCGAGGTGATTCAGCCCGATGATCCTGAGTTCGACGACGCGGATGATCCGGCGCCGGACGAGGAATTCGACGACGGGGCGACCGAGTTTCCGCGGACCGTGATGATCACCGGCGCGAGCGGGAACATCGGTCGTAAGTTACGCGCGGCATGGGTCGGGATGTACGACCTGGTTTTGATCGACTCGGCCGCCGACGCCGACGATCCCGAGGTGCTGCCGATCGACCTCGCCGAGATGACCGAGGATTTGGTCGACGCCTTCGCCGGGGTCGACACCGTGGTTCATCTCGCGGGGAATCCGAACGAATTCGCATCGTGGGAGGAGCTCGAGCGTCCGAATCTCGACGCACTCTCGAACGTCTTTCTCGCGGCGATGCTGGCGGGAGTCGAGCGCGTGATTTTCGCGAGCTCGAACCACGCGATGGGGGGCTATCGCGAGTTGGGCGACATGCTCATCGGGGTCGAGCTGCCGCCGCGTCCCGACAGCCCTTACGGCGCGACGAAGTTGATGGGCGAACGGCTGGGGCGAGGGCTCTCGGCCGCATTCGAGATGACCTTCATCGCGCTGCGGCTCGGCTGGGTCCAGTCGGGTGAGAATCGACCCGACACCTTGCCCGACGAGTGGGCGCGCGCGATGTGGCTCTCGAACCGCGACGTCGTGCAGCTTTTCGAGTGCGCGATCGAGGCTGAACTTGACGACCCGGCATTCGTGATCGCGAACGGGATGTCGAACAACCGCGGCATGCGTTGGGATCTGACCGAGACGATCGAGCTGCTCGGCTACGAACCCGAGGACGACGCCTACGCCGAGGAGCTTTGAGCCGACTGTGCCGGGGGGTTCGGAACGGTTCGACTCGCTTCAACCTGGTCGAGTCCGGGCAGGTTGAGCGAGGAAGGCGACAGCCCGGTCAGAAAGCGGCCGGGCGGGATCGAATCGAGCAGCGCTTGCATGCGGCTTTCGAGGTCGTGCGTTAAGGTCGCGACCGCCGCGCGCGGTCGCGGCCACGGCGACGCCCCTTCGCGATCGACGGGGAAAACCCCGATGCGCGGCAGAATCCAGCGATTCTTGCCCCCGAAAAACTGGACCGCGGCCATGTAGTTAAACGTCGTGCCGATCTGCTTGCTCATGTGAAATATGACATAGCAGTCGGCATGGTCGCAATGATTCGGCGTGAGCCGCACGCCGTCGCCGTTGCTCGGCACAGGTTCGATGCGTTCCAGACCCGAGGCGTCGACTTCCTCGACTTTGTGCTTGTCGCGCATCATCGAGTCGACAAATCGGCGTCCAAGTGCAATCGACAACCGATTGTGACGCGGCGACTCGAAGCGATACGGCAATTGTTCGGCGAGAGGAAGCGTTTGCATCGAACGACTCTTCTTCGTTGAGTCCGCGGCCCGATAGCTTGCTGATGGTCATTGTTTCGCACGCCCGCGGCCTCGATCGGCCTCCTCGCTGAGGCACGCGGGATCGCGTGGGCCTGCTCAGCGTCCGCCGCGACGCGCCAGGACGATCACGGCTAGGACCGCGATGATCCCCGCGGATGTCGCTTGCGTCGTGTCCTGGTCAAGCAGCGAGAAAAGAAAGAAAATCACCGCGGCGAACAGCACGATCACCGCGATCAGGCGGACGACGTCGAGCCGCGCCGCGCTTTCGTCATCGGCGACGACCGCCTCCTCGAGGAAGGCCTCGTGCGCCGCGAGCACAGGCGCGGGCGACTGGCCGGGTCGGCCGCAACGCGGACAGCGCGCCCAAATCGACCGTCCGACTTCCTCGACCCGCAACGTCGCGTTACAGCGCTGACATTGATAAGGGAGGCTCATTGTGCTCGGACTCGCCATTGCGTCGCTCGCTTTCAGGCTCGCTCGGGATGGATGCGCACCGCGCCGCCGTCGCCTGCGCGGCTTGCGTCCGACGGCCTGCTCGGTCAATTGTCCCATCGTACCGCGCCGGGCGCGTCCGCGACGACAGGCTGCCCACTTTCGTCCGCACGTCGCGATGATTACGATCTTGGCCTGAGGATTTCGGCTCGCGGTCGGGCCCGATCCAACCTTTCCCAAACAGGCTGCCGCGCGCCATGAGCGAGACGTCAATCGAGCAAGATCGAGCCGCCGCGCCGCGCTTGCGGATGCAGGCGATCACCAAGCACTTCGGCGGCGTGCACGCGCTCCGCGAAGTCGACTTCGAGGCGCGCGCCGGCGAGGTCCATGCGCTTTGCGGCGAAAATGGAGCCGGCAAAAGCACGCTCATGAAGATTCTCGCCGGGGTGATCGGCGACTACGAAGGCCGGATCGCGCTCGACGGCCGCGTCGTCGCCTTCAACGGTCCCCGCGACGCCGAGGAAGCCGGCATTCGCATTATTCACCAGGAGCTGAATCTCGTCCCTGACCTGAGCGTCGCCGCGAACATGTTCCTCGGCCGCGAGCTGACCCGGGGGTTCGGATTGCTGGGCGAGCGCGCCATGGCCGCGCGGGCGCGGGAGATGTTCGAGCGTCTGGGCGCGCCCATCGCCCCATCGGCGCGCGTCGGCGACCTCCGTATCGGCGACCAGCAGATGGTCGAAATCGCCAAGTCGCTGCTCTTCGAGGCTTCGATCGTGATCATGGACGAGCCGACGTCCGCGCTTTCGGACGCCGAGGTCGCGCGGCTCTTCCGTGTGATCGACGACCTTCGCCGCGCGGGCACGACCGTCCTCTACATCTCGCACAAGATGAACGAGGTGTTCACGCTCGCCGACCGCGTCACCGTCCTGCGCGACGGACGTTTTGTCGCGACCGAGGAACGTCGACGGATCGATCCGACGCAGGTTGTCCGCTGGATGGTCGGCCGCGAGATCGCCGAGCTGCGTCTCGATCACCAGGCCCACGCGCGCGAGGTCGCGTTGCGCGTGGAAGGGCTCGCGCTGCCCGCGACCGCCGGCAGCGGCCGGCCCTCGCTCAGCGATATTTCGTTCACGTTGCGCAAGGGCGAAGTGCTCGGCGTCGCGGGACTGCTCGGAGCGGGACGGACCGAGCTGCTCGAAGCTCTCTTCGGAGCCGCCCCGCGTCCGCCGCGCGGGACGATCGAAGTCGAAGGCCGCCCCGGGCGGTTCCGACGTCCCGCCGAGGCCATCGACGCCGGCGTCGCGCTCGTCACCGAGGATCGCAAAACGCTCGGACTCTTCGACCGCATGACCGTCGCCGAAAACATCACGATCCGACGCCTCGACCGACTCACGCTTGGCCCCGTCGTCGACCGCCGCGCCGAGTCGCGCGCCGTCGAGGAATCGATCGAACGCCTCGCGATCAAAACCGCCGGCGGCCGCGCCGCGGTCACCAGCCTCTCCGGCGGGAATCAGCAAAAGTGCATCCTCGCCCGCTGGCTGCTCATCGAGCCAAAAGTCCTGCTGCTCGACGAGCCGACGCGCGGCATCGACGTCGGCGCCAAGGCTGAAATCTATCTGCTCATCCGCCGCCTCGCCGCCGAGGGCATGGCGATCCTGATGACCTCGAGCGAACTACCCGAGCTGCTCGCCGTCTCCGACCGCGTCATGGTCCTGTGCGAAGGCCGCAAGACCGCCGAATTGACTCGATCCGAAGCCACCGAAGAGTCGATCATGCACGCCGCGACGCAGTTTCTTGATCGCACCGCGGCAAGAGCCTCGTAGTCAAGACATCGAAGCGCCGCGCGCCCGCAACGCCGGAACAACAATTCTTTGGCCAAGAAAAAACAGGGCGAGTCGCCGCAACGCAAGCAGAAACAAGACGCTCCGCCGCGGATCGACGCGGCATCCGCGGACGTACCCGATCGCCGCGTGATCGAAGACGCAATGCGGCAGCATTTGCGCGGCCTCGGTGATGCTCCCCCAGAAGCCGCGCTCAACCGAGCACAAGACCTGATCGACCAAGCGATCGACGCGAGCGACCTCGCCGTCGACATGCTTCGGCTCAACCCGAACGACAACCAAGGCGTACGCAATCTCGTGGCTGAAGGGATCGAAACCGGCATCGAAACAAGGCAGGCGTTCGAAAGTCAAATCGCGAGTGCCGCTGCCGCTCGTCATGAAACGTCTCCAAAAGCTGCCGCGCACCTCCGAGATGTGGGAGGCCGACCTCTTTCAGTTCGACGTTCAATTGGAACACGAGGGCGAACTCGTCAACCCTTGGATGACGCTCGTCGCCAATCGATCCAACGGCTTCATCCTCACGCAGAATTATCTCCCCGTGCACCCCGACGCCGATTTTGTCTGGGATCAATTCGCCTCGGCAATGCAAACGCCAATGAATTCCGAACCCGCGCGTCCGAACGAGTTGCACGTCAGGCCTCTCGAACACTGGAACGCGCTTCCACCCCACCTTGCGGAACTCGGGGTTAAGCTCGTGACAACCGATCGACCGGCGATGGTTGACACGATTTTCGATTTCATGAGCGAGAGCATGCAAGGCCCTGAGCGTCCGGGAATGATCGACGCGCCGGATCTGCAGCCTGGTCAATTGTCGCGCTACTACGAAGCGGCCGCGCGGTTTTTTGAAGCCGCCCTGTGGTCGAGAATTAACGACGGCATCGTGATCAAAATCAGTAGCGACGCCGGCGAGCGGTGCGCGATCGTGATGGGACACGGCGGCATCACATTCGGACTTTCATTGTATTACGACCGCGACTTGCTCCGCCGCGTGTCCTCAGGGCAATTGGGCGACGAAGAGTGTGCCGCTGAAACCGTGGCCCTGACCGTAATCGACGAGGTTCCCAAATCCGACCTCGCCGCTATCGAGGACCACGGCTTCGAGATCGTGGGGCCGGAGGCTTATCCGTCCGCGTTTTTTAAGGATGAAGAGTTCCAAATGCGGCTGCCGACGTCGTCTGAATTGCGCGAGTTGGAGGTTGGTCTGCGCGCGATCCCGACTCTCCTCAAGGAACAGCTCACGGACGCCTCGGTGTTTCGGACCGCCGTGCCGACCGACCTAGGCATCGTCGACGTCGAACTGACTTGGATTAAAGTAGAGAGCGGCGACGCGTCCGAAGGCGATGTCGTCGCCGACCTCAACTCGCGACGCGGCCCGGCAGCATCGACTCGACCGCGACGACGTCGCCCGCCTCCCAAGGTCCCGAGCCCGCGGGCAAGAGGATCCACGCGTCGGCCGCGGCGAAGGCCGCAAGGTCGTCACAACCGCGAGACGCAATCGGATTCGCGCAAAGTCGCCCGTCCAACGCAACCTCGAGTCGCGCAGGCCAGGCGCAATCAACCTCGCCCGTCGCCGGCGGCGGCGAGGTCAACGAGGCAAGCACGATCTCGACGACGCCCGACCCCGCGCCGTGAAGGCGGTCGATGAGCGGACCGATCACCAACGTCGCAAGCGCGGTCGCCGCGATCGGCGCGTCGGAGGCTTGAAAGACGTGATTCGTCGCGATCCCCGACTCGTCGCGGACAACCCCGTAGCGGACTTGGCCGCCGCCGGGCTCGAACGCCAGTCCCGTGATCATCGGCTCCACGCCGAGCCGCTCGAGCGCCTCTTCGAAGTCTTCGCGCGCCGGGCCGAGAATCACGACGACCGACGCCGCCAGTGCCCGACTGAACGCCGCGTCCACCTCCGAAGTCGCGACCACGCCCAGGTCGTGCGCCGTCGCCCCCCGCGCCAGACACGCGGTGACCACCGCCGTTCCCGACGCGTTCCGACGTCGATCGAGGATCGGCGCCTCGCCCGGACCTACGAGGTCGTCGCCGACCGCCAGCACCGCCACCCGCGCCCGCTTCCGACACAACGGATGCACCGCCCCTTGCGAGGCAAGTAACCCCATCATCGACAACTGCACCCGCGATCCCGCCCGCGCCACTTCGTCGCCCGCCCGCAGATGAAAGCCGCGCGGCGTTACGTTCCACCCCGACGTCACCTCACGTCCGACCCGAATCAGACGCGGCCGTCCCACCTCGCCAAATCCCGCCTCCGACCCTTCACAAACAATGAAGTCATTCTCGCCTAAAATGGCGTCTGTCCCCAACGGCAAGCAACCACCGCGTTCGACGCGAACAGTCTCGTCAGGGCCTAATTCGATTTCAGGACTATAGTTGTGATCGCCCGCTCCGAAATCCGCAGGCTCGCCGGGAACCTCGTCGACGACGTGCAAGCTCGTTCCGGGAACCGTCGTCCCGGACCGCACCGCGTATCCCGCGCAAGCCGCCGCGGCGCACGTCGGCTGATCGACATCGGCCGACACCGGCTCCGCCAGAATCAGCCCCAACGCCTCGACCAACGGCACCTCGATCGGTGCGTTTGCCGCCGCCAAACTCGCGATCAGCCCCCTCGCCGCGCTTAACGTCAACACCGACCGCGTCTGCGTCCGTGCACTCAAGTCGACCACCCCAATCGCACTTAAGACTTGATCTCGGTTTGAGTTGTGCTTCGAGGCAACGCTCCTCGTCGGGAGCTTCCGCCTCGTTCTCGCGGCCGCATTGTAGCGAGCCTCCACAATCGGCCAAGACCGAACGCGAGCCGGTTTTCAAAACGACCGCCGAGCCCCTTCACGCTGTTTTTTTTCAAATAGACTGTTCTCGAACGGCTCAACCGGCCGATTTCATACGCTGTGCATAGCCCCGATAATCGCGCCCGGCGCGTCAAAGGGGCGTTAGGAGTTCCACACGGTCCTGAACGCGGCTGGAATTGGCCACGCCGTCGCGAAGGCTGTATCATCCAAGGAGGGCGACCCATGCGATCCCCACGATCGGGATCACGCACGACGGCCCGCTGGAATCCTCGGCGCGCGGCGATTTGGACCGGCCTGATGGTCGGAAGCCTCATGCCGACCGTGGGCTGCCAGGTGGAATACGCGGGTATGACGCTCCCGTCGGGCAAATACATGCGCGACGACGTCCAGTACTTCCCGCCCGGTCCCGACTTCCCGTGGGCGAACACGCAGGCGGCAACGCAGCGTGCGCGGATGCGCTCCATGGGAATCGAACCGATCGGCTCGGGCGTCAACGGCCAGATGCCGCCGGTACCGTCCGACTTAAACCTCGGCGCGCCCTACGGCAACATGCCGCCCGCCGGAGGTGCAGCCGCTCCAGCCGCCGGTCAACCCATCGCGGTACCTGCTCCCGCAGCGCCCCAGGGCGCGAAGGTTCCGCCTCCGCCGCCCCCCGGCGACGCCGCCCCCGCACCGGATAATTGATCGAAAGCGACGGGGGTCGCGCTACCTGACGGCGAGCACGGCGTCCACGTAACTCACGCCATGCGGTTCCGGTTGATCCCGCAAATGGATTGGCCGGGACCGCTTTTGGCGTTTCGAACCTCCTCGCGCCGTGCGCATCGAGCCCATCCTGTAAGATGGTGGCCGGTCCGCGACTCACTCCGCAGCCAAGGTAGACTCGATCGTGAACGACACCGGCACGCCGCCTCTGGAAAGCGACATAGAGCTTGACCCTATCACGGGTTATGACGCCTGGGCCGCGAGTTACGACGGCGACGGCAACCCGCTGACGGCCCTTGAGGGTCCCGCCGCACAGGCGTGTTTCGGCGCGATCGCCGGTTGCCGCGCGCTCGATGTCGGCTGCGGGACCGGCCGACATACCGAGGCGCTGCTCAACGCAGGAGCTCGCGTCGTCGCGGTCGAGCCGTCGCTCGCCATGCTCGACCGCGCTCGACTCAAGCTTCATGGCCGCGACGTGGACTGGATCCGCCACGCGTTCCCCGCGCCGCTCCCCCTCCGTGACGGAGTCCTCGACCTCGCGGTCCTGGGATTGGTCGCCGAGCATCTCGACGACCTCGAGGGCGCGCTCCGCGAGGTGGCCCGCGTCTGCCGGCCCAGTAGCAGGCTGATCGTCTCGGCGCTGCATCCTGACCGCACGGCCGAGGGCCAGCGCGCACGCTTCATCGACCCGGACACCGGGCTGCGCACTCCGATTCGCACACTGCATCGAGGCATCGCCGACTACCTCGAAGCCGCGCGTTACGCCGGCTGGAAGTTGATCGAGGAGCGTTCGCTGACGGTCGACGTCGATCTCGCCGGTCGACTCCCGCGCGCCGCGCGGTACGCAGGCAAAAACCTCGGCTGGATCGGGCACTGGAGTCGAGCGTGACCCGTCGCGCGACGATTGCCGCCCGCGCCCGCATCACGCTCGACTCGCTCTACTCCACCGACGTCGTTATTGAATGGGACTGTAATCGGTGGGGTCCATGAAGACCGACTCCACTTTTGCGACGATGACGCCGTTCTTGTGGCTCTCGGCGTACACCTTTTTCCATTCCGGGTCGGCGCCGAAGTCGGCCCAGGCCTTCTTCGCAGCCTCGCGGCTGGGGAACGCGAGAATGTAGGTCATCTTGTCGCCTTTGCCGTCCTTCGCCTCTTGCGGCGTCCAGAAGCCGATCAACTCCATTCCGTGCTTCTTGAAGATTCGGCACGTGTGGTCGCGAAACCGCTTGTGGAGATCCTCCATTTTGCCCGGGTTTGTGTAGTAAGTGCGCATCTCGAAGACGCGTTGCGGCTTGGTTTCGTCGGCAGGAGCGGGCGCGGGCTTGCTCTCGAAGCCGCGGGCGGGAACGATTACGGCGGCGATCAGCAACACCCAAGGCAGAACTCGCGACATCGGTAGATCTCCTCGCGAAACAGGTCGGGCTGCGCGGATCAATTTGAATCCGCGCGACGACCCGGTTATAGCCGCCGCGGCGCGCTGCCTCAAGAGTCGCCCCGCCTTGGACCCGGCGCGCGGCGTCGAATCAACGCGGCCCGCCCGACCCGCTTAACGGATATCCCCCGCCGCGGCGCCTTGTTTGTCGCTCTTTTGCTGGTAGCGCTGCTGCAGCCGGTCGATTTGTTTGGCCTGATTCATGAAGTTCCGGCCGCGGAAATTCTCTTCGAGCATCATCGAAGCATTTTGGCCCGGCTGTTTTGCGGCGTCGGTCGGCATCGCCGCGGGCGGGATGTTTTCGCTCGGCCCGAGCAGCCGTTCGCCGCGGTAAAACGCATACTCGCCGGTGCCGAGCCGCGCGACCGCGGTCGCGACGCCGTTGATGCCCTCGGCGCTGAAGACGCCGCGGAGGTCGGTTTCGCCGGTCAGGAACCTCGGGTTGCGCGAGCCGATCACTTTCACAAGCGCCTTCGGCACGAAGCGGCCGTCGCGCGCGTCGCGCACGGTCACGCGGACGCGGCTTGCCGCGGGATCCTCGATCACCGTCATTTCGAGCGGTGACACAAGCACGATGCCTGAGGCGTAGAGGTCGCCGCCCCGCGCCATCACGAGGTAAGCGCCGTCTTTAGCGAGCGCGAGGTCGAGGTCGCGCGACTTGTCCTCGAAGTCGGCGCCGGCGCCGAGTTTGATCTTTGTTTCGAGCAGCGGCGTGATGCCCGCCAAGTCGACGCCGGCGACGTCGTTGAGGTTGCGACGCGTGAGATAAAGCCGCATCAGGTCGACCGGATAAACCTTGACGTCAACCTCGGCGACGTTGCGATACTTGAGCGTGACCTTGCCGTCTTTCTTGCCCGCGTCCGCCGGGGCGTCGACGTTGCGAGGTTGCGCCTCGTCGGCACGCGCCGCCGCTTTTTGACGTACGATCGAGACCTCGGGAAGTTTCAGGTCCTTACGGGTGTACATCGTGACGGCGTCGGCCGCGTCTCGGAAGCGGTCGGCGACTTGCTTGTAATAATCGACGGCGCGCGACGGTTGTCTGCGCGCGTCGAAAATCTGACCCAAGATGTAGATCGCCTGCCACTTGTCGCGGCTCGGCTGATCGACGCCGTTTTCATCCTTGTAGGTCGCCTTCGCGATCGTCTCGGCGACTTCGATCGCGCGGTCGTACTCGCCGAGGTGGAAGCGCCCGAGCGCCTCGGAATACTGAAAACTGTCGAGAAACACGCTCTTTGGATAGATCCTCGCGAACCTTTCGGAGAGCTTGACGACCGACTTGTAATCCTCGAGGTCGAGGAACGCGCCGGTGAGCGCGAGACTCGCCTCGTCGGCTAGCGGTCCGCGCGGCGAACGCGCCAGGAAGCCTTGAATGAGGCGGATCGACTGGAGCAAGAGGTCGGTGCGCGTGACCCCGGCGGCGGCAAGTTCGCGACGCGTCGAGGGATCCGCAAGCGCCCGTCCCGCCTGACTTTCCAAGATCTGCGACATGCCGAAAAAGTCGCTCGCGATCGACGCGGTTTCGGGATAGGTCCGCCACAAGTCGATCAGGAACGCCGTCGCCTCGAGTGTCTTGCCGCGTTGCCGGAGCGCCTCGCCGAGTCGCGCGTCCTCGAGATATCCGGCCTCGATTACGCCGCGCCACACAAGATACGCGCGCTCAAATTCGTTGATATCGCGGTACGCGCGGCCGACGACGCGGAGCGTATCAAACGAGATGAACTGATCGGGCGCTTTTTCTCTGATCACTTCAAAATATTGAACGACTTTCCGTGCTTGATAGTCGCGCACGAAGGCGTCGAGGAGCATCCGCGCGGCCTCGCGCGCGACGTCGTCGCGGAGCGTGTAGCCGGCGAAGAGCGGTTCGAGCGCCGCGGCGGCGGCGTCGAGCTTGCCGTCGGCGTAGAGCCGCTTGCCGCGCTCGAAGAGTTCGTCGGGGGTGGGTCGATAGGGGTCGGTGTTCGGCTCGCCGGGAGCAAGTACGCGCATCGATCCCGCCGGACCCAGATGCGTGCGGCCGTTGCCGTAAACTGCGCGCACCGAGGTCGGCAACGCGCGGTATGTGCCGACGACGTCGCCGTGCACCTCGTATTCGATCGTGCCCGGCCACTGGTTCGCGTTGAAGTAAAACGTGAGCGAGCCGTCGCCGACGGTGTACGCATTCGCCTGCGAGCGGATCGAGCCTTCGACGAGCGCCGCGCCCGCGGGCAGTCGCTCCTCGACGACGAGTGCGCGGTCAAGTGCGTTCTCGGCAGGCTGCGCGCTCATGTTGCGGCCGAGTTCGACGCGCACGCGCACCCGGCCGCCGAAAGCGACCTGAGAGGCGAGATTCTCGAACGTGTCGGGGTTCACCGCGACCGAGAAACCGCCCGGCAGCGGCTTGCCGTCGAGTTCGAGCGGCGCGGGCGCGTAGACGCGCCGCCCGACCCAAAAGTTGCGCGCCGCGCGGTTTTGCTCGGGCGCGAAGTCGCGGGTGAACGCACTCAGACTCACGGTGTATCCGTACGTGCCGTCTCCATCGATATGAAAGCGCACGTGATTGGGTCCGGACGTTTGCACAAGTTTGACGGGGACCGGGACGACGCGTCCCGCGGCCGTGCCCGCGACCTCGGTGCGGGCGACTTCGACGTTGTTGACCGTCACGACGAGACGATAGCGCGCGTCGGCGTCGCGCGACGGCCCGTGAAAGGTCGCCAGCGCCGCGAGCCCGACGCCGCGCCCCGGTCGCGACGGAAACGCGAACGCGCCGCGATGCGCCGTCAGCCACGCGACGGCCCCCGCGAGCTCGGTGCTCCGAGGGCGAGCCCGCGTGTAGGCGAGCGCGACGAGAGCCGTCGTCTCGTAAGCTCCGGCGTCGGCGTCGGTCCAGAAGAGTTGTCGGGGTGAGCCGGGGGCGACCGGCTCGGACTGGGCGCGCGGCGTCAGGATGTCGAGCAGCTCGCCCGCGATCTCTTTGCGATCCAGATTTGCGAACGTGAGCGCAAGATAGGCGAGGGTCGCGTTCGGCAGTGATTGCCGATCGCGCGCGAGTGCGTTCGCGTTCTCGAACGTCGCGCGGCGATGCAGGCTCAAGGCGTGCAGCGCCGCGGCCCGCAGGTATCGCGGCGTTCCCGCGCCCGTGCCGACCGACGCGTGGCCCGCCAACCAGTTTGCGCCGCGATCGAGCGAACCGGGGTCGCTCAAGAGTGCGTGCGGAACCGTTGCGGCGAGTGCCCAAACGACCCGCGCGGTCGTCGACACGTCGCTTCCCGCGGGTACCGCGATTCCGATCTGACCGCGACCGCGCGTCACCCAGGGCCAGCCGCCGTCGTCGTTTTGGGTCGCGACAAGTTCGGCGACCAGCGCTTGAATTCGCGAGGTCAATTGCTCGACCTCGCCCGCCGCGCCGGCTGCTCCGAGGGTCTTCACGTAGGCCAAGACGGCGGTCGAACCAATGAGCGCGTCGGCCTTGTCCGCGACCGTCGGCGCGGGAATCGGCGGGTGGATACGAGCGTGTTTGTCGGTTCTCAAGAGCGGACGAGGGAAGTGGTTTCCGAGCGCCTCGGCGATCAGCATCCAGCGAATGCTCGGCGAGATCACGATCGACATTTCGGCTTGTTCATACGCGCGGCCCGCGGGCAGCTCGACGGCGACGCTCGCGTCGTCGCGGCTTGATCCGGAGGCGTTCGCGTAGACCTCGACCCCCCACGGACGAATCGGCGCTTCGACGACGATCTCATCGAATCGATCGCCCGCCGAGGCGCTCAGTGATGCACGCACGACGTCGCCTTCGGGAACCTCGAAAGCGTCGAACAGCACATCGGCGACGCCGTCGCCCTTCACCTCGATCGTCTTCGGATAGACCTGCTCGCGACCCCCCGCGTACAGCTTCAGCCGCAGCGCGATCGGCCCGACCACGCCGATGTGATGCACCCGTGCCGAGAGTCGCATCGAGTCGCCTTGCGTGAGCGTGCTCGGCAGCCTCAAATCGACGAAAAAGCTCTTCCGGACCGTCACGGTTGAGGTTGATTGCCCGACGAGCGTGTCGCTTGCCGAGACGCCCCGCGCCATCAGCCGATACTCCGAAATCGACCCCGGCGCGCGAAACTTCACGACCGTCTTGCCGTCGGCGCCGGTCACCACCTTCGGATTCCAATACGCGGTCTCGGCGAACCGTTGCCGGGGAGTCGGTGCCGTCCGGCTCTTGGTCATCACCCCGCTCGCGTTGCGCAGTTGGAGTTCCGGTACGCCTTGGCCGGCGCCGGCTTTCTCCTCCTCCAGGTATTCGAGGTTTGATTTCATCGAATCGAAGATGCGGCCGGCGGCCGGCCCTTCGATCCCCCTCGACCTGTCGAACCCTTTGCGTCTGCCGTCTTGAACGGCCCTTCCGAAGCCCATGCCGCCCATCATCATCGCCGCTGCCGCCGGTCTGTTTCCGGACTCGCGCTTCATCGACTCCGACCCCGGTTGAGTCGGCGGCGCGGCCGCCAAAGCGGCGGCTTGATTCAGCTTCGAGTTGCGCTCGGCGATGTCGCCTCGCTCGGCGGCGGCGCGTTCGTCCTCGTCGACCAGCGCATCCTCGACAGGCTGCGTGTGCGCCTTGTCCGAATATCCGTTCGTGGCGACCGTCGCGAACGCACCCACACGCGTTTGATTGTAGAAATACTCCTCAATGGCGGGGAGGCGGTCTTGGAACAACCGCAGGAGTGCGCGGTCGACCATCGCCAGCGAGAGCTCGGCGGAGACCGGTCGATCAAGTTGGTCGCGAGTCTCGACGTCGATCTCGATTTCGTCGCCGGGTCCGACGGCGGGCTTGCGCGGCGAGACGACAACCTTGAGGTCGCGCTCGATATGCAGGTCGATCTCGGCCTTGTCGAAGCCGGCGCCGCGCATCCGCGCCGCGGTGAGCGTGAAATTAGGGAACTGGTCGATCTCGACGGGCCACGACAACGCGTTGTCGCCCTCGTTGATCGCGACGATTTTGAACTTGAGAATGCGGTCGGCTTCCCAGCAGACGAGCGCGGTGCCGGCCTTGGCGCGGCTGTGCAGGTTGACTTTCGCCTCGACGCCGACTTTGAACGACGTGACGTCGGAGAGGATGCGCAGCGTCTCGGGGTCGTCGCGGCCCGAAATCTGGACGACGCGCTCGCTCATCACGGGGTTGCCGAAGCGGTCGACGCCGCGGGCGCGGATCACATACGCGCCGCCGCGTTCGTCGTCGACGCGCAGGACAACCTCGCCGCGACCCGTCTTCGCGTCGGTCGCGAGCGGCTTGCGCGCCACCTCGCGCTCGGAAACGACGCCTTCTTTCTCGATGCGCTTCAGGACCGCGACCTCGAGTTTTTGGCCGGTCGGATCGCCCGCGGGCTCGCGCGTCGACGCCTCGAGCGTGAACGACTCGCCGTCGAGATAGACGTCGCGCTTGCTTGTCAATTCAATCTCGAACGCGCGCGCCGCGATCGAAACCAAGGCCGCGCCGCTCACATTGTCTTGAGGCAGTCGCGCGACCAACCGCAGCGTTTGCTCCTCGGCGAAACCATCCGTGGAAAGCGTGACGCGATATCGACCCGACGCATCAGTCATACCGTGCAGAATGCGACCGTCGGGCAAGTCGACGACGATCGGACGGCCCGCGAGCGGCGCGCCGTATTGGTACTTCCCGACGACGTCGGCCTCGATCGT
>JAJYDB010000170.1 GCA_021777845.1 Planctomycetota bacterium
CGACGCCGTCAACCATCCCAGCCAAACCAGGCTGTGCGCGTGCATCAGCAGCGGCGAGTTCGGCCACAACGTGTAATCAAGAATATGTGTCTCAACGGTGATCGCTTGCAAGAATTCCGCTTTGATCTCGGGGTCGGTCCACCACGGCAGCGTGCCGGCGTCGACCTGCTTCATCGTCGTCGCCGCATCGCCTCGGCAGAAGCGGAACATCTCGCGAGGTGTGCCGATCGACGCTCGAAAACGCGGGATTTGCAGTAAAATCACGCGATGGAAGTAGTCGTCGATGTGGAAGCCGCTCGCCAGGCCGGGCAGCGCGCACGCCATCGCGAGCACCGCCGCGCACGCGGGCATTCCGCGGCCGGCAAGCAGCCGCGCAAGCGCCGAGGGGCGCGCTTCGATCGCGGGCGAGGAACTTGTGGAATCCATGCGCAAACACTCCGTGACGACCACGCGCGGACGCGTCACGCCTTCAGAAACAGGTCCATCAGCCGCCGG
The DNA here is from genome assembly GCA_021777845.1 of Planctomycetota bacterium. Taxonomy (GTDB): domain Bacteria; phylum Planctomycetota; class Planctomycetia; order Isosphaerales; family Isosphaeraceae; genus JAJYDB01. The sequence goes on from JAJYDB010000170.1 coordinate 496, forward strand.
CCTTCTTTCAGGATCGGCCCGCCGCCCGCCCGCGCCGACGCCTCGTCGTAAGCCAGACCCGACGCCTCGAGGCCCGCGCCCGCCATCGCCCAAGGCACAGGCGCGCGGTCGTGCGCGCGGGTCCGCAACAGAGTCGCGTGGTCGGGCGAAATCAAAATCCGAGCATTGCCGCGCGCCTCCAAAGCCCGCCGCAAAGGCCCGACGATCTCCGCGTCGATCCGCTCGAGCGCCGTCACTTTGGCGTCGGCGCGACCCTCGTGACTCGCCTCGTCGGGCGCCTCGACGTGCACGCAAACGATGTCGTAACGATCGAGCGCCGCCACCGCCGCGCGACCCTTCGCCGCGTAGTCGGTGTCGAGGTAGCCCGTCGCGCCCGCAACGTCGATCCGATCCCAACCCGCCAACACCCCCACCCCCCGCACCAGGTCCACCGCCGCGATAATCGCCCCCTTTAAACCCCGCGTATCCTCGAATTTCGGCAGCCTCGGCGCACTCCCCTGACCCCACAGCCAAACCGCGTTCGCGGGCCGCTTCCCCGCCGCAACCCGCGCCGCATTGATCGGATGCGCACTCAACAACTCACTCCCGACGCGCATCAAACCCCGCAGCATCTCCGACCCCCGACCGCGCGGCAAGTGCCCCTCGACAAGCTGGTCCGGGATGTCGTGCGGCGGCGTCGTCGACGTGTCCTCGCCAAACGGCGACGCCCCCGAACCACCCCGCACAATCATGATGTTCCGATAACTTACGCCTGCGTGAAACTCGATCGCAAACCCCTCCGTGCGCAACGCCCCCGCCAACGCCTCGATCAACACGCGGCCCTCGTCGCTCGTGACGTGACCCGCCGTGAAATCCGCCATCCGACCGTCCGCGATCGTCGTCAAATTACAACGCACCGCCCAGTCGCCCGCCCCCAGCGGTATCCCCATCGCCGCCGCCTCAAGCGGTGCCCGGCCCGTGAAATAGACCTCCGGGTCATACCCGAACAAACTCAACGTCGCCACGTCGCTCCCCGGCAAAAACCGCTCCGGCACGTTGCTCGACATCCCCAAAACTCCACCCCGCGACACCGCGTCCATCTCCGGAAGTCGCGCCGCCGCCAGCGGAGTCAAGCCGCCCAACGACGCGCACGGCTCGTCCGCCGCACCGTCGGGAATCACCAACACATATTTTCGAGCATTGTTCATCAGCGCACCATTAGGTCTCAAATCATCGCGTTCCGGACCCGCTCGCCACCGCCCGCGACGACCTCTATTTGATCTTCACAAACACCGCGTGACCGTTCAAATTGTAAAGATAAATGCGGTCGTCGCGGTCCTTCGTCTCGTCGACGTAACGCGTCACGCCCACCGTCGTGTTGAAGCCGTAATCGTCGAAAACAACCACCCCGCCCACCACCATCCGGCCCCAAATCCAATCCATGATGCCTGCCGCGCCTTGATAAATGTCAACGTCTATATGACAGAACCGGAAGCGCGCGTCCGCGGGTTCCACCCCGCCCGCCGTCTCGTCGGGAAAGATCCCCTCCAAAATCCGCACGTTGTCCAATCCCAGCCGCGCGAACAGCCCCTCCGCCTCGCCCCGCGACGTGTCCGAGTGCGCCCCGTCGACGTAATGCTCGTCCGCCGCGCTCGTCTTCACCACCCCTCGAAACGTATCGCACGCGTAAAACGAGTCCGTAATCCCGCTCAAACGCGCTCGCCGCGCAATCAACGCCGACGTCCCCCCGCGCCACACCCCCACCTCAATCAAACTCCCCGATAATTTACGCGATTGCTCCACCAAACTCCAAAGTTCGTAACATCTGTATTTGTCAACAAGTGTATTATGCTTGATCTGTTCGTAAATGGACTCGAACTCGGCGTCGAGCTTCCAAGGCGCGTACCGAAAGTGCATCGCGAAGCACTCGTAACGCGACGCGTCGATCGGAATCGACGACCGCACCAGCCCCCCCTTGTGCAAGTCCAGCCCCCGCCTCGCCAAATACGCCTTCACCCGCTGCTTCCAGCCCGCGCGCACGCGTGTCGACGCTCCGCTTGTTGCAATCGTCACTGAGTTCAGCCTCCCGGTTCGTCGTCATCAGCGTTGCAAATCAAAGCGTGCGCCCGCAGCGCTCAATCCTCGACGCCCAGGCAAATCGAAGGCGGATGCACCACGTCGAGACGGTCGATCTCGTCGAGCGCCGCCGCAACGTCGGCCTGCACCGCCGCGTGCGTCATGATCACCAACGGCACCGGGCTGCCCGGCGGAGCGTCGTCCCCCGGGTCGTGCTGGATCACACTCGCGATGCTGATCCTCCGCGCCCCCAGCGCCTGCGCAATCGCACCAATCACACCCGGCCGGTCCGCGATCGTAAACCTCACATAATAACGACTCTTAATCGCCGCGGGAGGCGCCGGCATCGACCGTACGCCGTCTTCCCGCCACAACCCCAACGCCCGAAACGTGATCGCAGCCCGACCCAGCACCACGTCGATAATATCCCCCACCACCGCCGACGCCGTCGGCATCGCACCCGCACCGCGACCGTAAAACAACGTGTCACCCACCACGTCGCCCACCACCCTAATCGCGTTGTAAGGCCCGCTCACGTCCGCCAACGGCGTCCCGTGCCGCACCAGCCGCGGCGCAACTTGAAGCTCCAACCCCGCTTCCGTCCGCTTCGCCTGAGCCAACAACTTCACCACATAGCCCAACTCGCCCGCATAACGCAAATCCGCCGCGGGCACGCGGTCGATCCCCGTTCGCGGAATCGACGAGGTCGCCACGTTCGCCCCAAACCCAAGCTGCGCTAAAATCGCCAACTTATGCGCGGCGTCGGTCCCGTCCACGTCGAACGTCGGGTCCGGCTCCGCGTACCCCAGCCTCTGCGCCTCCGCCAGAGCGTCCGCATACCCCACGCCGTCACGCGTCATGGACGTCAGAATAAAGTTGCACGTCCCGTTCACAATCGCCGAAATGCTTAAGATTTCGTTCGCAGCCAGCCCCACCCCCAACGCCTGCACGATCGGCACGCCCCCCGCTACGCTCCCCTCAAACGCCAACGCCCGACCCAAACGCCGCGCCTCGCCAAAAATTTCGACTCCGTGCTCCGCCAACAACGCCTTATTCGCCGTCACCACGTCCTTGCCCGCCGCCAACGCCTCCAAAACCAACGTCCGCGCAGGCTCCGTGCCCCCCAACGCCTCCACCACCAAACTCACCCGCTCGTCTTCGATCAAACGCCGCGCATCCGTCGTCACCGCAACATCTTGCGCGAAAGGACCCCGCGGCCGACCCGCGTCGCGGACCAACGCCCCAACAATCCGCACCGGTCGTCCCGCTCGACGCGCAATCCGCGCGGGCTCCGCCGTCAACAGCCGCGCAACCCCCGTCCCAATCGTCCCCAATCCCAACAACGCCACGCCCGCCGCACCGTCATTCATCGAGATCCCCATCGCCACGTAATCACTCGCAACATCTTGGCACATCAGCCGTTACAGCAAGGTCAACGCGCCTCGCGTCACCCCGTAACGACCTTCCGCCCGCAACTCCCGATACAGCGCCCGACACTCCACACGGCCCGACAACGCGCCTAAATAAAGACTGAGTGTCCGCTCCGCCTCCGCCGCCGTCTCGTCGAGCAGCTCCACCCGGAACCAGCCCGCCCCCCGCATCCGCAACTTCGGCAAAAACTCCGCCGCCGACTGCGGCGTCGCGTGCATCAACGTGTTCCGACATCCCACGTCCGCCGTCAATCGATGCTCCGCCCCCACGCGATCCCGTAACCGCACCTCGTGCTCGTCGCACGGCCGACCACAGTTCGTCTTGTCGGTCCCCGGCGACAAAAACGCGCAGAACACGCAATGCTCCATGTGAAACATCGGCATGTGGTGATGAACCACGACCTCAAGCGCCGCGCCGGGCACGTCGCCTAATAAATCAAGCAGTTGATCAATCCCAAGGTCGAAACCCGCCGTCACCCGCTCCGCGCCCCAGCTCTTCAGCAGCTCGACCGTGAGCGCGTTCGTCGCGTTCATCGCGAAGTCGGCCAGCCAAGGGATCCCCTCCCGCGTCGCGAACTCCAACCCGCCGTAATGCCTCGCCAAAATCCCGTGCGCGCCGAATTTGGCGAGCACCCGCATCAAGTTCGCCTCGCCCGGCTTCTGAATCCGCGGCGTCGCGAGCCAGAGCCGCGCTCCCGTATCAGCAACCGCGGCCACCGCCTCGCGATAACGCGTGATGTCTTGATAATCCGCGTACAGGTCGCGGATTCCGCATTGTAAGGCGGCTTCGACCTGCGCCGTGGTGCGACACAGGACCGCGAGCCGAGGGATCTCGCGACTTTCGTCGGTCGTCGCGGCCGTTTGCGCGCCGCGCGAGCCCGCGGCGGCAAGCAGAGCGGGCAGCGCCGGCTCGTCGGCGACGGTTCGGGTCGGGACGGCGCGCCCCGCGGCGTCGAGCCGCGCGACGAGCGTTCGACGCAGCTGATTCAGGACGCTCTTCGGGACCAAGGGTGCGCCCTCGACCTCCGCCTCGACGGCGCGAAGCTCGTAAATCGTCCCGCCCAAACGCCCAAGCTGCTCGCGAAACAGACCCTCGTCGGCACCGAGACGGTCCGCGGCTTCGAGCGCAAAGTCTGTCTCAACAACAGCTTCAGTGCCGATCGACGTCGTCGCGCGGACCCGCAGCGGCGCGCCCGGCCGTGCCTCGACGCGCACGTCCACGTCCACCTTGCGGTGCGGAGGCCCTTCGAACGTCGCCCGCAGGCGCTTCGAGAGCTCGGGGTCGTCGGTTTTCCAGACCCGCTGACCGCGACGGATCCGCCGGACGTCAATGTCGTCGCGACCAAACGCCAGCTCCGCGAGGCCGCCGTCGACCGACCCTGAAGTTAAGTCCTGATTTGAGTTTGCGTCGATTCGGCCGCGTCTCGACGGGACCGCCGGAGCAACCTGGTAGACGCGTCCGCCTTGCTCGGGAACCGCGCTGGACTCGTCGCCGTCAAAGACGACGCCGTCCCCCTTCTTGACCGGACCGGCCAACTCGACGCGGACCCTCGGGCCGTCGACGTCGACCACCGTCCCCAAAAACACGCCCCTTTTCTTCGATCGGTCGCCCCGGACAGGTTCTTTGTGGTTCGTCCCGTCGAAAAAACCGTGCGTGAAGCCGCGCGAAAACGACATTTCGACGTCGCGCACCTCGGCATCCGAGAATACCCGCGGCGTGCCTTCTAAGGCGGCATCGATCGCGCGCCGATAGTGACGGGTCACGTTCGCGACATACTCGGCCGACTTCAAGCGTCCTTCGATTTTGAGGCTCGCGACACCGAGATCGATCAGCTTCGGGACCAGGTCGTACGCCGCAAGATCTTGGGGGCTCAAGAGAAACTTCGTATCACCGAGGTCGCGGAGCTCGCCGTCGCAGATGATTTCGTACGGCATCCGGCAGGCCTGGGCGCACTCGCCGCGGTTCGCGGAGCGTCCGCCGAGCGCCTCGCTGGTCAAACACTGGCCTGAATAGGCGACACAGAGCGCGCCGTGGACGAAGACTTCGACCGGGAGCTCGGACTCGCGACGAATCGCGGCGATGTCGTCGAGCGAGAGCTCGCGGGCCAGGATGACGCGCGCGCACCCGAGCCGCCTCGCCATCCGGATGCCGGCGGCGTCGGTGATCGACATTTGGGTCGACGCGTGCAGCTCGAGGTCGGGGGCGATCTCGCGCGCAAGTCGAGCCATGCCAAGGTCTTGGACGATGATCGCATCGACTCCCGCGGCGACGACTGCGCGGAGCGCGGCCTCGATTTCGGCGAGTTCGCGGGGGAAGACGAGGGTGTTCATGGCGACGTAGCCGCGGACGCCGCGTGCGTGCAAGCTCGCCATCACTTCAGGGAGGTCGTCGCCGTCAAAGTTGACTGCGCGGGCGCGCGCGCTATAACGTTGGAGGCCAAAGTAGACGGCGTCGGCGCCGTTTTCGACGGCGGCGGTCATGGCTTGGCGGTCGCCGGCGGGTGCGAGCAGTTCGGGCCGCACGAGGGCCTGGCCTGGGTTTTCGTGCGCGCGGGCGGCGGCGACGGCGGGCGGCATGCGAACTCCTGGTCGAGGCGACGTTGCGGGGTAAGACTCTCATTATGAGGGGCGCGGCTGAATTGACAAGCACGCGGCGACGTTGACGGCGGTTGAACGTCGCGCCCGGCGTCGCAAAAAAAGCACATTTGACGTCGATTCGCGCTGTGGGCGGATGGGTTGCGGTCGCGGTCAATGATCTTGCGGGTTTCAAACGAATGTTGTACATTATGCTTGTGCGTAGAGCGTTGTTCCTCCCGCCGAGTGTGGTTTCCTGCCTGCCTGAAGGTGGCGGCGAGTCTGTTCCGAGCGCGGACAGAGGTTGCGCCGCGGCTTGAATCGCGATGGATTTACGGCTCGGCCCGAGCGGGTGCGACGCCGTTAATCGTATCTTTCAATGTCGCGCGGCGCGGACCGCGAAGTTCGCGAATTACGATTATGTAGGATGGAGGGGCGGCGAGCATGCCGCCTGTGCGGTGTTTGAGACCGTCGCGGGGGGTCCGAGGTTGGAGGCGCGCCGACGGTAGACGACGCGAGGTCGAGACGCCGACTTCGCCGCGGTTTCGCGGGGTAAAACGACAATGTCGAAGTTGCTTCGGGGTGTGTTGATTTTGGCGGTGCTGGCGGGTCTGACCGCGGCGGCCGCTCCGCCGGCGATGCGGCTGGTCCGGATGTGGCGGGGGCCGAAGCGTCGCGTGGAGACGCTGGAAACGGCCGAGGTCCGGCGGGGCGACCTGCGGATCACGGTGCTTGCCGGCGGGATTATCGGCAGCGCGAAGCAGACGATCCTCGAGTGCAAGCTTGAGAAGCTCGAGGTCCGCACGATGGGTCGAGGGATTTCGGCGGGGGGGGCGTCGAGCATCATTGACGTCGTGCCCGAAGGCACCGAGGTGAAAAAGGGGGACGTCATTTGCCGACTCGACTCTTCGGATTACGAAGAGTTGGTCCGTCAGCAAGAGTTGAACGTCGCGCGGGTGCGTTCGGACCACCTCGTCGCCGAGCTCAACCTCGACCTTTCGAAGCGCGCTCTGGAGGAGTTCAAAGAGGGGTTGATGAAGCAGACGCTGCGGGATTACGACCTGCAGATCACGCTGGCGAGGTCTGAGTTGCAGAGGAACGACGACCGCGTGGCGTGGGACCGTCGGATGCTTGACAAGGGGTACGTCTCAAAGGCTCAGGTTGCGAGCGACGAGTCGACGCTGAGACGATCGCGGTTCCAGCTTTCCCAGGCGGTGAAGGCGGCCAGTGTTTACCGCGAGTTTACGCTTTACAAGCTCACAAGGTCGCTGGAAAACGACATTCGCGGTGCCGAGAGTGCGTTAAGTTATCAGGATAAGCGGCTGGAGCGGGTTGAGGGGCGTTTGAAGTTGCTCAACGAGCAGGTGGTCGAGTGCACGATCAGGGCCCCGCACGACGGCATGGTGGTGTACGCGAACGACCCGCGGAAGCAGCTTGTCATCGAGCCCGGCCTCGCGGTGTTTCAACATCAGAAGTTGTTCTATCTGCCTGACTTGCAACAAATGCAGGTCGAGGCGTTGCTGAACGAGTCGGTGGTGAGCAACATCGCGCAGGGGATGCACTCGCGGATTGTGGTGGAGGGAGTGCCGAGTCAGACGTTCGAGGGGCACGTGGACAGAGTCGCCCGGCTGCCGACGCTTGACTTTCGGAACGACAGCAAGAACTACATGGGGATGGTGAGGTTCGACAATGTGTCGTCGCGTTTGCGTCCCGGGATGACGGCGGAGGTGGAGATCACGACGGAGACGCGGGAGAACGTGCTCACGGTGCCGTCGACGGCGATTACGGTTGAGGATGGGGAGTCGGTTTGCTACGTCGCGGACAATGAGGAGTTGGTGCGCCGTCGGGTGCGGCTCGGGAAGTCGACGCGCGACCAGCTTGAGGTGACGTCGGGTCTGAGCGAGGGTGAGCAGGTGGTTCTCGACCCCGCGCCGGTCGTTGAATCGGGCGACGTGCTCGTCCGCGACGAGACCGCCGGCCAACCCGCAAGTGCGACGGCGTTCGCCGCAAGCTCCGTGCCCGACTCGACTTCGAAGCGCAACGACGACATCATCAGCAGTCGCTGAGGGTCGTGAGGGGGCGGGTTGGTTGAAAGCGTCGCGCGGGTTCAAGCGCGCGGCGTTCGCGGTCCGAAACAAAGAGAGGAGCGTTGTCGATTGCGCGCGTCTCGGTTGCGCCGGCCGCTCTAAAGTCGGACCCTGGGGGCGCTTGGACGGACATGGCCGCGCGCGGATCGGCAGTGGGGTCGGGCACGTCGCCGGCGCTGGCGCATGCGTTGCTGGTGGGGGCGGCGCTGGCGTTTGGCGTGAGCAAACTGGTGGCGCGCGGGACGCTCGCGTGGCCGCCTTGGCCGCTTTTGGGCGGTTTGCAAACGCTCGCGGGCTGCCTGGCACTGGTCGGGCCGGTCGTGCTTTGGAAGCGCGGCGGCGGCGCGGCCACGCTCGGCGAGTTGCTCTGGATCGCGGGCGGAATGCTGCTTTGGGTGTTCGACGTCGCGTCCCTGGCGCGCGTCGGCGACTGGCGCGCCTCGAATATCGCGTGGACCGCACCGCTCGGTCCCGGCGCGATGGGCCTGGTGATCGGCGCGGTCCTGCTCGCGGGCTGGCGCTCCGGGCTTTCGGGCCGGGGTTGGCAGTGGACGAACCTGCTTGGATGGACCCTCGGCCTCTTTTGGATCGTCGCCGGCCTGGTCGAATTGAGCCAGGCGCGGACCCCCTCGGGAAGCGCCGCCGGCTTCCTCAGGCGTCTCATCGCGGCTAACTTCGCCAACCTCCCGTAATCCCCCGCCTTGCCACGAGGCGACCTTGCCTCCTCGCCCTCGCGACGATTCCACGCATCGACGCCGCCGCGCTTGACGCCCCCGCACGCGGCGATTAGCCTGTTAGTTGCATTCATAGCCGCGTTGATCGCGTTTTTTTCGCGTGCCGCGACCCGACCCCGCGCGTCAAACCGACCGCGCGACGGGGCTGTACGCTCTTCATCCAACTTCCGCAAGGAGAGGCCACGTGGCCGGCAACACCAACCTCACTGCCAACGACGCCGGCGACACCGTCGTTTCGGCCATCGAAAACGAGCTGCCCGCCTATCGAGCCATCAGTCCCGCGGCGATCCTCAGCCTCGTCCTGGGGCTCGTCTCCGGTCTCTCGTTCGCGAATCAGTATTTCCTGATCGCGTCGATCGCCGCGGTCGTGCTCGGCGTCCTCGCCACCCGCAAAATCGAGCGCTTCAACGACGTTTTGACGGGCGTGGGTTACGCTCGCGCCGGCATCGCCCTCGGACTCATCTTCGGCCTCGCCTCCTTCACGACCGAGTTTATGTCCGACTTCCTGTACCGTCGCGAGGCGGCCAAGTTCGCCCGGCAGTACGTCGAAGCGCTCAAACGCGGCCAACTTGAGGACGTCCTCGCGCTCGAACTCGACCCCGAGACCCGCAAGGAACGCACCCCCTCCGACCTCTTGAAGGAAATGAAGTCCAAGCAGCCGAATGTCGACGCCTTCGAGATGCGCACGATGTCCACGCGCGGCCTCAAGAAACGCGTCGACGCCATCGGCGCAGACGCGGTCAAGTTCTCGAAAATCGAAAACGTCATCATCGACGGCTTCAGTATCCGCGCAGGCGCTCTCTTAGACCTCCAAGCGCCGCCCGCAAAGACCGAGGGCGTCGACCAAAATCACGCGCTTATCGTCATGCTCGGCCACAAAGACGGCGCGAAGTTCGAGTGGCAAGTCGAGTCGGTCATCTACCCCTACCGACTCGCCAGCTACGTCCCCGCCGCCAAACCCGCCGACGACGGCCACGGACATTGATCGCAAGACGCAACTATTAGCCGAGAACCGGT
>JAJYDB010000171.1 GCA_021777845.1 Planctomycetota bacterium
TGTGAGCGACATCGTCGCTGAGGTCATTCGCGACAACACCTTTCATCGTCGCGGGGAGGCCGAGACGTTTCCGTGCAACCCCCGCTTGTATCTCGCTTTGTTAAGCGAGCCGACGCTGACGCTCGCTTTGTGGAAGGATCTCAGCGACAACCCGGTGCGGCTGCGTAGGATCGCGCCGAACAGGTTCGTCGGCACTGACGGCGCGGGGGCGAACGCGAGTTGGGACATTGTACTGCGCACGCCTCAGATTCATGTCTTTTTAAGCAATCTTGACTACGACTCGCCGCGAGGAAAGACGCATCTCGAGGCTCGCATCGTTCTGATCGTACGCACGAGTTACTTCAAGGAACCTTCGGGGTCCCCGTGGATTCAACATGACGTCGAGGCTTATGTTAAGGTTGACTCACGGGGTTGGAAAGCGGTGGCGCGATCTTTCCGCCCCGTGCTGGAAAACCTGCTCGAGGACCAGGTGCGCGAGGCGGGCTCGTTCATCTCTTTGATGGGGCGGTTGGTCGAGAGTCATCCGGATTGGGCGCGAGGCGTCGTTACCGAGCACGCCGAGATCGAGCCTTCGCTGCGAACCCGCTTCGTTGCACTGGTCGAGAAAATTCGGAAGCCGAACGCCTCGCACGAGCGCCCCGCACTTGCGGACGCCGCACCGCCCACAACCACGCTCCGACGTCGCTGACGCTGCCGCAGCGAATCTGCCTATCGATCGCCGGGAAGGTCGAGGGCGTTCGCGAAGAATCCGAGTGCGGAGTCGCCGACGCCGATGCTTGGGTCAAGTCGGACTGAGGGGCTCGCGAGCGTTCCGCCGACTCGCAGTTTGATTAAGCGCGACGATAGATAGCCTTCGACGCGTGAGGCCGCCTGTTCGCGGCGGCTAAGGACGTCGCGTAGTCCGGGGATAATCGCGACGAGTGCCTGTCCGGTCAGCGCAATCAGCTGCGGCGTGTTCACGAGCACCTCGAGGCCGAGTCGTCCGTCAAATCCAATCGTGCCTGAAGCGTGCAACTGAACGAGGCGTCCCCGGAGCCAGAGGCTGTCGAGATTGACGCGACGGTTCGCGATGGCCCCGCGTGCCTTGCCGTTATTAAACAGCCCGCCGCGCGTGGCTCCCAAGAACTTGTCGATCTCGCGAAAGACGGGTATGTTCACAATAGACGCATCAGTCAAATCAAGATCAAATCGTCCATGAACTTGGCTGACACGAGTAGGGTTGAAGCCGTCGAGCACGACGTCGCCTTCGACGCGGCCGGAGGCGGGGTGGGTTGATTCGGGGTCAAGTCGGGTGATGGCCTGAAGATCGACGTCGGCAAGGTGAATCGCGGTGTGAAAAGGTCTTTCGAGGCCGAGCCGCATCCAGCCGTCGCCGTGAAGTTGCCCGCCCGCGAACCGCGCCGTCCAGCGCGAGGTCCGGGCCAGTCCGGAGCCGCCGTCGGGAGAGACGACGACCTCGATTGGCATCCGCAAGTCGGAGAGCGGCAGCCCCTCGAGGCGCGCGTGGGGCACTGTGAGCTCGACGTTCGCGCGCATTTCATCGTCCAAGGAGCCGTTTACGCGCAGCGCTCCGAAGCCGTCAAAGCGGTTAGCCAACCCCGGCGAGAGGGCCGCGATGCGTTTGAGATCGATCGGATCGAGGCGAAGTTCGCAGCCGAGCCGCGCGGGTGCTCCGGAGGGAGTTTCGCCCCAGGCCGTTCCTGAAATCGGCGCGCCGAGCATGGTGCCGGTCACAGGGTCGAGCCGCCAGCGGTCAGGACGCATCGCCAACTCACCGCGGAGCCCGCCGATGTCAATTCGGCGCGCCCAGCGAAGCCCCCGCATTTCAACAATCCCGCGTGCCCAAATGTTCGGGCCTTCGTCCGGCAGTGCCGTCCGGACGTTCGCGGTCGCCGCGACCTCCCCTTCGAGAGCGAAGCCGGCCGCCAGTCCGATCACGCGCCAGACATCGACGAGTTGAAATCGGACCGCTGCCAATTCGGCTCGGGCCGCCGCGATTTCGGAGGGGACGTCTAGCGGATAAGTCCCCACCGCCTCGAACCGCGCGCGGTTGCGTTCGCCGCGGGCGCTGTAACGAGCAACGCCGTTGCCTGCGTTCAGTTTCAGATCCAGCTTCGTGAACTCGACGCCGCGCGCGGTCACTCCGTCGCTCACGAGCGACGCCTGGATTTTCATCTTCGTCGTATCGTTCGGCACTTCGGCGTGGGCCTTGCCGTCGATGCGTCCGCTTAAGCCGACGCCGCGGCCGCGCAGGAGTGTTTTCGCCCGAGTTAAATCCAGTTGCTGCAAGGTGAAATCCGCGACGACGGGCTTGCCTGCCGTCAAAGGAACCCGCGCCGCGCCCGCGATGGTCCCGCCGAGTGGACGAGCCTCGGGGATGCTCACGACGATTTCGTCGCGTTCGGTGTTCCAGACGAACGGCACCTCGCCGATCTCGGCGGCTTCCGCGGTTAGTCCGTCAAATCGACCACTTCCCTTCGTAATGAGCGAAAACGGCGAGATCGCACCGTTGGCGTCGGCTCGCACGGTCACACGGCCGCGCATCGGGAGGTCGGCCGGTGCGCCCGGCACCCAAGCGGCCGCGCGCGCGATATCCCAACCACACGCGTCGAGGGTCGCGGCAAAACGTTGCGGGGCCTTCAGATTGAGACGCCCATTCGCAATCAGCGGCTGCCCCGCGAGCATCGCCTCGAGCTTGGAGACCTCGAGCAAGCCCTCTCGAAGCCCGAATCGGAGCGTCACCGCGTCGAGCGTCGCAGTTCGAAACTGCAGCCGGCGGCTATCGGCCGAGCCGGTAAGGAGCCACGCGGCGGGATTGCCGAGATCCTTAAACCGAGACTCGAACGCCGTATCCAGCGAGAGTTCGCCGACGAGCGGGGTCGGTCCGTCGAAGGCCGGGGCGACGATTTCGCCGAGCGGCAGCGCTCCTCCGACGAGCTTCGCTGTCACTTTTCCCGGCGGCGCGAGTTGTGCCGAGAGCTCACCGCGAAATCCGCGCGGCGGCAGTACATCATCCGCCGCGAACAACGGCCCGGCGGGCGGCGGTCGCGAGGCGTCGCCGTCGGGTCGGTCAACGAGACGGCCGCGCAGGTTCGTGAGTTTAAGCACACCTCCAGCGAGGTCGATCCGCGCCGCGAATCGACTCACGTCGACGCGCGCGATCGAAGCCCCTTTCAGCTCCAGATCGCCGTGAAAAGCATAGCCGCGAGCGTCGCGAAACGACTCCAGTGGGATTGTCGCATCGGCAGTCAATGAGAGTCGCCCGGCAAGCGGAATCGGAATCTTGTAGCCGAGCAACGTCTCCGCGCGACGCGCCAGTTTCGCCAAGTCGACGTCGCGCAGCCTAATTCTCGTCGAAAAACTCTTCGGCAATTTGAGGCCGCCGAGGTCGTTCGTCTTCGCCGTCGCGATCACCGACTTGCCCGTTTCGACCGTGTCGGCATTGTATTGCAGATCGTTGCCCTCCGCGTGCATAGCCAGCCGCAGAGACTCGATCGGCACTCCGCGCAGCATCCCCTTGTGAATCGTCGCGCGACCGCTCGTGCCAGTCAGATCAATCCCTTTCGTGCGCAACACTGCGATGACATGAGCATGCCCGCTCAGTCGTCCGGTCGCGCCGGTCTCGTCAAGTTGCCACGATTTCGGCGTCTTGTCGATGTCGATCGCATCCAGATCAACCTCGAGATCAAACTTTGGCGGCGCGACGTTGAAGTCGAGCGAGCCTTCCACTTTCACTTCACCGTCGGCCGCGCGACCGTGCACGTGCTCGATCGTGACCAGGCCACCCACGGTATGAATCACGCCGTGAGTCGACGAAGTCGCGAGGTCGAGCGCCGCCACCCGCACAGTAGCTCCTCGGACATCAAGATCGGTCGAAACCAGAACCGCCGGATTCGCCTTCGGATCAAACCGAATCCTACAACGCACGTCGACCGGTCCGTGGGGCGAGACGTTCTGCGTCACTTCCGGCGGCATCCACGGTATCGACTTCAACGCCTCGGGGTCGGCATTCACCGCCGCGAGCGACTTGAGTTTAAGTTGCCCCGAGCCGTCCGCGAGGTCGAACCGTCCGTGCGCCTCAACCTTGCCCCAAACGGCGTCGTCCGTAATAGCCTCGACCTCGACCGCCTCTGCGGCGTGCGGCTCAGGATGGCCCGCCACTTTTACCTCGACGTGACTCAGCGTAAACGGGGGCCGACCCGCCTGTGCCAACGTCACCTCGGCGTCGTGAGCCCAGACAGTCGGCAGCGAGATCGGGCCCTCATTTGAGGTATTAGGGCTCGCGTTTGGTCCGAGCGACGTCAGCAGCCGCCCGTCCTCGGCGATCCGCAGCCGAATTGTCGGCCGATCCACCTCAACCCGCGTCGGCAAATAACGCCCGTGCAGCAGTCCGCCAAGCGTCAGGTCGGTCGAGATCCGTCGCACATGAAGCCAGACCGGCGCGAGCCTCGAGTCGCCGTCGTGGAGTGTCACGCCGCTGATGACGACGCCGCCGCGGCTGAACCAAATCGGTCCGAGCGCGACCGCACTGCCAGTTTGCGCCGAGATCACCCGACTCAGTACGACCGGCAAAATCCAAAACCACGCGACCAGCCCGAGTGTGACGAGGACGCCGCCAACAATCGCGAGCCGTCGAATCCATCGGACGGACCTACGCACCGCTCGGCTCCTTTCGACCCCGCGCGTCCCGGCCCCGCCGCGAACTTCAGCCTATTTCGGATCAGCCGCAACGCCGGCGGGCGCACCGTCGACAGTCAGCATCTCGATCGCCCGGAATCCCAGCCCCTTCAGCTTCGGCTCGATCTCCTTGCGGTCACCCACCACTAACATCACGCGCGCATTAGGGTCGACCGCCTCTTCCATCACCTTACGGACTTCATCGACCTTCACCGCCTTTAAATCGCTCGGAAACCGCACGATCGTATCGTCCGGCAGCCCGAATTCGACGATTTCGGCGACCGCGCCGGCGATCCCGTTCGGAGTGGCGAAGGCTTCGGGATAGCTGCGCAGTTCAGCGTCGCGAGCCGTGTCCACTTCAGTGCTGGTCAGACCGCGCTTCCCGCGCAAACCGTCAAATTCGCCTAAAATCTCGCGGATCGACTCCGCCGTCACGTCGCGACGCACCGCCGTCCTCGCCAGCCAAACGCCGCCGCCGCGTCGATATCCAAACCGCGAGTTCGCGCCGTACGTGTAGCCGTGGACCTCACGCAAGTTGTTGTTCAATCGACTCAAGAAGGTGCCGCCGAGCACGTGATTGCCCACCTCCGCCGCGGTGTAACGCGGATCGCTGCGCGCGGTCCACGTCCGACCGACGACGATCACGCTTTGCGACGCACCGGGCTTATCGACGAGGTACAACGTCGACGCCGACCGCTTCGGTTCAGGCTTCGGCCGCGACGCCGTCGCCTCGCCGCGCGGGTGCCACTCGCCGACCGCGCTCGCCAACACGTTCGACACGTTTTGGGCTTCCACCGCGCCCGCGACGATGATCGTCGGTCGGCCCGCAAGCAGTTTATCGTGATAGAACGCCTTCACTTCGTTCAGCGTAAGCCCTTTCACGCTCGCGATAGACCCCGCGCCGGGGTTCGCATAGGGATGCCCTGGGCCGTTGAGCACGACCGGAAACGCCCGCGACGCGATCCAATTCACGTCGTCGGGTCCCTGCGCAAGCCTCGCGAGTTGGAGGCCGCGCTCTCGCTCGAAGTCGGCTTTGTCGAATCGAGGCGACTCAAGCATCGCGCCGATCAAGATCGACGCCTGCATCCAATGCCGCGCCAGACCCGAATAACTCACGACCGTCCAGTCTTGCCCCGCACTGACGCTCACACTGAATCCGAGCGTGTCGAGCGCCTCCACAAGCTGCGTCGAGCTCAAATCCTTCGTGCCTTGATTGAGCAAACTAGCGGTCAGGCTCGCGAGGCCGGACTTCCCCGAGGGGTCGTCCGCGGTTCCCGCCGGGAGCAGGATCGACACGTTAACGACGGGCAGCGTGGTCCACGGCGCGACGACCAAATCCACCCCGTTCGGCAGACGCGACCTCGTGAATCTGGGCGCATTAAATGGCGGCTCCGACGTCGAGCCCGGCAGCTTTGCCCAGTCAGGCCCTATCTGCTCGTCGCCGGATTTCTCCGGTACGATCCGCAGGGCCAGCTTCTTCGGTGTCAAATAGGTCCGCGCGGCGGCTTTCACCTGAGACGTCGTCACCTTGAGATGCCGCGCTATATCGGTTCGATACCACTCAGGGTCGTTGTGCATGGCCCAACCGGTCGTGAATTGGATCGCGCGGGCGAGCGGGCTGATCAGCGACTTATACTGATCGGACTCATACTTGACTTTCGCCCGCGCGAGTTCGTCCTCACCCGCGTTCTCCATGACGATGCGTCCGATTTCCGGCTCAAGGACACGCGCGACGTCAACGAGCGTCTTGCCTTGGGCCGCGGTTGCGACGATCTGGAACGTCCCGGCGATGTCCTTCGTGTCGCTGGAGACGTTGACGTCCTTCGCGAGCTTCGCGTCGCGCACCAAGGCCCGCTCGAGTCGCGAAGCGTCACCGTCGGCCAAAATCATCGCAAGCATATCGAGCGCCGGCGTCTCGGCGGATGCGTCCGCGACCGTCGGCCAGACCCAATACAAACGCGGCAACTGCACATTGTCGCGGAGCGTGACCGCAATCTCCGGCGGCGGTACGTGCGGCGACGGCACATTCACGACTTTCGGCCCACGCGGAATCCCGCTGAAATAAAGCCCGATCAGACGCTCCGCATCGGCTACTTCGAAGTTCCCGACCAGACACAACACCGCGTTCCCGGGATGATAAAACTCGCTGAAAAATTTCTTCAAGTCGTCGAGAGTCGCCGCATTCAGGTCCTTCATGGAGCCGATTACCGGCCACGAATACGGGTGCGCCTTTGGGTACAGATTCGCCAAAATCGTCTCGTCCGATAGCCCGTAAGGCATATTCTCGACCGACTGCAGTCGTTCGTTCTTTACAACCTCGCGTTCGATGTCGAACTTCTCTTGATTGAGCGCCGACGGCAAGTGCGCCAGCCTGTCCGCCTCGAGATAGAGCGCTCGCTCGAGATAATTCGGCGCGACGGTTTCAAAGTAAACCGTCATATCCTCAGTCGTGAACGCGTTCGACTCGGCCCCCGCCTCGCGCAACGGAATATCATAATTAGGGACGTATTTTGTACCTCGAAACATCATGTGTTCGAACAAGTGCGCGAACCCAGTCTTGCCGGGCGTCTCGTTCTTCGAGCCGACGTGGTAGGCGATGCAGACAGTCACGTTCGGCACGCTCGCATCGCGATGAAGGACAACGCGTAGCCCGTTCTCAAGCTTGTAAGCAGCGATCGGCAGCCTCGGCAGCTCGAGCGGCTTCGTGATACCGGCCGGTCCGCCCATTCCGTCCATTTGGAACGGGGCCGCGACTAGGCACGCCGCGATCAACGTCGCGTTCATCATGATTCATCTCGTGTTGTGAACGGTCGGCGATCACCTCCAGAGAGGGGCGCCGTCGGGCTGCTGGGACTTCTCGAAACAAAATCCAATTATAACGACGCGGCAAGCGTGCGGCGAGCACTCGGAGCCGCGCTCAGACGCGAGCCTCAGTCGTCTCGACCCGATCGCGCAGATGAGGCGGCGGCGTCATACCTGCACCCGGCGACCTGCGTCCCACATGTTTAAATAGATTTGAGACATTGTCGAGCATCTCGTAGAACACCGGGGTAACCAGCAACGCCAGCACGAGCGAGAACATCTGCCCGCCGATGATCACTTTTGCCATGCTTGCCCGCGCCCCCGCGCCTGGCCCGCTACCAAGCACGATCGGTACCATCGCCGCCACCAACATCACGGTCGTCATCAGAATCGGCCGGAGGCGCGTGTGATTCGCCTCGATGATCGCGTCGCGCCGCTTCAGACCCTTCGCGCGGTTTTGATTCGTCGCGTCTACCTGCAAAATCCCGTTCTTCTTAACAATCCCCACGAGCATGAACAGTCCAAACATCGCGTAAATATCCATCGGCGAGTGAAACAACACGAGCGAAAGCAGGCCGAAGGGGATCGTCACCGGCAGTGCCGACAGGATCGAGATCGGCTGCAACCAGCTTTCGAATTGAGCAGCGAGAATCAAATACATGAAGAGAATGGAAAGCGCGAGCGCGATGAGGAAGTAATAGCCCGTTTCGCCGAGCGTTTTGGCCTGTCCGGAGAAGACGTACGAGTACTGCGGCGGCAACTCCATTTTTTTGAGGATGCCCTCGGCCTTGGTTACCGCCTCGCCGAGCGGAATGCCTTCGGGATTCGCGAGCACGGTCACGATGCGTTCGCGGCCGAGCCTATCGATCGACGTCGGGCCGCTCTCTTCGCGGAGCCGCGCCAGTCGCGAAAGATTGACGAGCCCCGCGGTCGGCGAGGGGAGCATGAGTTGATAAAGGTCGCGTCGCGACGAACGTTCGGAAGGCACGGCGCGGAGCCAGACGTCGTATTGTTCGCCGGCGTCGCGGAACTTCGAGATCGGCATCCCGCCGACGAGCACGCGCAACGTGTCGGCGATCGTCACAATCGGCACGCCGAGGTCGCTGGCGCGCTCTCGGTCGACGATCACCTGTACCTCGGGCTTGCTGAGTGATAGCGTGGTATCGAGGTCCACTAGGCCGCCGTCCTTTCGCAGCTCGCGCACCAATCCCTTCGAATAATCTTCAAGGTTCTTGAGTTCCGGACCGGAGAGATTGACCTGAAAAATCTGCGGCCGAGCCCCGTTTTGAAACGCCGAGACGTCGTCGACGCTGACGCGCAAATCGGGGTAATCTTTGAACATCCCGCGCGCTTGCTGTTGCACGTCGAACTGCGAGAATTTGCGATCTTCGAGATCGACCATGCGCACATAGATCGTGCCGCGCGTGACATCTCCCTCGCCCTTCACTACGCGTCCGCCGTTCGACTGACCGATCGTCGTGAATAAATGTCGCGCGCCCGGCAACGTCTTTAAGCGCTGCTCAAGCTCGTTGAAAACCTGGCTGGTGCGCTCAAGGCTGTAACCCTCGGGGGTCGTGATCGTGACCTCGAATTCGCTCTGATCATCGCGAGGAATAAGTGCGAGTCCTGGGCTGAACAGCGCCCCCGTTTGCTTGAGCGCGACGCTCAGCCACTTCAACCGCGGGTTCGTGATCGCTCCGCCGATTAACCCAAACGTCGGGCTCAAAACGACCAAGACGGTCAGCATCACGACCGAAAATTTATGCCGCAACGCAACCCGCAGAATCCAGCCGTAAGAGCTGTCGACGAAGCGATAAATCAAGCCGGACTTGCTCTTCGCGAGGCCGGCCTCGCTCGGGTCGAGTTTCAAAAACCGGCTGCACAGCATAGGAGTGAGTGTGAACGAAACGAAAAGGCTCATTACGACCGCGAATGCGACCGTCAGCCCAAAGCTTGAGAAAAAGCGACCGACGATCCCCCCCATGAACGCGATCGGCACGAAGATCACGACGAGCGACAGACTCGTCGCTAGCACCGGCAGCGCGATCTCACGCGTACCGACGTGCGACGCTTCCATCGCGTCCATGCCGTCCTCTTCCATGTGCCGAAAGATGTTCTCGTGGACGACAACGGCGTCGTCGATAACGATGCCGATCGCGAGAATCAAGCCGAGCATCGTAATATTATTGAGCGTGTAACCCATGATCGCCATGAAAGCGAAGGTCGGGACAATCGACGTCGGGATCGCGAGCGTCGCGATCACGGTCGTGCGCCAGTCGCGGATGAATAGTAGGATCGTGACCGACACAAGCCCGGCGGCAAGCAGTAGGTGGAATTTAACCTCCTCAATCGACTTTACGATGAACCGCGACTGGTCTCGAATAATCTCGGTGGTGACGTCGGGCGGGAGCGCGGGTCGCAGAGCCTCGAGCCGCGCCTTCACGTCCCGGACGACCTTCACGGTGTTCATGCCGGACTGTTTGCGTACAACCAGACTGACGGCGTTCTCACCATCGAGCCTCGAAAGGGTGCGCGGCTCCTCGTATGAGTCGACGGCGCGGCCGACATCTCGAATTCGAATCAAGTAATCGCCGCGATTCGCGATGATCAGGTCATTGAACTCCTTCTCGGTTCGCACCCGCCCGAGTGTCCGCAAGACGAGTTCGCGCGCGCCCTGGTCGACGCGACCGCCGGGAACTTCAATGTTCTGCCGCGTCAGCGCGAGCCGCACGTCCTCGACCGACATCCCGTAAGCCGCGAGCTTTTCGACGTCGACGACGACGTTCATCGCGCGTACCCGACCGCCGACGAGCGTCACCGCACCGACGCCGTTCACCGTTTCGAGCCGTTCCTTGATGTCCTTTCTCGCGATCTCGGTCACCTCGC
>JAJYDB010000172.1 GCA_021777845.1 Planctomycetota bacterium
CGACGGGCTCGTCCGCCGTCGGGGCAACTTCAGGGGCCTGCTCAGCCGCCGACTCCGGCTCGGATTCGACTCCGCCTTCAGGAGCCGGTCCCTCGTCCGGGCCCGCCTTCGGCCCGCCGGCGCGGACCGAACCGCGCGCGACTTGTCCGCCGCCGCGACGTCCGCGACTATCGCGACCACCACGTCCGTCGCCTTCCGACACCGGCGGAGGCACCTCGGCCGATGCAGCTTGACGCCCTTCTAGAATCGCGTCCGTAAGGTGACGCACAACGAGGTCGATCGAACGCATGCTGTCGTCGTTCGCCGGAATCGGCAAATCGACGATCTCGGGATCGCAGTCGGTGTCCATGATCGCGACGACCTTGATACCGAGCTTGCGCGCTTCGGCCACCGCGATGTGCTCGCGACGAGGGTCGATCACGAGCAACGCCTCGGGCAGCCGGTTCATGTGGCGGATGCCTTCGAGGTTGCGCTGAATCTTCTTACGCTCGCGCGTCAGATTCGCGATCATCTTTTTCGAAAATGTCGCAGCGAAATCGCTGTCGAGCGTCGCTTCCAGCTCTTCGAGCCGCTCAAGCCGGCTGCGGATCGTGCGAAAATTGGTCAAAATGCCGCCCAACCAGCGTTCCGAAACGTACGGCATCTGGCAGCGGTTCGCGTTGTCGACGACCGAGTCGACAGCCTGCCGCTTTGTGCCGACAAACAGGATCAGGCCGTTCTGCGAGGCGATTCGCGAGAAATACTTGGAGGCCCGCAACGCGCCGCGGACGGTTTCTTTCAGGTCGATGATGTGAATCAGATTGCGCTTGCCGTAAATGTACGGCTTCATCTTCGGATTCCAACGGCTGGCGCGATGACCGAAATGCACGCCGGCGTCGATCAGGTCTTTCACGGCGATGGCCACGAAGTCCGCTCCTTTCGAGATTCCAAAGTCGTTCTCGGCCGCGAGGCCCCGTTCGCGAGGTTGCGCGGGGCGGCCGTGCTGGGGTTCGACTGCAAGCTGAAACAGCACTCACGCGGGTAATGATTATAGCGACTTAGTTACGGAGCGTCAAATCGTCGGCGCTCTCGGGCGGGTCGCGAACGAATCGGGAAATCCCCCGAGGCCTGCGCGCTGGCCCGACGGGGGTCGAACGTGTTAGTCTGGGGAGCTTTAATTTGACACGGACAGTCTAAGGGAGAGCGCGCCTGTGATGACGCCGCCGCGATCGCGGATTCCGGTCAAGCTGCACAAGAACGTCTCGCTGCTCGTAGTCGCGGACGAGTTTGTCGCTCGCGAGATTCTAGCTCGGAAGTCGTTGTCCCGCATGGTGATCGGGCAAGTCTCTCCGACAGCGCTGTTGGTTGAGACCGAAGAGGAGGAGAGTTTGGTCGAGGAGTTGAAGCGGCTGGGCCACGCGCCGCGGGTGGTGCGATGAGCCGGGGCGAGATTGATCGCGCGGACGCGGGGGCGTATGGCGAGGCGTTGCGTCGTTACGCGACGCCTTGGCTGCGCGCGGTCTGGTCGCGTCTGGAGCCTGCGGACGCGCCGTTGCCGGAGGGGGTCGAGCGACTCTCGAGCTTGATCGCATCGCGAATTCAGTCCCGGCTTGAGCAGCCGGGCTGGGACGAGGCGTTGACCGCGGACGAGCGCACGACGCTGCGATTGCTGACGATGTTTGAGCGGTCGGAGTGTTTGGCGGCGGGTTTCGCGCACACGCTCCGATGTGTCGGGATCGACCCGGACGTGGTGTTGACGGCATTGACGGAACGTGGGACGGCGGCCGTCTCGACGGGGGTGTTGATCGGTCGCGACGCACCGCCCTGGGAGGTCTGGCGGCGTCCGGGTGCGCGGTTGGCGGGCCATCCAGGCGCGACGGGGCGGCTGACACGCGCTCTGCCGATGCAGACGTGCGCGTTGATTAACGCGCCCGCGGGAGGTCGCGAGGCCGACGGCTTGGAGCCGTTTTTACGCATCGCTTCACTTTGGCAACGACTCGCCGACGCCCCTGCGCGGGTGACGCGCCAGGGTTTGTTGTTTAAGCGTGATCGCGAGCGAATCGAGGACGACCCGGTGCTCGCCTCGGCGATCGCGGACAGCTTCGAGCCGTTGCCGGACATGCCGGCGTTGTGGTTGGAGCTGGGAAGACGTCTCGGCTTGATTGACTTCGAGCCCGACGCGGAGCGGATTGACGCCGCACCCGCGGAGGCGTGGTCGGGATCGGCGGAGTCGTGGTCGCGGCGGCTGGCCTCGGCGTGGTTGACGCTCGACGTCTGGCACGAGGTCGGCGGGATTCGTCGCGAGGACGCCGAGACGACGCTGGCTTTTCCTTACGCGCGGCCCGCGATTTTGATCGCGCTCGCGACGCTTCCTAAGGACGAGTGGACGTCGATCGAACAGCTCGCGGAGTGGCTGCAGGCGAACCATCCGGGCTGGAACGCGCTCACGCTCGAAGAAAGTGAACGGGCGGCTCGTCGGATCGACGAAGACGGCGAGCCGGCGTCGAACGACGCGACGACGCCGAGTAATCTTGAAGCGCTACGCGGATTCCTGCTCGGCGTTCTTTATCAATCGGGCCTGGCTCAGGTTGCGGTCGAGCCGTTTGCGGGCACTGCCTGCATGCGGTTGTCGTCGGCGGGTCGAGCGTTTGTCGAGGGCGGCACGGCGACGCCGCGCGAATGTCCGGACAAGTTCATGTGGATCCAGCCGAACCTCGACGTGATCGCATATCGGCAGGGGTTGGAACCGGAGTTGATCGGGCGTTTGAGCCGATTCTTGGACTGGACGCAGCTCGGCGCGGCGTTGCAGATGAAGCTGACGAAAACGTCGGTAGAGCGTGGGATCGACGGTGGCCTGACGGCGGCGTCGATGATCGAGGCGCTAGAGCGGCACGCGTCGCGCGAGGTTCCGAGTGGAGCGATAGAGGCTATTCGCGGCTGGTCGCGACGTCGCGAGCGGGTCACGCTCTATCTTTCGTCGACGCTGGTCGAGTTCGCCGACGCGGCGGAGCGCGACCGGGCGTTGGCGGCGTGGCCCGCGACCGAGGGCGAGGCGGCGCCGCGGATCGTTGGCGAACGTCTGTTGCTTGTCGAGCGCGCGTCGGACATACCGTTCGCGTTATTTCGGCTGGCGGGCTCGCGCGACTATCGGCGCCCATCCGAGCGTTGTTGCGAGGTCGGGTCCGACGGCGTCTCGATCACGATCGACCTGTCGCTCTCCGATCTGCTTGTCGAGGCCGAGTTGGCGCGGCTGGCCGACGAGGCGGGTGACGCGTCGGGGTCGAGCCCAAGCGGCGGATCGTCGCGGGTCGGAGGCCGTCGAAGGTTTGAAATCACGCCGCGATCGATCGCGCGGGCACTCGAAGCGGGCTGGACGTCGACGACGATCGAGCATTGGTTTGAGCGTCGCGCGGGGACACCGATTCCGCCCGCGGTCGCGCTCTTGATCGAGGGGAACCGGCCCGGCCGTCGTGCCTGCACGGTCGAGCGCACGCTCATCGTGAGGACGCGCTCGTCAGAAATTCTTGACGGCCTGTTTCAGCATCCACGTACCCGTCCGTACTTCGGCGAACGGCTCGGGCCCGCGGTCGCGGTCGTCGTCGAATCGGTGCTGCCCGGGCTGCGCGTCGAGATGTCGGCACTCGGGCTCGAGCTAGACGCGGGCGAATTCGACGACCACGACGGAGCGGCCGAAACAGCGCCTCGCGACGAACCCGGATCGCGGAATCATTGATTTTCACCACGGGATCGTGCAGATTCGATTCGCGACGGACGTGTCGAGCCGTCCCGCCGCCGCGCACCCGCCGGGAATCCGACCACACGTGGACCGCGAACGACTCCGACGATTGGTCGAAACACTCGACCGGCCGCTGCTTGCTTTGGCCGGGGTCTCGATGGTCGTCTACCTCGTCGACCTGCACAACCTTCTTCCCTGGAGCGCCGCCGTTACGAAGGCGATCACAATCGCGATCGACCTCGTGTTCCTGATCGACTTGATCGTCAAGATCGTGGCATACAACTCCGAATATCTGCAATCGCCGTGGTTTCTGATCGATCTTCTGAGCTGCCTGCCGCTGTTCGACTCGATCGCGAGCGACATCTTGCCGCTGCGCGGGATGCGATTTATCCGCGGCTTTCGGATCCTCCGAATTTTTCGAGGGCTGCGGGTACTCCGCGCGCTCAAGTCGGTGCCCGCGTTTGAACAAGTGATGAACGAGTCGCGGCAGGACGAGCACGCGCGGCGGTTTCATCGTGCGATGAACATCGGTCTGATCGCGCTCACGCTCTTCTTGATGCTCGCGCTCGTGATCGTCCGACGAAAATTCGAGGGCGATTTTCGCCGCGGTCTCGAACTGATTGCGCGGCGGCCGATCACAAGCGCACAGCTTGAAGGCTTGAACGCATCGCGTGCTCGCCGCAGCGAAGACGACGTCCCGAGACGCGTCGAACTCGACGGCGTCTGGACGGTGGTTTACTTCGACGCCTCCGAGGTCGAGCGTCGCGCGAACGAGGTCGAGTTCTTCCTGATCTTGGGCATGATCTCGTCAATGCTTATACTAATGTACATAATTGCGTACCATCAGCTCGACGTCACGCAATCGCAACTTCGCGGGTTGCTCACGCTGTCGTTGCCGAGGCGGGTCGCGGATGCGCTGGTGATCGACCCCGAGGGATACCGTGCGAAGTCGCGCGGCCCGGCGACGATCGCGTTCATGGATTTCGTCGGCTTTTCAGGCGTCTGTGCGACCCTAGCGCACGATCCCGACAAACTCTCGATGCATCTAGAGGGGGCAATGGATAGGATCGTCAACGTGTTGCGCGACCACGACATGATCATTGACAAATTTATCGGCGATGCAATCATGAGTTTTCGCGGCGGGCCGCTCGTCGAGGGAGGTCCCGAAGAACATGCGCGGCGTGCGACGGCGTCGGCGCTCGCGGCGGCGAAGGCGCTTCGCGACCTCAACGACTTGTACTTTCATCATTTAAAGGTCGGGGTCGCGTCGGCCGACGACTGCCTGATCGGTTCGTTCGGCACAAGCGCGAGGCTGTCGTACACGATCTTGGGCGACGCGGTGAATTTGGCGGCGCGGCTCGAACCCGCCAGCGCGCAGTGCGGCACGCGGAATCTATTCGACGAGGCGACCTTCCGGCTCTGCGGCGACCAGCCTGAGTTCATCTGGCGACGTTGGGGCCGCGTGCATGTCGCAGGTCGGAGCGAGGCTGTGACCGTTTACGAAGTGTTCGATGCCGAAGAGCTTGACGGTCGCGAATTCCTTGACGAGTTCGCAGCGGGGCTCGAGGCGTTCGAGCGCGGCGATCTGGACGCGGCACGGATCCAGTTCTTACGCGCCGACCGTATGCGATCCGGCGGCGACCCCGCCTCTTTGCATTATATCGGCTGGTGCGACCGCTTGATCAGCGACGGCACCGAGGACTGGACCTCGGTGTTTGATGCTCACAAATGAGCGTCGCTATCTAATTATATCGCGTTTGCTCTGAAAAGATCAACGATTGCTTCGGCGAGCGCGTCGATTTGATCGACGTCGTGCGCCGCGGAAAGGCTGACGCGTAGTCGAGCGGTCCCGGCGGGGACGGTCGGCGGGCGGATCGCGGGTACGAAGAAACCGCGTTCGGCGAGGCGTCGGGCGGCGTCCAGGGCGAGCTCTGGTTCGCCGAGCGTGATCGGAATAATCGGCGCCGCGCTTTCGGGGATTGCCAGGCCTGCTTCGCGAAGTCGTTCGCGGAGACGGCGGCCGTGCGCTTCGAGGCGACTGCGGAGCGCGGGTTCGGAACGAGCGACATTGAGTGCCGCATGTGCGGCCGCGGCGGCGGCGGGCGGGGTCGAGGTTGAGTAAATGAGTGAGCCGGCGTGGTTCATGATGTGATGAATGAGCCTGGTGGATCCCGCGACGAAGCCGCCGAGGGATCCCAGCGCCTTCGAGAGCGTACCGACGCGGACGTGGACGTTGCGTTCGACGTCGAGGAGCGCAGCCGCGCCGCGTCCGTCGGGTCCGACAACGCCGGTGGCGTGGGCTTCGTCGACGAGCAGGACGGCGTCGTGCCGCTCCGCGATCGCGGCGATTGCGGCGAGCGGAGCGAGGTCGCCGTCCATGCTGAAAACGCCGTCGGTCGCAATCAAACGGTGACGAAAGCGGCCGGAATCTCGGGTCAGAATCGCGTTGAGCCGCGTGGCGTCGGCGTGCGGATAGACACGGAGCCGCGCTCCCGAGAGACGCGCGCCGGCGACGATCGAGGCGTGATCGAGTCGGTCGAGATAGACGGCGTCGCCGGGTCCCACGAGCGCCGAGATCGTGCCGAGGTTCGAAGCGAATCCGGTCGGAAAGAGCGCGACTGCGTCGACCTCCTCGAAGACGGCGAGCGCCGCGGCCAACCCTTGGTGCGCGTCGGACCATCCCGATACCAGTGCCGAGGCCCCTGCCCCCCAGCCGTATCGGAACGTGGCCTCGGTCGCGGCGGCGACGACGCGAGGGTCCGCGGCCAGCCCAAGGTAATCATTTGATCCGAAGTGAATACACTTGCGGCAGTCGACAAAGATATGCCCCAGAGGGGCCGCGCCTCGCGAAATCAAGCGGCGATTGAGACCTCGCCGAGCCCGGTCGCTCGCGGCGTCTTCGAGGTAACGAAGCGAATCGTTCACGGCTCGAGCTCCGATCGTTCACAGGGAGCGGGTCGGCGCGCGGACTCGGATTGCGCGAGCACCGCAGCGGCAAGATGCCCGCCGAAGCCGATCGAGACCTTGAGCGCCGCGCGGATCGGTTGCCGATGCGTCGCGCGCATGAATAAGAGGTCGCACGCGGGGTCGGGGTCGTCGCGATTGAGTGTGGGCGGGACGGCGTCGTCGCGGAGGGTAAGGCATGCGATTGCAAGTTCGGCGGCTCCGGCCGCACCGAGGAGGTGCCCGATTTGCGCTTTATTCGCGACGCACGGGGTCTCATCAGCCCGCGTACCGAGCGCCCGTCGGACGGCGGCGCACTCGGGGGGATCACCCGCGCGGGTGGCGGTCGCGTGCAGGTTGACGTGGTCGATCATGTTCATGTCGCTGCCTGATTGTGCGACTGCGCGTTCGAGAAAACGGGCGAGTTGCCTAGGGTCGGGATCGGGGTCGGCGACGCCGTGCGGGTCGGAACCGAGCGCGCCGCCGGCGAACGCGCAGTACGGCTGGATGCTGCGGGCTTGGGCGTGCGCAGCGCGTTCGAGGACGAGAATCGCGGCTCCTTCGCCTACGAGGAAGCCGTTGCGCGTGTGGTCGCCGGGGCGGACGAGGCAGGTGGGATCGTCGAGATTGCGACCGCGCGCAAGGACGCGCATGCGGTCGAATGCGGCGAGCACGGGCGGCTCGAGCGAGGCGTCGGCCGCGCCGACGAGGACGACGTCGCAGACGCCGCGCTCGATCCATTCGAGGCCGCGCAAGGCCGCGACGAGCCCGGTTGCGCAGGCGGCGACGGGGCACGAGCGCGGGCCGGTCGCGCCAGTCATCACGGCGACGAAGTCGGCGGCGGCGTGCGGCCAAGAGAGTGTCCAATCGCAGTCGAACGGCGCGAGATCCCGTTGCTCGAACGTGCGGGCCGCGGATCGGGTCAAGCCGCGCAGCCCTCCTTTGCTGAGTCCGACGATGACGCCGACGCGATCGGGGTCGACGTGATCGCGGAGTCCATTCGCGGTCCCCGCCGGGCCGGGGTTCATGAGACCGGCGTCGACCAGCGCCTCGGTCGCAGCGCGGGCAGCGAGAGTGTGCGCCGGCTCGGGCAGGCGTGCGCGAACGAGGGGGTCGAGCGCCGGAAAGGCGGCGCGCGGTCCGAGGCGATCGACATCGACGACGCGCGCGCCGGAACGGCCGTCGAGCAGGGCGCGCCAGGTGGATTCGCGGTCGGCACCCAGAGCGGTGACGAGTCCCATGCCGGCGACGACAACTCCGTTCCGGGGCCGGGGGGCGGCGTCGCGGCAGGTCATGCGCCGCCTCCGCGGATCACGGGCCGGGCTCGGGCTCGAGTGGTAGGATGCCGAGCGTTTCGAAGAGTGCCCGGTCGCGGTCGAAGGCAGGGTTCGGCGTGGTGAGCAGTTTTTCGCCCGCGAAGATCGAGTTCGCCCCCGCGAGGAAGCAGAGCGCCTGCTCGGCGTCGGACATCTCGGTGCGTCCGGCGGAGAGGCGAACCATAGCGGCAGGCAACAAAATCCGCGCCGTCGCAATCATCCGAAGCATCGTCCAAACGTCAACCCGGGCGCGACCGGCAAGCGGCGTCCCCGCGACCGGCACGAGCGCGTTAATCGGCACCGACTCAGGCGGCGCGGGCAGATTCGCGAGCGTGTGCAAAAGGGCGATCCGGTCGGCGTCGCTCTCGCCCATCCCGACGATTCCACCGCAACAGACGGTGATGCCGGCGGCGCGGACGTGCGCGAGCGTACGCAGGCGGTCGTTGTAATTTCGGGTCGTAATGACACGATCGTAATATTCGTCAGAGCAATCGAGATTGTGATTGTAGGCGTCGAGCCCGGCTTGCTTGAGACGTTGCGCCTGCGACTCGTCGAGCATGCCGAGAGTACAACACGCCTCAAGGCCGAGCGTTTTGACGCCGCGGACCATGTCGAGGACGCGCTCGAAGGCGTCGCCGTCGCGGACTTCGCGCCAGGCGGCGCCCATGCAGAAGCGGGTGGCGCCGTCGTCGCGCGCTTGTCGCGCGGCGTCGAGGACGGCGTCGACCTGAAGCAGCGGGGTCGCCGCAACAGGGGTTTCAAAGTGCGCCGACTGTGGGCAGTAGCCGCAGTTTTCGGGACAGCCGCCGGTTTTGATCGAGAGGAGGACGCAAACCTGGACGCGGGAGGGGTCGTGCGCGCGGCGATGCACGGCGGCAGCGCGACCGACGAGCTCGAGCAGCGGCGCGTGATAGAGCGCGGCGACGTCATCGCGGGACGGACCGCGAGGGCCTGCCTGCGGGGAAGGTTCCGAAATCTCAAGGCCCTGCATTTAGTCGAATCCGAGGGTTGCGGGGACGTCCGACGATCAGCGCCGGGCGGATTTACACACGAGAAAGATGACCGCCGAGGAGATCGCCCCGAAGTACAGGTAGCTCGGCACGGGGTCGTCGGACTTCTTATCGCCGCCGCCTTCTTCTTCGGGATTTTGGGCGCGAGCCGTCGTCGGGTAGAGCGTGATCAATACGGCAAGCAGCACGGGCGGTACGACCCGAATCGCGGAGGTCCAGAAGTTTGTGATCGGCTTGGAGGTCATCGTCGGAGCTCCCGAAGGGGTCGCGGACGCGGGGTCGCTGTACGGGCCATCGGCAGCCACTCGCGGAGCGGCCGGACGCGGCGCCGAAATTCGGAGCGCGCCATCTGAACCGCTTTCCACGCGGGACCGCGGGAACGCAGATGTTCAATGTAGTCGTCGCGCTCGACCCCCCAAAATCGGTAAACGAGGCCGCGCGTTTCGACGACGTCATCTTCGCTTGGCAGGGGGAACATACGCAAGGGCTCGGCGTACGCAAACACAAGCAATGCGCGAAAACCTGGTCCGAACAGCGTCTGCCATCTCGCCAGTCCGTCGAGGTCGTCGGTCGTGACCCAATTCTCCCAAGGACGCCGTCCGCGCTCGTCAAACGCACGCTTCCCTTTCACTTCGACGACGAGGTTCGGAGCGCAGCGCGGATAGAGCAAAAAGTCGGGATTCTTGAGCCCGGCTTCGTCGTCGCAGAGCGAGCGTTTCGCTTCGTTGACGGCGACGCACGGTACCCGCGCGGCGCGGATGTAGGCTTCGAACGCGGCCTCGTAATGATTATGACGGTCGGCCATGAGGAAAACGCCGGCGGCTCCGAGGTCAAGTCGGGACGCCTGATCACGGCGGCGCGACCTAGGCGCGCACGAAGCAGTGACCGGGCAAACGCCGCACGAGACGACGAACTTCGAGCATGCTGAGTGTGGCGAGCACCTGTGCGGGGGTCAATCCTGTCGTTGCGATCAGTTCGTCGACTGCCCGCGGGCTGTCGTCGAGCCGCGTCCAGACGGCGCGCTCGACCTCTCCCAAGGCGTCGACGCCGCGTGGGGCATGCTGGACGTCATCGCCCTTTGTAGGGCTGGACGCAGCCGGCACAGCGGTCGCGGTCACGAAGTCGCGGACGCGGCCGCCCAATTCCTCGAGCACGTCCTCGGCCGATTCAACGAGCCGGGCGCCGTCGCGGATCAGACGGTGGCAGCCACGGCTTACGAGACTGTCGACCGGCCCCGGCACCGCGAACACTTCGCGACCTTGCTCCAATGCGTGCCGCGCCGTCGAGAGCGAACCGCTTCGGGGCGTCGCCTCGACGACGATCACGCCGACGCAAAGCCCGGCAATGATGCGGTTCCGCTGCGGGA
>JAJYDB010000173.1 GCA_021777845.1 Planctomycetota bacterium
CGCAGCTTCCAGTTCTTCGAGCCCCCGCCGACGGGCGCGAACCACGGTCGCGCGGCAACCTCGGGATCGTTCGCCAGATCGAGCGCCTCGATCCGATCCTTCTCTTCCGCTGTAACCACCGCCTCGATCCGGCAACAGTCGCCGCAACTGTGACAATCCCAGTTCTGCACCACCGGCAGGTTGCGAATCGGAGTCGTCATGGATGCGCTCGGCCCCTGAAACGGTGGTGCCTGCCGACGGCGACGCGCTTGCCTTCAGGACACGCCGAGAACCTAACGCCGGGTCGCCGCATGACACGAGTGGACATTCTGGCAACCGCCGCAGGGAGATTCAAGGCGCAGCTATATAAACCGTCTTTCGTCTAAACGTCCTCCGCGGAGGGAAGATCGCGGCGATCCCGCGCGGTTTTTTTTTCGACGGGCGCACGCCGCGCGGCCTCGGAAAGGCGTGCGGGCCCGCGACATCGGTTGAAAGGAGGATTTGGACTGCGAGAGGAGGGAGTCGAACCCTCACGCCTTGCGGCACGGGAACCTAAATCCCGCGCGTCTGCCAGTTTCGCCACTCTCGCGACTTGGAAGCTAGACGTGTGAGGTATCCCGGAGGGTTCGCTCCGGGATACTCGTTTTCCTTGCGATTTCAAGTCGGGCCGCGTCGGGTTATCGATCCCGCGACAGCTTCGAGAGCAGCCTGAGGATTTCGAGGTAGAGCCAGACCAGTGTGACCATCAGTCCGAAAGCACCGTACCACTCCATGTATTTGGGAGCGCCGGCCGCGGCGGTGCGTTCGATGAAGTCGAAATCGAGGAGCAGGTTGAACGCCGCGACGCCGCAGACGACAACGCTGAAGCCGATGCCGAGCGGCGAGGCGCTCGTGAGGAACGGCACCCGCGCACCGAAGAACATCGCGATGAACGAGACCAGGTAGACCAACCCGATGGCCCCGGTTGCCCCGACGATGATCATCGCCAGCCGGTTCGTGACGCGAATAATGCGGGTCGCGTACAGGAAGAGCATGACGATCAGTGCGCCGAGCGTCATCGAGACGGCCTGCAAGGCGATGCCCGGATAGCCGCGGAACTGCTTTTCAACCGAATAGGAGACGGCGCCGAGCACGACGCCTTCAAGCAGCGCGTAGAACGGAGCGGTCCAGGGCGAGAGCTTAGGTTTGACGATCGTGAGGATGGCGAGTACGAGCGCCCCGATAATCGAAGCGATGTAAACCATCGGCTGAATCTGATTCGCCGCGGCCTGCGACCAGGTGTAGATGGCCGCCGCCGAGAGGATTCCCGCCAGGCCGAAGGTCTTGCCGACCGTACCTTGAACGGTTGCGGTACGGACGCCGGCCGAGCCGTAAACTTGCTCGTAGCCCTGAAATTCGTGTGCGAAGGCGGGATTGCCGGTACTCAAGGGACGTGCCCTCCTCGGGACGTGGTCGACACGGGCGAAAGCTTGATCGACGAGCCCGCCGTGCGTTGTGTCACACAAAGGATGATTATCGCACCGGGCGGTAGGTTTGGCAAGCGCGGCGGCTGAGGTTGCGTCGAAGGGGGGCGATGCGGCCCGTCCGTGGGGAATGCCCGCCTGATCGGGGCGTCTCGGGGCTTGCGACCGCGCGTGCGGGGGCTATAGTGACTGATCGGGGCGGGGTATCGAGGCCGCGAGTCGTCAAAACAGGGTTCGGACGAGGTGGGAACGCACAATGAGCCGGCGCAAGCTGCGGGTGGGGATGGTGGGCGGAGGTGGTCCGGCGAACTTCTTCGGGGGTCCGCACCGACGCGCGATTCTGATCGACAACTCGGCCGAACTGACCGCCGGGGCGCTGCGCGGCAAGCCCGAGGAGGCGATCGCATCGGCTCGCGAGTTGTTCTTCACGCGCGGCTACGGCGACTGGAAGTCGCTGGTCGCGGGCGAGGCGGCGCTGCCGGAATCGGAGCGGATCGACTACGTGACGATCGTGACGCCGAACGACGCCCACTTCGGCCCGGCGGACGCGGCGGCTTCGGCAGGCTTCGGCGTCCTCTGCGAAAAGCCGCTGACGACGACGCTGGCTGAGGCGAAGCGTCTGCAGGCGACGGTCCAGGCGTCGAAGTCGCCCTTCGTGGTGGCGTACACCTACACCGGCTTCCCGATGGTGATGTTCGCGCGCCGGCTGGTGCTCGACGGCGCGATCGGCGAGGTGCGGAAGGTCGAGGCGTGGTATCCGCAGGGCTGGCTGGCCTCGAAACTCGAGGCCGACGGCCAAAAACAAGCCGCGTGGCGCGTCGACCCGGCGAAGGCGGGAGCCTCGGGCTGCGGCGGCGACATCGGCACGCATGCGTATGAATTTGTCCGATTCGCGGCCGGCCGACGCGCGACGCGGATCCGCGCCCGGCTGAAGGCGTTCGTCCCCGGTCGCGCGCTCGACGACGACTTCACCGTGCTCGCGGACCTCGACAACGGCGGGATCGCGACGATCGCCGCGTCGCAGATCACGATCGGCGCCCAGAACGACAACGGCTTCCGCGTGAGCGGGACCTCGGGGACGCTCGAGTGGTCGATTACCGATCACACCGTGCTCAAACATTACAGTGGAGGCGAGCCGCTGAGGCTCTACCGATTGGGCGCGGAGTATAACTACTTTCCCGCCGACATCAAACCCTACATTAGAGTGCCGTCGGGACATCCCGAGGGTTTCCACGAGGCGCTTGCGAATCTCCACCGCACGCTCGAATGGACGATCCGGCGGTCGCGGGGCGAATCGTGCCCGACTCCGTTTGAGCATCCCGGCATCGAGGACGGCGTCGCGGGCATGGCGTTCGTCGAAGCCGCGGTGGCGAGCTCGAAGCAGGACGGCGCGTGGATGGAGTTAATCTGAGAGGAGCGGCCCGCCCCGATTGCGGTATCTTTTTCCAATCGCGCCCGGACCAAGTGT
Source organism: Planctomycetota bacterium (assembly GCA_021777845.1). Lineage (GTDB taxonomy): Bacteria > Planctomycetota > Planctomycetia > Isosphaerales > Isosphaeraceae > JAJYDB01. The sequence continues at coordinate 2,911 of JAJYDB010000173.1, forward strand.
ACTCGCGATCGTCTGCCGCGGCATTGATTGTTACTCCACTTTTGTGGTCGAGCGAGTCATGACTGTCCGATTCAGCGTGGCGATCGGCGGCGAGCTGCTGCGAAAGTTCGATCGGTATCGAACGACGCATCGGTACGCGAACCGCAGCGAAGCGGTGCGCGGGCTGATGCGCGCCGCGCTGATCGAAGAGGCCGTCGCGCGCGACGACAGTCTCGCCGTCGGCGTCGTGACTTTGATTTACGACCATCACGCAGGCCGGCTCGCCGAGCGGCTCACCGAGTTGCAGCACGCGCATCTGGATCACATCGTCACGACGACGCACGTGCATCTCGACGCGACCCGTTGTCTCGAGGTTGTGCTCCTGCGCGGCCGGGCGCGCATCGTCCGCGAAATCGCCGACGGCTTGATCGGCGTCCGCGGGGTGGAGTCGGGCCGTTGCGCGCTCGCCGCGGCCGAAGCGATCGCGCCGCACGACCACGTGCACGACCTCGCGGGCGAGCACGCACATCCTCACGAAGCGTCGCACGATCACGAGTCTCCGGCGCGGGAGCCGAAGCCGCCAAAGCGGTCTGCGCGGGTCGTGCAACCGAAAGCGAAAGCGCCGGTTTCCGGCCGCAAGCGCCGCGGTTGAGGCGATTGCGCGCGGTTTCGCCGTGCGCGGTTTCGTCGCGCGCCGACGATCTCCTCGCGGTCGCTCGGTTCCCAAAAACAACGCGCGCGGCCGCTGGACGAATTCGGGGCGACAGCCGGGCAAAGCGGTCCTAGACTTGAAGAGAAGGGGCCGGCGATTGTGGCGAGGGTTCGTGAGGCATCGAGCGAACGTCACGAACGGCGCGCACGTCGTATAAGAGGCATCGAGGCCGTGTTTTGAGGAGGCGATCATGCGACTCTGGGGCATGGTGTTGGTGATCACGTTGATGGTGGCCGACTTGGCGATCGGCAACGGCCAGGCGTCGACGCTCCCGGATGCGAAACCGCCTGTTCCTCCCGGCCCGATCGCGGTTTCGTGTCTCGAGCAACCTTGAATCGTGGCAAGGTCGGACGGCGATGTTGTTTTTTTGCGACGCCGCCCGTCCGCCCGCGCAGGTCGCGTCGTTGTCGGCGGACGAGACTCGATTACGATGCTATACTTTACATCGGCTTGCGGGCCGATCGGATCCCGAGGTCGTGTCGGAGAAGGAGTTTCGTCCCGTTCTCCTTGATCGTGGTTGGTTCCCCCCTCGCGCGAGCCGCGCCTTCGTTGACCGCACCGTTTGAGAAGCTCACCGTTCCGAAACGGACATCCATGCGACGCATCCCCGAAAGCACGCGACGTGCCGCGCGGCCCTCCTCGGTCGCGATTGATTCGTTCGAGTCGCTTGAGCCGCGCGTGGTGCCGAGCCTCGCGGGTTCCTTTGACCTGATGATCGAGTTCGCCCCGGGCGTGTCGTCGGCCGCGCAGCAGGCGGTTTTGTCGAGCGTCGGCGGCGTGGTCGTGCAGACGTTGCCGGGCCGGACCGAGGCGATTTCGTTGCCGGCGTTCGAGAGTCCGAGCGCGATGATCCATCAGCTTCAGAACGACCCCGGGGTCGTGTACGTGGAGACCGACGCCTCGATCCGCGCGGCTTCGATCACGCCGAACGACCCGTACTTTTCGCAACAGTGGGGGCTGTCGAATACAAACGGGACGGGGATCGACGCGCCGCAGGCCTGGACGGTGACGACGGGCGCGCCGACGGTCGTGGCGGTGCTCGACACGGGCGTCGACTTCGCGAGTCCCGACCTCTCGGGTCAGCTTTGGACGAATCCGAACCTTGCGGCCGACGCGGCGACGTATCCCGGCGACGTGAACGGCTGGAACTTCGTGTCGAACAACGCGAACGTGCAGGACGACAACGGTCACGGCTCGCACGTTTCGGGGATTATCGCGGCGTCGGGGAACAACGGCACGGGGGTGACGGGCGTCGACTGGGGCGCGCGGCTGATGGAGGTGAAGGTCCTCGATTCGAACGGCAACGGCACGACCGACGAGGCCGCAAGCGGGATCTACTTCGCGGTCGCGCACGGCGCGACGGTGATCAACGCGAGCTGGGGCGGCGGGACGTATTCGCAGACGCTGTACAACGCGATCAACTATGCCGGGCAGCACGGCGTGGTCTTCGTGACCGCGGCGGGCAACAACGGCACGAACACCGACACGTCGCCAAGCTATCCCGGCAGTTATCGGCTGCCGAACGAGATCGTGGTCGCGGCGACCGACCAGAACGGCAACCTCGCGTCGTTCTCGGATTTCGGCGCGACGACGGTCGACATCGCGGCGCCCGGCGTGAATATCTGGAGCACGGTCCCCGGCGGCTACGCGCAGTATTCGGGCACGTCGATGGCGACCCCGTACGTGACCGGCGTCGTCGCCTTGATTCAAGGTCTGGCGCCGAGCGCTTCCCCGGCGCAGGTGATCAACCAAGTGCTGTCGACCGCGAAGCCGCTGCCGGGTCTCGCCGGCCTGGTGGTCACCGGCGGCATCGTCGACGCCGCGAACGCCGTCGGCGCGCTGCTCCCCGGTGCGAACTTCGCCGCGACGCAGAGCGCCTCGAGCAGCTCGTCGCCCATCGGTCTGCAATCCGAGGGGTCGACGAACCTAGTCGCGGGCGCAACCTCGGCGAGCGATTTGCAGGCTTCGATCCTCGCCTCGCCCGAGTTCCTCAACAAGAGCGGAGGTACGGCCCAAGACTACGTCAATGCTCTGTATCAGACGCTGCTTGGTCGTCCGGCGGATCCGTCGGGGCTGGCGTCGTGGGTGGCGCAGCTCGCGGGCGGCGCGACGCGTTACGACGTCGCTCGGCTCATTGAGTGGTCGCCCGAGGCGCTGGCGACGAAGGTCGCGCGCTGGTATCAGACCGACCTCGGCCGCACCGCTTCGCTCGCGACCTTGAAGAACGACGTCGGCGTGCAGAGTTGGGCGGCGATGCTCGCATCGGGCGTATCCGACAATGCGGTCCGCGCTCAGATTCTCGGCTCCAACGAGGCCGTCGCCCATTTTGGAGGCACGTCGACTTCGTTCGTGAACGGCCTGTATCAAGATCTCCTCGGACGCGCCGCCGACTCCGCCGGGCTCGCCTATTGGTCGGGTTTGCTCGCGAACGGAGCCGCGCCGAGCAACGTCGTCGCGGCGATCGAGGCCTCGATCGAAGCGGCTCAAACGGAGGTCGCCGGCTGGTATCAGGCCGACCTCGGACGTACGGCGTCGATCGCGACGTTGAAGCAAGACCCCGGCGTCGACTTTTGGGCGAACATGAGGGCGACGACCTGAGCGCGCCTCCGACTCGGGCGATCAGGACGATCCAACGGGGTCGCGAGGCGAGCGGCCGACGGCCGGGAAACACGATGTCCAGCGTGGTTGTGATCGGTTCGAGCAACACCGACTACACCTTGCGGGTGCCGACGCTGCCCGTGCCCGGCGAGACGCGCCTCGGCGGCGTGTTCGCGATCGGTCGCGGCGGCAAAGGGGCCAATCAAGCCGTCGCGTCGCGGCGCGCGGGGGCGGAAGTCGTCTTCGTGACGGCCGTCGGCGACGACGACGCCGGTCGCGCGGCGCTCGAGGCGTTGCGGAGCGAGGGGATCGACGTCGGACACGCCGTCGTGATCGCGGGCGCGACCTCGGGCTCGGCCTTGATTCTGGTCGACGACGCCGGCGAGAATCTGATCGGCGTCGCGCCCGGAGCGAACGCCGCGCTCCGCGCCGAGCACGTCGACGCGCTGCCCGACGCGGTCTTCAAACCCGGCGGCGTGTTGCTCGCGAGCCTTGAAATCCCGCTCGAAGCCGTCGCGCGGGCGCTCCGACGCGCACGCGCCGCGGGGATGCGGACCGTGCTCAACCCCGCACCGGCAACCTCTGCCGCAACCCCCCTGCTCGCCCTCGCCGACGTCGTTGCGCCGAACCGCGTCGAGGCGGCGACGCTCGCCGGAATGCCGCCCGACTCCGACCCCGCCGACCTTGCCGCCGCTTTGATCAAGCTCGGCGCGCGCGACGTCGTGATCACGCTCGGGTCGCGCGGCTGCCTGGTCGCGACACCCGCCGGCGATTCTCGACTCGATTGCGCCGCGATCCCCTCGCCTCGCGTCGTCGCGGTTGATACCGTGGGTGCCGGCGATGCGTTCAACGGCGCGCTGGCGACCGCTCTCGCCGAGCGCCGCACGCCGCGTGCCGCCGCCGCGTGGGCCGTCAAAGCCGGCGCGCTCGCGGTCACGGTCCGAGGCGCGCAGACCGGCCTCCCCTACCGCGACGCGATCGACGCCCTCCCCGACGCCGTCGTCTGACCGCGATCGACATCCACCCGCAAACCGAGGACGTTCGATGCGACATCAAACCGTCTTCACAGCGTGCTCTCTCGTCGCGACGACGCTCGCGCTGCTGATGGCCTCGGCGACGATCCTGCACGCGGGCGACCGACCGCACGGACCGCCTCGAAAAACGCGGTCGTCGGTCGTCGGACGTCGCGGGATGGCGGCCACGAGTCAGCCGCTCGCGACCCTCGCCGCGATTCGCGTCCTCGAGCGCGGCGGCAACGCCGTCGACGCGGCCATCGCCGCCAACGCCGTCATCGGCGTCGTCGAACCCATGTCCAACGGCATCGGCGGCGACCTCTTCGCGATCGTCTGGGACGCCAAAACCAAGAAGCTCTACGGCCTGAACGCCAGCGGCCGCGCGCCCGCCGCCGCCTCGATCGATCGCTTCAAACAGCTTGGAATGACCTCGATCCCCAGCTTCGGACCGTACAGTTGGTCGGTCCCCGGCTGCGTCGACGGCTGGGACGAGCTCCGCAAACGCTTCGGCACAAAGTCATGGAGCGACCTGCTCGCGCCGGCGATCGACTACGCCGACAACGGCTTCGCCGTCAGCGAGATCATCGCGGGCGACTGGGCGCTCTCGCAGCGCGGACTGTCGCGCGTCCCCACCAGCGCCGCGTGCTACCTGCCCGGCGGACACGCTCCCAAAGCCGGCGAGATCTTCCGCAACCCCGGCCTCGCCCGCTCACTCCGCGCGATCGTCGCCCACGGCCGCGACGGCTTCTACCGCGGACCAATCGCCGAGCAAATCCTCGCCTATTCGAAGTCGGTCGGCGGACTCTTCGCCTCCGAGGACTTCGAGAAGCACGCGAGCACCTGGGTCGAGCCCGTCTCCACCAATTATCGAGGCTACGACGTCTGGGAACTCCCCCCCAACGGCCAAGGCATCGCCGCCCTCCAAATGCTCAACCTGCTCGAGCCGTACGACCTCAAAGCGCTCGGCCCGAATTCCGCCCGGACGCTCCACCTGATGATCGAAGCCAAGAAGCTCGCGTATGAAGATCGCGGCACGTACTACACCGACCCCGAGTTCGCGCAGGTGCCCGTCGCGCGGCTGATCTCGAAGGAATACGCCCGCGAACGCGGCAAACTGATCAACCCCGACCACGCCAACGACCACCCCGAACCAGGCAAACTCGCCGAGGCCGATACGATCTACATGACCGTCGTCGACGGCGACATGAACGCCGTCAGCCTGATTCAAAGCAACTTCAACGGCTTCGGTTCGGGACACGTGCCGGGCGGGCTCGGCTTCGCGCTTCAAAATCGAGGCTGCCTGTTCGCGCTCGACCCGACGCACGCGAACCGGCTCGAACCGCGGAAACGACCGTTCCACACGATCATTCCGGCGTTCGTGACGAAAGACGGCAAGCCGTGGCTCAGCTTCGGGCTCATGGGCGGCGACATGCAGGCGCAGGGGCACGCCCAAGTGATCTGCAATTTGATCGACTTCGGCATGGACGTGCAAGAGGCGGGCGACGCGGCCAGGTTCCGGCACGCGGGATCGAGCGACCCGACCGGCACGCGCGCCCGCGACGGCGGCGTCGTTTTCCTCGAGTCCGAGATCGGGCCCGAGGTCCGCGCCGCCTTAAAGGCAATGGGGCACAACGTTTCGGCGGGCGGACGCGGCGGCTACGGCGGCTACCAGGCGATACGTATCGACGTCGACCGCGGCGTGCTCACAGGCGGCTCCGACCCGCGCAAGGACGGCTGCGCGATCGGCTATTAATGGAGCTCCGGTCCGCCGGAGTGGAGTTTACTTCCGCGTCGCGGGTTTCTCCTCGATTGTCTTCGCCGGCTTGATCGGTAACTGCACTTCCCAACGACGTTCGGCCTCGGGGGTCATCGGGCCGTGATAGCCGAGCCGTCGCGGCGGTCCGTCGGCGGTCCACTCCGACTTGTGCTCGTCGAGCCAGGCCCGCAGGTCGCGGACGCCGTCGCGCATCACGTCGTCGTTCATCGCGCCGACGAACCCAAGACACGCGAACGTCGCGGCGGGGTGATCCTCGACGCGGACCGCGCCGACCCCGGCGCCGAGCTCGCCCTGCTTCGTCGAGGAGTAGAGAAACTCCATGCTCATGTCGCCCTCTGCGCCGGGTTTTTCGAGCATTTGTGGAGTGTAGGTATTCACGACCGGCGCCGTCATCGCGACGTTCTTCCGGCTGATGTGGAGAAACAGAGGGAAGAAGAGTGCGTTGTCGGCGTTCAACCGCGCGTTCTGGGCCCGCGCGACGGCGCTCCGATACGCCGGGTACGCCTTAACCTCGATTTTGCGGGGCTCGGTGGCGGCGGGCCAGCCCTCGGGCAACGGGGCGTCGCTGTCGGCGGCGCGGAGCGGGGGCTTCTCTGCCTCGCGCGTCTGCGTCGAAACGACGCGCGGCTTGCTTTTCGCGCTTTGCGGTTCGTCCGCACGCGCGGTCTGTGCCGCCAGCACGGCCGCCACGGTCAAAATCGAGCGCAGCATCCTTTAACCCCCGTCATTTTAGACAGTTGCGACGTAATTCGCTTGATCCCGGTTCTTGTAGGCGCGGCGCCCGGCGAGTCAATCCTCGAAATCGAGGCGGTTGAGCTCGACGGGTTGCAAACGCCCGCGCGCACGTCGAGAATCCTTATTTGGCCGCGTCGAATTCGATGCAGGCACTCGTTTTGTGAAGGAGTCGAACAAACATGCCGGTTGTTGTTGGACAGATCACCCTGGCGATCTATGCGCTGTTGCTTCAGGCGGGAGGCGTGATCGGATACAAGATGGCGGGGAGCAAGGCGTCGTTGATCGCGGGGATCGTCAGCGGGCAGCTCGAGGTGATAGCGCTGTTCATCACGTTCTTCATGCCGGCGATCGGGTTTGGGATGGGCGCGGGGGTTGCGGTCGCGCTCGCTTTGCTGTTTATCTTCCGCTTTTTGAAGACGAAGCGGCTGATGCCGTCGGGGATGCTCGCGGTCGTCAGTTTGCTCACGGCGATTCTTCTGTTTGTGCAATATAGCGCGGTCGCGGGACGTTAAGCGGCGAGGAGGGCGCGACGTGCGCCGCGTCGGAGTAGACGCGACGAGCGCAAACTGCGTCGAGGCGGCCGCGTTCAGCCGGCTCGAAGTACGCTTCGGGTCGGGATTT
>JAJYDB010000174.1 GCA_021777845.1 Planctomycetota bacterium
GTGCCGCCGCCGGGGTCGAGGTGCCTGCGCAAGGCGTCGAGGTCTTCCTTGGCGAACGACATCGCGGCGCGGCCGTGAATGTACACGAGCGGGTAATGCGCGAGGTTCGGATCGCGCGGGAAGATCGCCTTGTGGTTGACCACCACGTCGAACTTGAGCGAGCTGTTGCGCAGCGCCGTCGTGAGGTTCGGGATCGCGAGCGGCGCGACGTTCCACTCGCCCGCGTGCCTTAATTTGGCGATGTGCAGCGCGCCGCGCTTCGGATTCTCGGGGCGGAAGTCGCGGACTTCGCGGACGGCGAGCTTGTCGGCGGGCAGCTCGCGGCCGGTCGCGTAATCGATGATGTTCTGGCCGACTTTTTGCGCCAGGATGACCGCCGGGTTCGCGGGCGACTTCTCGGACTGGTTCCAATAGCACGAGAGGTCGCGCGGCGAGTAGATGACGCACGTCCGGCAGCCGTGCTCGATGCCCCAGAGCGGGTGGACGTCGGGCGAAAGCCGGTGCCGCGACCGCCAGACCGCGTGCTCTTCGGACAGCGGCTTGAGCTTGTAGTCCTCCTCGGGAAACAGCTCGGCCATGAGCGCGCGGAAGCCGCGGTCGAACTCTTCGCGTCCGCAGCAGGCGTCGGCGAAAATGAAGCCCCCTTGGTCGACGAACTCGCGCAGCTTCTTCCGCGCCTCCTCGCTGAATTCGGGCACCTCGTGACCGTTGAAGAAGAGAATGTTCGACTGGAGCAGGTCCTCGACGCTCGCGATGTTCGGGTCGACGACCTGCCAAGTGAGCAGATGTTTCCAGTCGCGCGAGACGAGGTCGACGAGGTTGCGGACGTCGTCGGGGTCGTTGTTCCAATCGTTCTTGGGCCCGTGCCGCAGTTTGTTGATCAGGACCGGCGCGCGGCCTTTCGCGAGGAACAGGACGGCGAAGCTGGTCGCGATCAGGGGGTTGTCCTCGATCGAGACACCCCTCCAAAAGCCTTGGAGCTTGTCCTGGATCGAGACGAGTTCCTCGGCGCCCTCGCGGTACCAGTCGTGCGTGCCGAAGTAGCGCAGCCCGGCGAGCCGGCCGGCGCGCTCAAGGCCGTACAGGTAGTAGAACTTCCAGTTCGAGGATTGACCGAAGTTTTCGCCGACGCGGAAGTGGCTCGCCATCCATTCGACGGCGCGGGCGATGTCGGGGTTGAAGCCGCCGCGGCCGCAGTTGTGGATCGAGCTGCCGTCGAGAAACTCCTGGCCCTCGAAGCGTTTCGAGCCGGTGATGACGAGGCTCGAGATGCCGGCGCAGGTCATGCTCGCGGTCGGTCCGCCGCCGGGATCGCGCAGATAGCCCCAGCCGCCGGTGGGCTTTTGGGCCGACTCCCAGTACTTCCGCGACAACATCCAGATCCGCGGGTCGACCGGCACGCCGATCTCGCTCGCGGCGTTCAGCCCCAGCAGGGCGTACTGCGTGTTCGAATTGTCGCCGTCGTGGCCGCGCGCCATGCCGTAGGTCCACGAGCCCGGAAACCGCGCGGGGTCGCCCGGCTGAATCTGCGCGGCTTGCAGCCAGGTCGCGTTGTTCGCGATCCGCAACTGGTCGCGACGCGGCTCGGCGGCGGCGAAGACCATCGTTTGCAGCCCGACCGCGTAGGTGCTGTTGAGGTCGTTCGGGCCGAACCGGCGCAGGTATTTCAGCGCGCGTTGAATCGCGGGCGAGTCGACCTCCTCGCCGGCGGTGAGCAGGGCGAGCGTGGCGAGGCTGGTCATGCCGGTGGGGTTGCGGTCGTCGGCGTCGCTCCACGAGCCCTCGTCGCGCTGTTGTTTCTTGAGGTAGGCGACGCCCTCGCGGATCGCGCGCTCGACCTGCTCGCGGGTGACGGCGGCGGCGCACGGACGCGCGCCGGCGGCGCAGGCCGCGAGCGTGCAAGCGGCGAGCGTCGAGAGCAGGCAGAGACGTCGAACGATGTTCGGTCGCATTGGCGTCTGACCCCGCGTAGTCGATTCGTGGCGCATTCAGAGAGGGGCGGCGGCGCGGAATGATCGACGACGGTCCTAACACGTTCAGCATGCGGTCGCGTGCGGGTTTTGACAAGACCCCGGTGCGACAAAGGTCCGGGCGGGACTGGGAGGGTTGGCTTGATCACGCTGCGGGGCGGGCGTTTGCAAAGCGATCATGGAGGTGATCGCGTCGTGTTCGACCCCGTGCGTCGCTGTGCGCGGGAGCGCGGCCGAAACCGGGCTCGTGGTCCGCGCGGACGCGTCGCGAGGGGGCGCGCCTTGGGGAGGCGTCGTCGCGTGGGCGGACGTCGACGGTCGTAAACGAGCGGGACGCGCGCGGCCGGCCACCTTGGCGGCGAAGCGCGGCGAGAGCTCCGAGATCGAGCGCGCGGGGCGTCCGGTGCGATACCGTTATCCCGTGTGCGCGCGATGGGAGCGTCGTCGCGATCGACGTGGATGTCGGGGGCGTCCTCCGCGTGGAGGTCGTTGCGAACGAGGTCGGGCGTCGTCGCGCCGGCGGGGTTGGAATCCGTCGTTGCGTCGATGTCCTGCTCGGTTCGGAACGAACAAGCGGTCGACTCGGGCGCTGCCTCGGCGTTTGCCTCGGTCGCGACCGGGGTCGGCTCGATTTCGATGTCGTCGTCGCGCCGTTGCGGCGGCGCATCCGAAAGCGGCGCGCGGCTCGCCTCGTCGTCGCGAGCAGCGAACGACGCCGGCGGGTCGGACACGCGTGGAGGCTCGTCCGCGGAGACGTTGGGATGTGCGGACGGGCCGGGGTTGAAAGTGCCGGAATCAATCGAAGCGGACGCATCGTCGACGCGGACAAACTTCCCGGGCGCAACCTGGACCCACGTGGCCGAGCGTGCGGATTCGAGCGTCGACGCGACGCGCCCGCGCCCCCGGCCTCGACCGCGGACGCGCCGTGTGACCGGCCCGTTCGCGTCGGAAGCGAGGTTGGCGTCGGGGATGTCGGAGTCGCGCCCGACCGCGCCGGCGTCGGCGGGTTCGGGGTCGAGGTTGCAGGCTTCGGGAGGGTTGCCTGGAGTGCCGTCGTCAGCCGTCGGAACCGCTCGCGACGACAGGCGGGCGGGTCCTGTACGTCGTGGGCCTTCGTGCCGGCGACGGCTCCGCGGTTGCGGACGGCGCGCGGCTTCGGGTCCGAGGACGATCAGGAGCATTGCGACCAAGTACGTCGCCGCGAGCCAGACCGAGACCGAAGTCAGGGCGTAGGCCGTGACGAGCATGATCGCGAAAAAAGCGGCCGGCCACAGGCGTGCCAAGGGCGCGCGCGGGCCGGTCCGCGACGCGCGCGAGGTGCGCGACGGGGACGGCTTCCGAGTGACAGTCGAGGCGTCTGACGCGTGCCGCACGTGTGCGTTCGCTCCGCGATCCAGCGCGAAGAGGGCGCCGCGACAAAGCTCGCGACGTCCCTCCCCTTTGGTCGTATCGACCCGCGCCGCGCTCGATCTGACCGAATCAAAGCCCGCCCCGACGCCGCGCGGGGAAGCTCACGCGGCTGCGTCGACTCCTCGGATTTCGTGGAGTGGGCCGATCGGCAAAACCTTGAGGCTTAGGCGGTCTCGGCGGCGAGCAGCTCGCGCGCGCCGCGCGCGAACAGGTCGCGCGCCGCCACGAGGCCCGCCGCGCGCGGGTCGTCCGTCGTGCCGACGACCGTCGCTTCGAGCTTCCGCGCGCCGTCGGGGCTGAGCAGGATCGCGCTCAGGGTCAAGCGCGTGGACGTCGCGTCGGCATGCGGCGCCTCGACTCGCGCCCACGCCGCGAGCGGCGCCAGGCATCCCCCTTGCAGCGCTTCGAGGAGCGCGCGCTCGGCGATCACGGCGGCGTGCGTCGCGGGGTGATCGAGCGCGCGAACGCGGGCGCGGGTGACGTCGTCGTCGTTTCGGCATTCGAGCCCGAGCGCCCCCTGCCCGACCGCGGGCAAAAATCGAGGCGCGGCGAGAGTCTCGGTGACGTGCTCCGACAACCCGAGCCGGCTGAGTCCGGCGGCGGCGAGCACGACGGCGTCGAGCGTACCCTCGAGCGCCTGCCGCAGACGCGTCTCGACGTTGCCGCGGAGCTCGACAACCCGCGCGTCGGGCCGATTCGCGAGCAACAGCGCGCGACGTCGCGGCGAACTGGTGCCGATCCGCGCGCCCGCGGGGAGGGCGTCGAGCGTGCGCGCCGCGGGCGCGATCAGAGCGTCGCGCGGATCCTCGCGCGGCGGCACCGCGGCCAACGTCAGACCCGCGACCGCCATCGTCGGCAGATCCTTCAAACTGTGCACCGCCAGGTCGACCGAGCCGTCGAGCAAGGCACGCTGAATCTCCTTCGTGAAGACCCCCTGGCCGCCCATTTGGGTCAGGCTCGTGGCGCGATCGCGGTCGCCGCGGGTTTTGATCTCCACGATCTCGACCCGCAACCCAGGGTGCGCCGCGCGCAGCGCGTCGGCGACCCAATGCGCCTGCCAACGCGCAAGGTCGCTGCCGCGCGTGCCGATCCGGAGCGCATCCAGGTCGCGCGCGTACGGCGTCGCTTGATGTTCGCGGGGCGCGGCCGAAGCATCGTCGCGCGTCGCGTCGGGAGTCTGCCCGCTCATGATTGCACCTCGACGGCGCGCCCGACCACAACGACCTCGACGCGCGCCGCGCCGGCGGCTTTCAAGGCCCGCGCCGCGGCGCCGCAGGTCGAGCCGGTCGTCAAAATGTCGTCGACAAGCAACACGAACCGCCCTTTCAATCCGGACCCGCGCGACGGTCGCGCGCTGAACGCGTTCCGCATGATTTTCTCGCGCGTCGAGCGCGGCAGCTCGGCCAGCGGAGGCGTGTCGCTGACGCGACGCAACGCCGAGACGCACGGCAGACGCAAACCCGTCGCCAACCCCCGCGCCAACTCCTCAGCCTGGTTGTAGCCGCGACGACGACGTCGATTCGCGTGCAGAGGCACCGGCACCACCCACGCGTCGCGCGGCGTCTCCGTCAGCTTCGAAGCGCGCACAAAGAGTATCAGGTCCGCCAGATGCCTGACGAGCCAACTGTTGCGCTCGTGCTTGACCAACAGGCAGAGTTCGCGGATCTCGTCGGCGTAGATCCCGAGCGCCGTCGCGGTGTCGAAACCGAGCGAACGCCGGTGCGCGCACCGCTCGCAAGCGCGGCCGGGCATCACGACCGCGTTCGTCGGCAGGGCGCACCGAGGGCACGCCGGCTCCGCGTCCGCGGCGGCACGGATCAAACCGCGGCACCGCGGGCAAAACGGCGAGCCCCCCTCGCGACCCGTCCCGCAGAGCGGGCACGACCACGGATAGACCAGCGCGTCGAGCGACTCGACACAACGCCGCCAGTTCGTTTTGATCCAGCCGACTTCGATCAACCTCGGACTCCGTCGTCGCGCCCGCCGCCGCCTCGCGCCGAGCGCGGTCGCAATCGCGCAACGCCGCGACCGCCGCGCGTCGTCGCGCTCAACGCGCGCGCTGACCCGTTTTCAGATACGGCTCGAGCCGGCCGCGCAGCTCATTCCGCGCCCGCGCCAGCAGCGACTTCACCGCCGCCTCCGACCGTCCCATCACATCGCCGATCTCGGCGTAGCTCATGCCCTCGAACTTGTTGAGCAAGACCGCGATCTTCTGGTCGTCGCCGAGTTCGTCGAGCGCCTCGCGCACCACGTCCGAAAGTTCAACCTGCCGCATTTGCGCCGAGGGCGTGCCCTCGCGCGACGTCAGCCGGCCCCCCGGCGTCGCCGCGGCGAGCGTGCCCGTCGAATCGCCCCCGACGCCCAGGCTGAGCGCCGGGTTACGCCCCTTCCCGCGCAAGTGGTTCATCGCCAAATTGTTCGCGATCGTGAAAATCCACGTCGAAAACTTCGCTCGCGGCCGATAGCCCTTCCGCGCTTTGTAGATCCGCAGAAACACGTCCTGCGTCAGATCCTCGGCCTCTTCCATCCGGCCGATCATGTGATACATCAGCCCGACCAGCCGGTGCTGATAACGCTCGACCAGCACCTCGAACGCGCCCTGCACGTCGTCGCGCACTTGCAACATCAGACGGACGTCCGGGTCGCGCGCTTCAATCTCTTTTTCCAGCGAATCCCCGTTCGACACGTCCCGCCCCCCGACGACTCGCTCTCAGTTCGGACGGTTTTCGTGCACCGTCCCGCTTCGATCGCCCGACTCCGCCGCGCTCGCCCCCGCCGACAACGCCGCAAGCGCGTCCGCGCCCGCCTCACGTTCCTTCCGGCGTCGCAACTGACCGCACGCCGCGTCGATCGACCGCCCCTTCGTGCGCCGGACCGTCACGCTGACGCCGCGCGAACGCAGTATCGTCGTGAAACGCTCGACCGCCTCCGGCGCGGGCCGCTCGAAGGGCAACCCCTCCACGGGATTATACGGAATCAAATTCACGTGCGACCGCCGGTCGCGCAGTAATCGAGCCAACGCCGCCGCGTGCGACTCGCCGTCGTTGATTCCTCGCAACAGCGCGTACTCGAAGGTCACCTGCCGGCCGGTCGCGCGAAAGTACGCGTCCGCCGCGTCCATCACCGCGCCGAGGCCCACCTTTTGGCTGATCGGCACCAGTTCGTCGCGCAACGCCTCCGTCGGCGCGTGCAACGACACCGCGAGGTGATACTGCCGATCGAGCGCCGCCAGCTTCAAAATCTTTTCCGGCAGCCCCACCGTCGAAATCGTCACCCGACGTTGACCGAGCCCCAGCCCCTCGGGCGAACACAGCCAGTCGAGCGCCGCAATCAAGTTGTCGTAATTCGCCAGACTCTCGCCCATCCCCATCACGACCAGATTCGTCAGCCGCTCGTCCGCCGGCAACAGGTTCCGCAGCCGCAGCACCTGCTCCAGAAGCTCGCCCCGCGTCAGGTTCCGCTCGAGCCCTTTCAGCCCGCTCGCACAGAACACGCACCCCATCCCGCAACCCACCTGCGTACTGATGCACACCGTCCGACGGTCGGCCTCGTACATCAACACGCACTCGAGCTTCGCCCCGTCGCGGCACGACAACAGCAGCTTCTCGGTCCCGTCGGGCGAGACGTCGCGCGCCGCGACCGTCGTCCCGAACAGCTCCCAATCCTCCGCGAGCGCGGCCCGGAAGCCCTTCGGCAGATCGCTCATCGTCTCAAACGACTCCGCCCGCCGACGCGCGACCCAGTCGTACACCTGACGCGCCCGATACGCGCGCTCGCCGCGCTCCGACACCCGCCGCGCGAACTCGCTCGGCTCGACGTCGAGCAACGCCGGTTTCAACTGTCGCGAGGCGGTGTCCGGCACGTTGATTGGTTTCGCCGTAAGCCAAAGTCGGTCCATGGATACAGCTTAAACCACCGCGCCTCTTTTTTCGAGCGGGATCGACGCACTCGCGCGCATTCCAAGGGCAAATCAACGCCCCGCCGTCGGCCGCAAAATCTTTTGCAGGATGTCCGGCCGCTTCTCGTCGCGCACCAGTTCGAGATACCGCGGCCCGTCCGCGTAGTCGAGGACGACCGTCTTGTAGACGTCACCCGTGACCATCATCAGCTCGATTTTCCGCCTCATCACGCTGTCGGCGAGCGCGTCGTAAAAGTACGCCGGCGTGAACCGCTTGCCGTTCACCGCCGCCACGCGCATCCCCGGCGCGAGCTTCGCCTTGTCCGCGACCATCCCCGGAATCACGTCGACGATCCGACCGTCCGGGCTCAAGCTCATCCCCAGCGAGTCGCGCGCCGACAGCACGCTCCCGCTCCGGCGACCCGCGAACGACGCCGGCGGCTTGTTCCCATATTGCAGCCTATAACCGCACAGGCCCACGAACTCCAGCGGCAGCTCGTCCATCGGTCGCGACACCCGACTCGTCAGAAAGCCCGCCCAGTCATACTTCGACACCGCGTTCAGAGACTTCACGACGTCGTCGAAATCGTAGCCCGCCACCTTCTTCGAACTCCCCGCGCGACCCATGAAACTCTTGCAAAAATCGTCGAGCGACCGCTCGCCCTTCGTCTGTTCACGGATCATCGCGTCAACCTCCAGCCAGACGAGCATCCCCTCCATGTAATAGTCCTGCACCCGCCGCAGGTCGTTCCAGTGCTCGCTCGGCCCGCGCAAAATCGAACTCGCCACCGCCGTATCCTCGAGCGACCGCCACCGGCGACCCGCGCGATGCGACAGATCGCTCAGCCTCGAGGCCAGCGTGTCCCGATACTCGTTCAAGTCGACCAGCCCGCTCCGCACCATCACCAGCTCGCCCAAATACTCCGTCAGCCCCTCGTAAACCCATAACAGACGCGTTTTCTGCGGCGAGTGGAAGTCGTGCGTGATCATCGCCGCCGGACGACGAAACTTTCCGCACCACGAATGCACGTATTCATGCGGGATCAGGTTCGCGACCCAGCCGTGTCGGCCGCCGTTGTCGGCGAGGTCGCGCGTCCGCACGCCGTTGATGCTCGACGCGTGATGCTCGAGCCCCAAATAGCCCAGCTCGTCGCTGCACGTCACCAAAAAATGGAACGCGGAGTAGTGCGCCGACCCGAACAGCGCGCACGCTTCGCGCACCATCTTGCCGTACTCCGCGATCACTTTCGGGTCAATCGCCAGAGCGCTCGGAGACTCCGAAACCACATGGAAATACGCCGCGGGATACGGACCCGTGTCGAGCTTGAACGTCTTCAAGTGCTCGCCGGCGATCAGAGGACTGTCGATCAGCGTCTCGAGGTCGGTCGACTCGAACTCGACCGCGCCGTCATTCTCGGACTTCGCCTTCAGCGCCGTCGCGAATTTCCAATCCCGCGGCAACCGCAAGGTCGCCTCAACCCGCGTCGACGTCGCCGCCGGGCCTTCGGGATAAACCAAGCATGTGTTCCAATTCACGATCGCGAGCGACTCGTTGCCGTAAGTCAGATGCCCGCTCGCCTCGACCGAAGGCTGATTGCAGATGTAGTCGAGCTTCGCGACGACCCGCTCGACCCCTTTCGGAACCTCGCACGCGACGCAAAACGTCTCAACCTCGTCGCGACGCCACGCGAGCGCCTTGCCGTCGGGCGTCTCGACCCGAAACCCGCCGATGTTCTCGAGCGGCCCCGACGCCCCGTGCGAACCCGGAATCCACTTCGGATACCAGAGCCTCAGCGTCCCCGGCTTGCACGGCACCTCGACCCGCGCGTGCACCAACTTACGCGCAATTTCGCGCGCGTCCACTTCGAGCCGCAACGTCGTCGCGACCTCGGCCGCGCCCGCGGTCTCAAGGAAACCCGCGCTCAGAAGGGTCGTCAAAGCGCACGGCAACGCGGCACGAAAAAGCGTCGACATCGGGCGTGGAACTCCGGTTCAAAGTTCGGTACGCCCGATCGAACGCACTCAGGCCTCGGGCGTGTAGCCGACAATCATATCAAACTTCGCGGCCAACTCCCCCGCCTTCGACTTCGGCATCGGCGTGAAATCCACCGTCAACGCGTCGCGCGACTTCGGGTCGCGAAGCGATCGATAAATTCCGTCGCGCTGGTTCGAGGCCTCGCCCTTGACGTAACACTGCGTCGTCAAAAGCTCGTGCTCGCCTTTGCGGACCTTGAAGTGAATGTGCGGGCAACGGCCGGGATACTGCACCGGCTTGATCGTCCGAAAATAATACTCGCCGCTCGATCCCGTCAAGAACCGCCCGTACCCCTGAAAATTCGTGTCGCGCGGCTTGCGGCCGCTGTCGCGCGTGTGAATGTACACGCCCGTGTTGTCGCACTGCCAAATCTCGACCAACGCGTTCCGAATCGGCTCCCCGTTCGCATCGAGAATCCGTCCGCCGAGGTGCGTCACCTTCCCCACCGCGGGCGTGATTGCATCATTCACGATCAACAGGTCGTTGTCGGTGTCGAGCGGCAGCTTGTCGGGGTAAAACGGCCCCTCCGTCTGCGCCGGCGTCTTCGACAACTCGTCCGCAAAAACGCCGCGGGTCAGAAAAGCGGCCGCCCCCAATGTCATCGATCCCAAAAACACACGGCGACTCGGACAATGAATCAAGAGGCTCATGGCTCAACCTTTCTGAACTTGGCGAAGCGACCAGATTCTCACTCGGATCTCGACGCTAACCAATGAAAGCGACAAATACCGTCCGGCAGTCCGCTTCTAACGCGCCTCCGACTTATTCCTAAGCACGATCAACCAACACCAATCTTATTGCGAATCGCATCCAGGAGAAAGCCATCACGATTGGGCCGGCGGCGGCTACATCGAGGGGCGCGCAAAAAAAAAGCCGCACTCGTCTCGTTGAGGAGACGAATGCGGCTGGTGTAAAATTCCGGCGATGACCGACTTTCGCGCCAAAGGCACTATCATGGGCCCGACGGGCTTAACGGCCGTGTTCGGA
>JAJYDB010000007.1 GCA_021777845.1 Planctomycetota bacterium
ACGAGCGGGCCGAGGCCGCCGCCGCTGTGTTGCGCGACGCGCTCGGTCGCGAGACTGCGGAATTCGCCCGCTTTCGGATCGGCACGCGGCTCGCCGAGATTCTGGACGACGACCTTGAAAACCCCGTCGAGGCCCGCAAAGTGCTCGATGACCTGAAGACGAAGCTGCGTCGTCGCGACCTCTTGGATCAGGTCGAGGATCAAATCGTCGAGCTTGACGCCGTCTGATGGCCGCGCGGCTCAGGAGACGTGATGTTTCCCGAGAGACCGATGGATCGAGCCGTACCGCTGATTTAGAGTAGGAGAGTTCGGAGAATGCGCGAGGCGCGGCCGCGAAGCGATCGCGATCGTGAAGGCTCGCGCGGCGAACCAGGCTGACGTTGACGATTGCGTGGGATCGATGTCGAGGTTGGAAGATCCGCGGAAACGGGTGGTTTTGACGGGCGCGACGCGGGGGCTGGGCCGCGCGCTGACGTCGGAGTTGGCCATGCGCGGTCATACGGTTTTCGGCTGCGGACGCACGCTCGCAGAGGTGGAGCGGCTCCGCGCGGAGTATCCCGCGCCGCACGAATTTGAGGTGGTCGACGTCGCGAACGACGATGAGGTCGCGGCGTGGGCGGGCCGATTTTTGGCCGCGGGCGCGCCCGACCTGCTGCTCAACAACGCGGCGTTGATCAATCGCAACGCGCGCCTGTGGGAGGTTCCCGCCGACGAGTTTGACCGATTGATCGACGTGAACGTGAAGGGGGTCGCGAATTTGATTCGGCACGTCGCGCCGGCGATGATTGCGCGCGGTCGCGGCGTGATCGTGAACTTCAGCTCGGGTTGGGGACGATCGGTGGCGTCGGAAGTGGCGCCTTATTGCGCGAGCAAATGGGCGGTGGAGGGGATGACGCGGGCGCTGGCGCGGGAGCTGCCGCCGGGGCTCGCGGCGGTGACGCTCAACCCGGGCGTGATCGACACCGATATGCTCCGGACTTGCTACGGCGATCAGGCCGCGCAGTTTCCCGGACCCGAGGAGTGGGCGCAGACCGCGGTCGAGTTTCTGCTTCAGGTCGGCCCGAAGGACAACGGAAAGCCGCTGACCGCGCCGTGATCGGCATGACAGCCGATTTTGATGCGGGGGGCCGTTGACAAGGCTCGGCATCCGCGCGGGATTCTCGAATTGACTCGCGGTTGTATAGAATAAGAGATGAGAGACGGTCGTCCCCACGCAATCCCGGCGGCGACGCGCGGCGGTAGTCTCCTCGCCGGCATCGATCCCGACGAAGTCGACTGCGCGCGCGGGCCCGCGGCTGCGTACCGCGGCGGGGCGTTGGCGACGTGGGGTTTGTTAGATGTTTAAGTTGTCTTGAATCCTTTTTTTTTTGTGAGGAGAAGGTAGATGTCGAGTGCACTCGATCAATTGGCGGAGTTAATCAGGCAGAAGGAAGCGACGACGCGCGCGAAAAAGATTCGTGTTGAGTTGGAGCAGGCCTCGACGCGGTTGCGCGCCGCCGAGCAGCACGCCAGACAAGCCGAGCAAGCGATTCGCGAGGGTCGGACGGCGCGGCAGCGCGAGCTGGAAGCGATTGACGGGAAAGAAGTTTTGCTCAAAGAGCTCATACGCAAGTGCGCGATGTATAGGCAGGGTCACGAGCCTTTTGACGCGTCCGCGGAAAAGTTGATCGCCGACTCTCGGATCGAGATCGACACCGAGCGTCGGACCGCGCGTGCCGAGTTGGACCGGATCACGAAGGCGAGCGAGGAAGCGAACCGCGAGCTGCTGGCGGCCATCGAGGTGTATCGGACCTTGCGTCGCGAGATAGAGCGAAACTTTTCGAGCTATCTCGAGGAATGCGAGTCGACCGACCGCGTATTGCGGAACGCCGAGACGCTGCTGCCGGGGGGGCGTCTGCATGCGCTCGCGCGCGAGGTCGAGGATGGTCAGCAGCACTTTGGGATGATCACGCGGAAAGAGCAGTACGCTCAGTTGAAGATTTGGATTGGTCGCTATCGATTGCTCCAAACCGAAGGTTGCGAAGCGCCCGACGACCCTGGGCTCACGCAGAGGATTTTCCACCTGCTCAAGGCGCTCTCGAAACAATACGAGCCGGGTTATATCGACGCGTTTCGTCTGGAATTCCAGGCTGACTGGACGCGCTACGTGAGCGAGGCCGAGGCTCAACTGCAATCAGCCTCCGAGGACGCCCGTCGCAACCGCGAGAGCGAGCACGCGCGCGACGAACAGCACGCGCGCGAGCTCGAACGCCAGCGGCTTTCGCGTGTAAACGGCCGGATCACGCTTGATGCGCTCCGCGAGCAGATCGCGCGCGACGACTTCCCCGACGAGGGCTTCGACGACTTTCTCGAACAACTCAAGCAGGTGGTGAACTGTCTGGGCGCGTCGGACCCCGAGTTGCTCTCGCTGGCGATGCCGTATCGCGAACAGATCGACGGCGACGGCGCGCTCCGCGCTTTGCGGCTGAGCCTCGACCGCAAGCATCAAGAAGAGACCCGCGAGGACGACACCCTTCCCGAAGGCTCCGAGGAGGTGGTTGACTTCACCCACGACCGTCGCGGCCTGATGATCGGCGGCAGCGTGCGCGAGGACGTTCGTCGCAACCTCGAACGCCTTTTCGGCTTCGGCAAGCTCGACTGGGAGCCTTACGAAGATTCGAAGCCCGCGCTGCTCGAGTCGCTCGAACAGCGCGTCCGGCACGGCGGCGTCGACGTCGTGATCCTGTTGAAGAGCTTCATCGGCCACCACGTCACCGAAAAGATGCGTCCGCTCTGCCAGCAGCACGAGATTCTCTGCGTGATGGTCGAGCGCGGCTACGGCGCCTCGCAGATCGCCGAGGCGCTGCGTCGCGGGCTGCAAAAGTCGGCGTAAATCGTGAAGATTTCATGACTTCCGGTCAGCGCGCGAACTCTTCGGCGAGGAACGCCGCGACGGGGTCCCAGAGTTTCGCGGCGGCCTCGAAGTCGGCGTTCATCGCTTGGATCGTCGCGGGCGTTTCGACGCGCCCCGACCGCTTGACCGCCGGGTTGAGCGGGATCTGCGCGCTTGGGCCGTCGGCGAGCGTTTGTTCCACCTCCGGGCCGAGCAGGAAATCGACGAGCGTCTCGGCGTCGGCGCGATGCGGGGCGTCTTTGATCACCGCGAGCGTGTTCGGAATAAACAGCGTGCCCAGTTGGCCCGCCGCGCGGTCGGGATAGACGATCGCGACCGGTTGGCCTTCGAGAATCTGGCCGATCGCGTCGTCGGTGTCGGTGAGGCCGAGCTCGATCTCGCCGCTCGCGACGGCCGTCGCCACCTGCTTGTTGCCCGAAAAAATCTTCACGCCGTTGTCGCGGAGCTTACGGTAATACTCCTGCGCGCGGGTCTCGCCCCAGGCCGCGAACAGGCATGCCGCGTGCGTCGCGGTCGTCCCGAAAAGCGGCTTCGCGATCCCGATTTTACCCTTCCAGCGCGGGTTGAGCAGGTCCTCGATCCCGGCCGGATAGAGCGTGGGGGCCACTTTGCTCGAGTTCGCCAGAATGATCCGCGCGCGCGCGGCAAAACCATGCCAGGCGCCGTCGGCGGCGCGGAACACGGCGGGATACGCGGCCGCGTTCGGCGGCGAGATCGGCAGCAGGAGCCCTTTTTCGCGGAGCCGAAGCGTGTTCAGGATCTCGTTGTTCCAGAAGACGTCGCAGCGCGTGCGACCGGGTCCGGCCTCGAGCATGATCGACGTCGCCAGCCCGACCGACTTCGTGCTCTCGACATCATATTTCGCGTCGACTTTGATCCCGGTCCGGCGCTCGAATTCTTGCAGGATCGGCTTCGAGAACTCCTCGTCGAGCGCGGCGTAAACGACCAGATTCCGTCGCGGCGGCTCGGATCGCGAGAAGCACCCCGCGCTTGCTCCCACGACCCCCGCGGCCGCTCCCAAGAGCCAGTCGCGTCGCGTCCAGCCCGCGTTCGGAAGCCCCTCGGGGCACGATTCCATCGCTGTCGTCATGGTGCGGAATCTCCCTGACTGTTGTCGCATGAAATGAATTATTTCGAGGAGGCGTCGCCGATGCAAGGGGTGGCGTCGGCGCGAGTTCGGATGCCCGCGGCGGCGTGATTGTGGTAGATTCGCGTGCGCGATCGAATGGGGCGTTGGGCCGCGTCGATGCGCGCAGAGGCGGACGAGGTGCTCTGGATGAATACCGGTGCGACGCCGCGACCGCGGGTCGACTCGTGGGAGCGGACCGAGAGCACGCTGACGCCGAGCGCGACGCGCCCCTTGTTGCGGCCCGCGCCGCGGTCGGCGATGTTCTTTCCGCTGGCGGTGATCGTCGCGGTGCTGCCGGGCTTGTTCGCGCTCAACAGTTGGGATCTGACGCCGCCGGGTCCGTGGTGGGGGATGCGCGGGCTGGCGGTGCTCGACGGGCTGAAGATCGATCAGACCGCCGCCGCGTTTGCGCTCGGCGATCCCGCCGAGGCGCGGGCCTATCAGACGATCGCGATGCAGCCGCCGCTCTATGCGTGGCTCGAGGCGATCGGCCTGGCGATGAGCTACGACCGCGACCCGCTCGCGACCGTCCTGCCGAGCTACATCGCGGGCGCCGCGGTCGTCGTGCTCGTCTATCTGCACGGTCGACTCTGGTTCGGGCAGGGGACGGCGCTCACGGCGGCGGTGCTGGTCGGACTCAACCGCGGCTTAATTGGGCAGATGCAGCAGGCTTCGCCGACGACGCTCGGGCTCGCGGGCGCGCTGCTGGCGCTGCTGGGATACGGCTGGCGACACCGCGTGAAGGTCGAGTCGAGGCGGCCGGTTCCCTGGGCGGGCTCGGGGTTTTGGACGATCGTCGGCGGCGTCGGACTCGGCATCTCGCTCCTGAGCGTCGGCCTCTTCGGGTTGGCGGTCGTGCCGGCGGCGCTGCTGCATCAGGCGTGTCTCGGCGCGGGGTCGCCGCCCGCGGAACGCGTCGGACGCTGGTGGCAGGTCTGGCGTCGCGAATCGACCGTGCTTACCGGCGTCGCCAGCCTCGCGATCGGCCTCGCGATCGCCCTCCCCTGGCATTTCGCGATGCTCCGCGCGCACGGCGCCGAGTTCCTCGGCGCGCTGCTGGAGCCGTTCGACCCGTCGGTCGGGCCCGCCACCGGACCGGGTTTACTCGGACGCTTACTTAGGCTGGCGCCGACCGCGCTCCCGCTCGGTCTGTACGGCGCGTATCGGTCGATCGGCGTCGCGCTCAGCGACGAGACCGGCGAACGCAACGTCGTCGGACGCATCTTTTGGGTCGCCTGGATGTCGGTCGCGGCGCTCGTTCCCGCCTTCTGGCCCGAGGGGCCCGGCCCCGTCCTCGACCTGTTCCTCGCGATCCCCATGATCCTGCTCGCGGCGCTCACGATGGCCGAGCTGGCCGCGCGCGCGATCCACGTCCGCACGATCCTTTTGCTCGGACCCGCGACCGCCGTTTCCATCTGCTGGGCCGCCAGCGGCACGCTCCGCCGCGCCGTCGCCGACCTCAACGAAGGCCACGCCTCGGCCTCCACTCTGCTCGGACTCCACCTCGCGTTCGACCTCTTTCTCGCCGTCGTGTTCGCGAGCCGCCTCGTCGATCGCTGGGCACGACGCCGCGACGGCCGCCAACGCTGCGTCATCGGCGTCTTTCTCGCGGTCGTCCTGGTCCTCACCACCTTCGCGGGCATCCGCGAGGCCACCTTCCGACACCGCGAAACCGACGACCTCCTCACGCTCCGCTCGATGATCCTCAGACGACACCGCGAACAGCCGTTTCGACTCCTCGCGCTCGTCGTCGGCGACCGCTTCCGACCCGCGAACTACCCCGCCGACTCCGGCCCCGCCCCCGGCGGACGACTCCGCTTTATCCTCCGCGACGCGCTCCCCGATACCCCTGAGCGCGACCTTGAAACGACCGACGCACTCCTCAACCTCCCCGACGCCCCCCGCCTCGTCATTATCGCAGGCGCCGCCCAACCGCTCTCGTACATCCTGCAATCGCGGCTCGGCCTCGAAGCCATCCACCCAGGACGCCAGGGCGAGCTCGAAGCCTTCGCCACCGCGCTGCCCAACCCGCGCCTCGGCAGCCGTTAGCCCTCTTGCAAAGCCCCGTACGATTCCTGCAACGTCGGAACTCCTCCATCCGCCCGCAACGTCCTTGTCCCCACCGGACCGAGGTTGATCGCCCATGTACGATTGGTCGCCGATTTTCCAAGAAGCCCTCCCCTACGACACCTTTCTGGAGCGCTACGCCACGCCCGCCCAACGTTCGCGCTGGGAGGCCGTGCACGCGCGGATCCAGCTCACCGACGACCAAAAAACGCTCCTCGCCGGCTTCAAACGCCGGATGCCGGTGCTCTGTCTCGCGGGCGCTTGGTGCGGCGACTGCGCGAACCAATGCCCCGCGTTCGAACGCATCGCCGCCGCCTCGAACGGCGCGATCGAGCTCCGCTTCCTCGACCGCGACGCCCGCCCCGACGCCCGCGACGCTCTCGCCATCTGCGGCGGAAACCGCGTCCCCACCGTCCTCTTCCTCAACGAAGACCGCCTCGAAGTCGGGCGTTACGGCGACAACACCCTCTCCGGCTACCGACGCAAAGCCCTCGAATATCTCGGCGCATCTTGCCCGACCGGCATCGTCCCTCCCGACGGCCCCGCCCTCGAAAGCACACTCGCCGATTGGATCGACGAATTCGAACGCGCTCAGCTTATCTTGCGCCTTTCGCCCAGTTTGCGCGCACGCCACAACGATTGAGCGCGTCCGGCCCCGATCCGCCGCGCCCGGGTTGCACTTTCTCCCGAACTACCTAAGCTGTTGGTTGGGAACGGGATCGAGAAGCTCGGAAAGGAGCGCCAGATGCGAAGATTGATCGCATGGGGTTGCGCCGCGGTGTTGATCTCTGCCTTGGGCACGGAGATCGGTCACGGCGCGGACGCCCCTGATTTGAAGTCGGGCCTGCAAGTCGGCGAGCCTGCGCCGGCGTTTGAGGTCCAAGACATCACCGGCCCGAACAAGGGCACCACGCTCTGCTATCGCTGACAGTACGGCGCCAGTCCGGTCGTCTGCGTTTTCGCGCGCAAGACGTCCGACTCCTTGACCAGTTTGGTCAAGTCGCTCGATGCGGAAGTCGCGAAAAGCCCCTCGCTGCGCAGCTTCGTCGTCGTTCTCACCGACGACGCCGACAAAACCTCGGCCGTGCTCACCAAACTCGCCGCGGAGCACGGGATTAAGAACGTCCCGCTCACCCTCGTCGACACTCCCCAAGGCCCTCCCGCCTACAGCATCGCCAAGGACGCCGACGTCACCGTCATGATGTGGCGCGGCGTCAGGGTCCAGGTCAACCACGCCTTCAAAGACGGCGGTCTGACCGCGAGCGACATCAAAACCATCGTCTCCGAATTGCCTAAGATCACCGCGAAGTAAACCCGTCAATGCCTCCGCCCCGACGCGGATCGGGGCTAATACCACACATTCATGATCTCGATTGTCGGGTCCCACGACAGCCCGGGCGCGTGTCCCGGGCTGCTTCGTTCCAGGACCTCGCCGCAAACTGCCCGCGACACCTGGCTGATTTCAGCCGGCTGTCTCGTCCGCGCGAAAGACGACCCCGGCAAAACGAAGCCAAATGGCCCTCCGAGCAATCAGGTCAATGACTTACGTCGACGCTAGTGTGATTTGTACAGGTCGCGCGGCGGTCTGACTCGAACCGGCCCGCCGCGCCGCCCGCGAGCGAGGAGTGCGCGCGGCGCGCGCGCAAATCCGGTCGTCCGACAAAACGAAGCCAATCGAGGTTAACCCTCAACCTCACTTGGGCTTAAGTGAAGGATTCCGCAGGACTGCGTGCGCCGGCCCGCCGCGCGCGCGGCGTCGTTGCGCGCAGGCGAGGCACGCCGATTCGCGACCGACGCCGGCCGTCCCGCCCGCCATGAATTTTCCCTAATCTCTAGAGGATTCGGGGTCGTTTGAGCCGATTCAATCAGTGCGACCCGCGCTGAGGGCAGGATCGTCGAAACCGCGCCCCGAAGCCGAGGGGTTACGCGAGGTACCCCCGCACCTCTAAGTAACGAGGAGATCGGTATGAGAGGGATTTCCAGGAATCGCGGCTGGATGCATGCTGTCGTCCCGCTTGGCGGCGTGATCGCTCTCTCCTACGCCGGTATCGTCGGGGCAGCCGCGTCCTCACTCCGCGAGCCTGGAGACGACGACCCTCCGATCCCGCCGCCGCGACCGATCGCCCGCCCCGTTCGACCGGTGCCCGCCGCGACGCCGACCCCGGTCGCGATCCCCGCCGGCCGTCCGCGCGTGAATGCACCCGCCGCGGCGGGAGGACGCCCCGTCGCGTCGACGCCTCGAGTTGGGCGATCCAACACCGCTCCCTTGGCGACGGCGATCCCGCGCGCCGACATCCACGTCCAGCGCTCCCAGGTGGACATCGCCGGCGTGCCGAGCGGCGAGACGCCGATGCCGATCAGCCTTCAAGGCGCACTCTACGGCGCGATCACCGGCAACCCCGACCTCGTCGCGCTCCGTCAGAACAACCCCGCCAGCGCCGAGGCCGTCGAAGTGGCCCGACACTTCCCGACGACCCTCAACCCCACGCTCTGGATCGATTTCCGTCCGATCGTGCTGATCCCCGGCGAGACGTTCGTCGGCTCGGGCGGGGGCGCGGGCGCGCGCCTGAAGAATCCCTACGCTTTCGGCAAGCCTTATATTTACATTTCGCTGCGGCAACCGCTCGAACTGGGCCATCAGACGACGCATCGCTACGAGATGGCGAAGGCGGCCTTCAACCAGCAGCAATGGACCGTCTTTCAAGCCGAGATGCTCGCGATCGTGCAGACCTACCGCTTCTTCGAGACCGCCGCGTATCGTCGCGAGAAGCTCCGCGTCGCCGAGACCCTGGCCGACTTCAACGACCGTCTGCTCGCCTCGCTCCACAAGCGGCTCGAGGCCAATCAGGTTACGGCGGCCGACGTCGTCCTCGCCGAGGTGGAGACGCAGGCGACGCGGCAGCTCGTCGAGTCCGCGAAGCAAGATTACGCGACCGCCCTCACCGACCTCCGCAACCAGATCGGTCTGCCCGAAACCGCCGACACCGCGATCCCGCTCGGCGAGTTCGTCCTGCCGCGGGCGATTCCCCCGCTCGACGACGAAGAACTTGCCTCGCTTGCCTTACAAAGCCGTCCCGAGATCCACATCGCGCGGGCTCAGGTCGCCGGCGCCGAAGCCGCGGTCAAGCTCGCCAACGGCGACCGAATTCCTTCGCCGGTCGTCGGTCCGCAGTACGAGATCGACGAGGTCGGCGTGCAGTATCTCGGCTTCGTTTACGTCACGCCGCTTCCCACGCTTAATAACGGCAAGCCGCTGCTCCGCCAGCGCGTCGCCGAGCGCAACCGGGCCGCGGTCGCGCTCCGGGAGGTCGAGAAACGCACGGTCGGGCAGGTGAAAGCCGCGGTCGCGAAGTGGAACCAATCGAACCAACTCGTCGCGCGGACCGCGGGGCTCACGGCATCGTTGAAGCAGCAGGTGCAATCGCTCGATAAGCTTTTTAACGCGGGCCAGGCCGACCTCACGAAACTTCTGCAAGCACGGCAGCGTCTGATCCAACTCGAAAACTCCGAGCTCGACGCCGTTTGGCAGGCCACGCAAGCCCAGGCCGACCTCCTGACGGCTCTCGGCGCACCCGCGCTGATCAACGCCTTGCAACAATCCGAGCAGCGCGCGGAATCCACCGCCGGCTCGCCCGGAACCACTCGCGACGACTCCGAGCCCGCGGCGATCGCGGACCCGACGCCGACCCGCCCCGCGCCGGCGACGCCGTCCCCCACGCTCCCTCGACGCTGAGCCCTCCAAACAGTGGATCTCGCCCGCCGCGACCGACGCGACGCTTGCGACGCGGACCGGGGCAGGCTACCTTGCAACAAGCGCAACCTGACTCGCCGCCCCCCGAATTCTTCGGCTCGATTCGAAACACAGCCCCAGGAGAGAGCATCATGCCTAAGTTCCACTGGATGTCGATCGCCGGTTTGGCGACCTGCCTTGTCGCCGGCTCGCTCGCCTTCGCCCAACACGAGGAAAAGAAGCGCGCGGCCGGCCCGGCCAAAGCCGTCGCCGTGCTCATCCCGACCAAAGGGTCGCACGTCGAAGGCAAAGTGACCTTCATACACGAATCCGACGGCATGCATGTGACCGCGAAGATCACCGGCCTAGCGCCCGGCAAACACGGCTTTCATATTCATGAATTCGGCGACGCAAGCTCGGCCGACGGCATGTCCGCCGGCGGTCACTTCAACCCGATGAAGGCCATGCACGCCGGTCCCGACCAAAAGACGCGTCACGTCGGCGACCTCGGCAACCTCGAAGCCAACGCCGAGGGCGTCGCCGAATACGAAATGGTCGACCCGCACCTGAGCTTCCACGGGGCCGCGTCGATCCTCGGTCGCGGCGTCGTCGTGCACGAAAAAGCCGACGACTACAAGACCCAACCCACCGGCAACGCGGGCGGTCGCGTCGCGGTCGGCGTCATCGGCGTCGCGAAGGGGAGCTGAGGCGTCGAACCGAGCGACTTCGGCGCCCGGCCGGCCCAAGTGCGCTCGCTCGAAGTCTCCGTTTTCGATCTTAAGGCGAAAATCGGCGATCCCGTCCGGAACCCGCGACGGGATTCGCCGATATTAAAGGTGTCTTGTGAACGGTTATTGGAACGGGTCGCGGGGCAGGGCGGGGTCGTCGTCGGACCAGCCGGCCGCGGCGACCAGCCGGCTCCAAAATCGCCCGCACGCGTCGAAGACCCGGCCGCCGAACCAACCAAGTCCCACCGCGACCGCCAGAATTCCGACCGTGAGCGCAACCGCCGCGACAACGCCGCCGATCGCCGGTCCAACGCCCGGGTCCAGCGCCAACCCCATCCAGACCGACGCGACCACGATCCCCAAGGCCGTCGAACGCGCCCGGTAAGAGCGACGTCGACGACGATTCATCGACGCGGTCGCTTCCAGCCGCGCCTCGCCCTCCCCCGGAACCGCGTCGTCGTCGTATCGGTCCATTCTTTCAGCATAACGGTTTATCCCCGCGGCACGTAACCCGTCGCATCGCTCAACCAGCCTGTTTCATGCCGACCGCACCGATCTCTCCCGTCCCGAGAGTTGACTTCCTTACGCAGTCGTGCTTAAACTTGGGCAGTTCCGTGCTGAAAGGTCGTGCAAATGTCGTCGATGAAAATCCGTTCGGAGACTGAACAGCGGTGACCGCCAAGCCCTGGGGAGGTCGATTTGATGCTGCCACCGACCGCCGAGTCGAGCGGTTCACCGAATCTATCTCTTTTGACCACAAACTCTTCGAGCATGACGTCCGGGCCTCGATCGCCCACGTCGAGATGCTCGCGGAGGTTGGTCTGGTCGGGCATGACGAATGCCAACAAATTGTGCGTGCATTGATCGAAATTCGCGCCGAGATCGAACGCGGCGACTTCCCGTTCGTACTCGAGCGCGAAGACATCCACATGCACATCGAGGCCGCTTTGATCGAGCGGCTGGGCGACGTCGGACGCAAACTGCACACCGCCCGCAGCCGTAACGACCAAGTGGCGACGGACTTTAAGCTCTGGATTCGCGACGGTTTAGATCGCATCGACGCGGGTCTGAAAGCGCTTCAGCGGGCGTTTGTCGTGGCGGCCGAGCGGCATTGCAACCTGATTCTGCCGGGATACACGCACATGCAGCGCGCCCAGCCGGTGCTGGCGGCGCATTATTTTCTGGCGTACGTCGAGAAGTCGGCGCGCGACCGCGGCCGCGTCGCGGATTGTCGCAAACGTCTCAACAGCTTGCCCTTAGGTGCCGCGGCCTTGGCCGGAACGAGCCTGCCGATCGACCGCGACTCGGTGGCGCGGAAGCTTGGCTTTGATTCGATCGCCGCGAATAGTCTCGACGTCTCGAGCGACCGCGACTTCGCGGTCGAAGCGCTGTTCGCACTGACGATGATCGCCGAGCACCTGTCGGGTTGGGCGGAGGAATGGGTGCTCTGGAGCACGAAAGAGTTCGGCTTTCTCGCGCTGCCGGACTCGCTGTGCACCGGCAGCAGCATCATGCCGCAGAAGAAGAATCCCGACGTGCTTGAGCTGATTCGGGGTCGGTCGGCGCGGGTGGTGGGGTCGCTGACGTCGTTTCTGGTGCTGATCAAAGGGCTCCCCTTGGCCTACAACCGTGACCTCCAAGAGGACAAGTTGCCCGTTTTCGACGCCTTCGAGACGGTCGAGTCGTGTCTGGAACTCGCCGGGGTGATCGTCGCCGCCGCGACGCTGCGCGACGACCGCGTTGGAGAGCGGATCGAGGAGGGGTTCCTCGACGCGACGACTTTGATGGAGCGCCTCATCCTGACGGGGGTGCCGCAACGGTCGGCCCACGAGGCCGTCGGTCGTTTGGTCGCGGCTTGCGAACGGCTCGGCCTCTCGAAGCTGGTCGACTTGCCCGACGCCGAGTTTGCGCGGACTTGCCCGACGCTCGAAATCGAGACTCTCCGCGGCGTGTTGGGCGTCGCGAACTCCGTGGGTGCGTTCCGCTCGGCGGGTTCGACTTCGCCGTCTGAGGTGGCCGCCCAACTCGAACAATGGAAGCGTCGATTGGAGTCTCCGACGTCATAATCCGGAAGTGGAAACCAGGCCGCTCCGCCAAATCCGAAACTCCACTCAACAACTTGGCTCCGAACGCGGCTTGTGCCTCTGTTTCAGCAGAATGTAACTGTAACGAAATTCACCGGACTCGATAAAATGGACCCTTACTTCTCCTATCGCGACAGCGGACTTTACTGCGAAGACGTCGCGGTCGCTCGACTTGCCGAGGAGTTCGGCACGCCGCTGTATATATACAGCAAGAGTGCGATCGTCGCGCAGCTCGACGGCTTGCACGCCGCGTTCGCCGAGCTTGACCCGCTGGTTTGCTATTCGGTGAAGGCGAATTCGAATCTGAGCGTGCTGAAGGTGGTCGCCGAGCGCGGCGGCGCGTTTGACGTTGTTTCCGGCGGCGAGTTGAGGCGCGTGCAAGTGGCGGGCGGCAACCCGCGGAAGACCGTGTTCGCGGGGGTCGGGAAGACCGACGAGGAGATCGCGGCGGCGCTCGAGGCGGGCGTGCTGATGTTCAACGTCGAGAGCGAGGCCGAGCTGGATGCGATCGCGCGCGTGGCGTCGGCGATGGGTCGGGTCGCGCCGTGCGCTCCGCGCGTCAATCCCGACGTCGACCCGAAGACGCACCGTTATATTTCCACAGGCAAAAAAGAATCAAAATTCGGCATGCACATCGAGCGCTCTCTGGCGCTGGCGGAGGCTGCGGCCAAAATGCCGAGCGTCTCGTTGATCGGGATGCACATGCACATTGGGTCGCAGATTACGACGGTTGAACCGTACGCGGGCGCGGCTTCGAAGGGGGTGGAGATCATCGACGCGATGCGGCGGTTGGGGCATCCGGTCGCGTGGTTCAACATGGGGGGCGGGTTTGGGATCAGCTACAGGGGAGGCGAGGCGAAGCCGGTCGCGGAGTTTGCGCGGGCGATCGTGCCGGTGGTGCGGGAGTCGCGGTGCAGGTTGATTTTGGAGCCGGGCCGCGTGGTGGTCGGCAACGCCGGGGTGCTGGTGAGCCGCGTGATATTCATCAAGAAGTCCGGCGAAAAGACGTTCGTGATCCAAGACGCGGCGATGAACGACCTGATTCGGCCCGCCTTGTACGAGTCGTTTCATCGGATTTGGCCGGTTTCGCCGCGAGCGGGCGCGACGGCTCCTCCCGACGACTTCGAGGCGGCGATCGCCGGAACGACGGCGTGCGACATCGTCGGCCCGGTGTGCGAGAGCGGCGATTTCCTCGCGAAAGACCGCGCGCTGCCTTCGATCGAGCGCGGCGACCTGCTCGCGACTTTCTCCGCCGGTGCGTACGGGATGGTGATGGCGTCAAACTACAATACAAGGCCGCGGGCCGCCGAGGTGCTCGTCGACGGGTCGAGCGCGAAGCTTGCCCGACGTCGCGAAACCCTTGACGAACTGCTCGCGCCCGAGTTGGTCGAGCTCTGAGGATCTGGCCCGCACATTGCAATTTGATTGTAATATGGTTCGCGTGATCGAATAAGTGAAACGCCGGCTTCGCGACGCGACCTCGTTTATTTCATTGGAGCAACCGCCGATGCGACGATATCCCGCGCAGTCGCTGCTCGCGACCAGGTTGATGCACACGGCATTGACGTTCGCCGTTCTCGCCGGCTCGCTCGTTGCGGGTGCTCGAGCGCGGGGCCAGGCGCCGGGACCCGAAATCTTTGGCAATCCGCCCAAGACGCCGCTTGAATTGTGGGACGCGATCGACTATCTGACCCGCACCGGGCAGGCGAAACAGGCGGTGCCGTATCTGAACGCGTTTATGAAGGCGAATCCCGACGACGCGGTTTTGCTGAAGGTTCGCGACGATTTCGGCGTCGGTTCGATCTTGAGACTTGCCGACGACCCGGCGACGAGTTCTGTCGTCAAGACGCTTGTGGACCGCTTGACCGAGGCTTCGCACCGGCACGCGCGCGACCCCGAACGGATCGCGCGGGCGATTCAGGCGTTGTTGAAGTCGCCTTCGGAGCAAAAGTACGCGGTTGAGCGTCTGCGCGAGGCCGGTGCATATGCCGTCCCGGCGTTGATCGCGGCACTTGGCCGTCCAGGATTGACGGACACCGAGCGGTCCGACTTGGTGAAAGGGTTGGGTCGGCTCGACGGCGCGGCGGTTCCGCCGCTGATCGCGGCTCTCGACGCAAGCGATGCGTCAATCGTTTCGGCGGCGGCAGAAGCACTGGGTCGGATCGCCGACCCGCGCGCGGTCCCCGCCTTGACGTACGTCGCGGCGAAGTCCCAGGCCGAGCCGGCGGTGCGCGCGGTCGAGAGGATCACGCGGACCCCGTTCGCGCAACGACCGCTCACTCCCGCGCGACTATTGGTCGCGGAGGCGCGTCGGTATCACACCCGCGCGGTTGACTTTCCGAGCGGCGACGTCATCGTCTGGGTCTGGGACGAGGCGGGCAAAACGCCGAAGCCGCGCGAAATGTCGCGGGCCGCGGCCGAGAATTACTTCGGCGTCAAGCTCGCCCGCGCGGCGCTCGCGCTCAACCCCGGCGATCTCGACGCGCAGGTTGCCCTCGTCGGCCTGAACCTTGAGGCGGCCGCGTCCGCAAGCGGAGGCGCCTCGAAAGTCGCCGCGACCGACCCCGCGTTCACAACCGCGCTCTCCACCGGCGCGCTCGTGCTCGGACGCGTCGCGCGGCAGGCGAACGCCGATCGCAAGCCTGAAGTCGCAGCGCTCGCCGTGAACGCTCTGGGGCAAGTCACCAACCGCGATGCGATCACAACCGACCGCCGCCCGCATCCCTTGGTCGAGGCCCTCGCCGCGCCTGACCGCAGAGTGCAGTTCGCGGCCGCCCGGGCGCTCGTCTTGCTCGACCCCGCGAAGGCCTTCCCCGGCTCGAGTCGCGTCGTGCCCACGCTGGCGCGCTTCGTGGCGTCGGGGCCGCAGCCGCGAGCCGTTATTATCGACGGCAACTTGCCCCGCGGTAGTCAATTCGCGGGATTCTTGAAAACACTCGGGTATGAGCCGATGGTTGCCGCGACCGGCGATCAAGGCTTCCGTCTCGCGGCCCGCGCCGCCGACGTCGAGTTGATTTTCGTCGACCCGCACATGGTGCAGGGGGCGTGGCGGCTGGACGACGTGCTCGCCAACCTCCGCGCCGAGCCCGCGACCGCGGGCTTGCCGATCTACGTCTACGGCGGACTCGCCCTCGAATTGACGCTGGCCGACTTGCTCAAGCGCTATCCGGACGTCAAGTTCATCGTTCAACCTACGAGTCCCGAACGGCTCGAATCCATGCTCGGCGGACGCCCCTCGGCGCTCACCGACGCCGAACGCGCCGCCTACGCCCGCGAGGCCGCCGCGCTGCTCGCGCGCGTCGCCTCCCGCGCCGGAGGGCCGTTCACCCCCGACCTCGAACGCGTCGAGCCCGCGCTCACTCTCGCGCTCCAGTCGCCCGAAACCAGCGTCGCGGCGTCCGCCGCCCTCAGCGAAGTACCCAGCGCCGACGCCCAGCGCGGCCTCGCCGATCTGCTCCTCGATCCGTCGCGATCGAACCAGGCCCGCGTCGACGTCGCCGGCAAGTTGAGCCGCAGCATTCAGCGCTTCGGACCACTCGTCTCCGCCGATCAAGAGGCGCGATTGCTCACCGAACTCGCCGGAGCCGACGACTTGAAATTGAGGAACGCGCTCGCGGCCATCGTCGGCGCCTTGCGGCCGAAAGCCGCACAGGTCGGCAAACGCCTCATCGGCGACGCCGTCCCGCACCCCCCCGCCGCAGCCGAGTCCGCAACCGACGCGGCGCAATGATCAACCCTTTAACACTCGCGAGCCTCTTGGTTTCGATCGCTCGAATACTCGCTGTAGAGTCCACCGACTGCGCTCGGCGCGACGACTCCGGGATATCGACTTAAATGTCTTCAGGTCATGATCGCGCAAGCAACCGAATTGAAGACGACGCCCCTTTGCCGGGGGTGATCGGCGACGGCGACGCGATGCGCGAAGTCTATCGGACGACGCGACAGGTCGCGCCGACGCGAGCCTGCGTCTTGATCGTCGGCGAAACCGGAACGGGCAAGGAGCTCGTCGCCCGCGCGATTCACGACCTCAGCCCTCGGAATTCGGGGCCGTATATCCGCGTCAACTGCGGCGCCCTCACCGAGAGCCTGCTCGAAAGCGAGCTGTTCGGACACGTAAAGGGGTCGTTCACGGGGGCCTTCGATAATCGCACCGGCCGCTTTGAAGCCGCGCACACCGGCAGCATCTTTCTCGACGAGATCAACAGTACCTCGCCGAAACTCCAAGTCAAACTGCTCAGGTTTCTGCAGGAAGGCGAATTCGAGCGCGTCGGCGATACCCGCACCGTTTCGGTCGACACGCGCATTATCGCCGCGACGAACCGCGACCTGCTCGACGAAATCGACGCGGGCCGGTTCCGCGAGGATCTCTATTATCGACTCAACGTCGTTCCGATTTATCTCCCGCCGTTGCGCGAGCGCCGCGAGGACATCGCGCACCTCGTCGGGTTCTTTCTCCGCCGCTTCGCCGATCAGAACAAGCGCGATACCCGCAAGGTTCATCCCGACGCCATGCGACTCCTGCGCGAGCACGACTGGCCCGGTAATGTGCGCGAGTTGCAGAATTACATCGAGCGCGCCGTCGTTCTCGGCGCCGGCCCCGAGCTCTGCGTGGAACACCTCCCGCCGCAACTACGCGGAGAATCCACACCCCGACCCATGCGGCCGAGACCCGGCGCCGACTTCGCGGGGCTTACTTCCGAACTCGTCCGCCAGGGTGTACGATCCGCCGGTCCGAACGCAAACGACTTGTACCACCGCGTTGTCGGCCAGGTCGAACGCGAACTCATTCAGCAGGTCCTGCAAGGCTGCGACCGCGTTCAAATCAAGGCTGCCGCGCGGCTCGGAATCAACCGCAACACGCTCCACAAAAAGCTCGCCGAGTTCCGCATCGACGAGGACGGCGAATCCGTTCTCCCTGCCGACGCGGGTCCGTCGCGGGCCGTCGACGACATGGAGTAAACGTCAATGACGACCCTGAATCGACATGGATCGCGGACCCGCCAACGCTCCGAAGTCCCGCTCGACCGCATCATCCTAGGGGACTGCCTCGAAAAACTCGGCGAGCTTCCCGACGGATCGATTGACCTCGTGTTCGCCGACCCTCCCTTCAATATTGGATACGACTACGACGTCTACAACGACAAACAAGAAGTAAGCAAGTATCTCGACTGGTCGCGGCGCTGGATGACCGAAGTCTCGCGCGTCCTGAAGCCGAACGGCACGTTTTGGCTCGCGATCGGCGACGAATACGCCGCCGACCTCAAAGTCATCGCGCAACGCGAGATCGGCCTGATCCCGCGCAGTTGGGTTATTTGGTACTACACTTTCGGCGTGAACTGCACTAAAAAATTCAGCCGCAGCCACGCGCATTTATTCCATTTTGTAAAGCACTCCACTGATTTTACTTTCAACGACGAATCGATTCGCGTCCCCTCGGCGCGGCAACTCGTCTACAACGACCGCCGCGCCAACCCGCGCGGACGACTCCCCGACGACACCTGGATCCTCCGCCCCCAAGAACCCGAGGCCGGCTTCAACCCCACCGACGACACCTGGTACTTTTCGCGCGTTTGCGGCACGTTCAAAGAGCGCGCGGGCTTTCACGGTTGCCAAATGCCCGAGCAACTGCTCGGACGCGTGATCAACGTCAGCTCCAATCCCGGCGAGATCGTCCTCGACCCGTTCGGCGGCAGCGGCTCCACGCTGATCACGGCGAAAAAGCTCGACCGTCGCTTCCTCGGGTTCGAGCTTTCACCCGAATACGTCACTCGGATCGAGCAACGTCTCGCCGCAACGCGCGTCGGGCAGAAACTCGACGGGATCGAGGACGCACGCGACGGCGGCAAAGCAAAAAAAACGACGGCACGTCGACGACTCTCCTCATCGGAGTCTTAGTAGGCCTGCCGGCGCAGCCTCAGTCCAACCGCGTGACGACCGCCGACGCCACCGCCGCGGTGAACGATTCGGTCGATTCCCCGCCGCCTAGATCCGGGGTCCGAATCCCTTCGCGCAAAAGGTCGAGCGTCGCGTTTTTCACCGCCTGGCCGACCGTGATCTCGCCCAGTTGATAGAGCAACATCGCAAGCGCGAGGAAAATCGCGGTCGGATTCGCCAGTCCCTTTCCGGCGATGTCCGGCGCGGTGCCGTGCGCTGCGTCGAAGAGCGCGACCCGAACGACTCCCGAGGCGTCGAACGCCAGATTCGCGCTTGCGCCGATCCCCAGAGAACCCGCCAGCCCGCACGCCATGTCGCTGAGAAAATCGCCGTACTCGTTTAGCACAAGCACGATCTGAAACTTCTCGGGAGCCATGATCACTTTGCCTAAGAGCGCGTCAAACAACTCCACCGAGTGCGCCACCTCGGGAAACTGGACGGCCACTTCCTTCGCGACCCGCTCGAAGAGTCCGTCCGTGGCCTTCTGGATCGTGTACTTTGAAGCTGTCGTGACGCGCTTATTGGTCCGCCTGGCGAGGTTGAACGCGTAACGAGCGGCTTGCGCCACCGGTTTACGCTCGACGATCCGCAAACTGACCGCGCCGTCGTCGCCGATCAACCTACCGGGATCGTCATACGTCCCGCCTGTCGCGATCCTGACGATATCGAGGTCGAGCTCGCGTCGAAAATTGGTCGGCACCCCTGGGATTGTGTAAACAGGGCGGTGGATCACCGAAAGGTCGAGCCGACGTCGCAGGATCGCGTTCGGGCTTTCCGCAACCGTCGCCGTCGGATGTTTGAGCGCGACCCGAGTCGCGTTGATCGAGTCGGTCGCCTCGTCGTAAATCTTAGGTCCAACAAGCTTTCGATTCTCGACGGTGAGGTCGATCGGCACGAATTCGAGCCGCACGGGAAGTGCGTCGGCGAGCGTATGAACGGCCCGCGAAAGCTCGGGGCCAATGCCGTCCCCAAGTAATTCGGTGACGGGGTATGTGGGTCGCATCGGACTCCGATCGGGATCAGGAAGCCTTTTGCCGCAGCCTTGGGTGCCACATTAAGCGTGATTGCGGCCGGGTCCGCGTCGCTAAATCACCCCGATACATGGGCGTGATTCTAAGACCGGCCGCGGCGGGCGTCAAACCTTCTCGTCGGGAACCGCCCGATCGTCCCACGCGAAATGGTTGGGACGGTGCCAACGGTTCCGGTTGAGATTTCCTGGATTGCCCAGGACCCGCTGCTTGGCCACTCGCGATTCGCGGGTTATACTGAATCATTCGCGTCACTCAAGGCGCACCTCCGGAATATCGTCTTTGGGTTAGCGCTTCGCCGGGAGCTTCGGTTATGTCAACCGCGGGCAAGGTTCTCGTCGTCCTCTCGATGCTGATGGCGATGGTCTGGGTATTGATGACGGCTTCGGTCGCCCAACTCCACATGAACGCGACCGCCGCTGTTGCCAAACTTCAAACGGAGGTCGCGAAACTCGAGGTCGATGCCGCAGCCGTCGCGGCCAAGGCGATCGAACTTCGCGACGCGATTAACTTTGAGCAAGTCAAGATGGATAAAGACCTTGCGGTCATTCGAGCCCGCCTGGCCGACATCGAAACCGCTCGTTCCGAGACACTCGAAACCTCTGCACGGGTCAAGATCCAGCTTGAAGATGCGCAGTCGACCCAAAAGAACTCCGAACTCGCTCGGGATACTCGTCTTGCGGAAAAGAACGCCGAAATCGCCGCGAAGGCCGCTGCCGAGGCTGAAGTCGAGCACCTGAAACAGGTTAACGTCACGATGATGGACGAGCTGGCGAAAATGCGCGAGCAGTACACCTCGATCGTCTCGCAAAGCAAAGAGCTTTCCGAGAAGCTCTCGAAAGATCAACCTATTCGTCGCGTTCGACGCGCTTCACTCGCACGCTGAGTCAACTCCGCCGAGCACCTCGAACGATGACGTTGCACTCGCGGGCTTGACCGTTGCGCCGGCACTCCGCTAGCGTAAATGGGTGGCATCGCCTGGCCGAGACCGGTTGCGGGCGACCGCGCGGAGGCTGGCCAATATCGACGCAAATCCTTTCATTTCTGATGGTTGCGCGTTTTCTAACGGGTGGGTAGGAATCGTTGCGAATGCTGGTTCGGGCAGCGGTCACGGACGCGTTCGCGTCGCACGATTGGCAAAGGCCCTCGAACAACGCAAGATCGCCGTTCAGGTCGCTTGGACCCCCGCGGAACGCTCGAGCCTAGTCGCAAGCTCAAGACGCGATGGAGCTTGTCGTTGCTTGGTCGCGGTCGGAGGCGACGGCACCGTGGCCGCACTCATCAACGAACGCCCTGCCGTACCGATCAGCGTATTGCCCGCAGGGACCGAGAATCTGTTCGCGAGGCACTTTCGGCTCGGACGATCGCCCGAACGTCTGGCCGCGACGATCGACCTCGGGCGGCACATCGCCATCGACCTCGGCGACACTCTGCACCGCCGATTCGCACTCATGGCGGGCATTGGCTTCGACGCTGCCGTCGTGAATCGCCACCATACGGCGAGGCTGGCGCGAGACGGCGTTGCAAACCCAACGAATAGAATTGCTTACGTTGAATCAGTCCTCGACCAAAGTATGCGCTACCCGTTTCCAAGACTAACAGTGACAGTCGAGGAAGCCCCGTCCGGCAAGGTCGAGGTTCTCTCGGGGACTTCGATTTTTGTCTTCAATCTGCCGCGTTACGCGCTTGGGTTACCGTTCGCACCCTCGGCGCGCGCCGACGACGGTCTACTCGACCTGCTCGTGTTTGATAAACCCGGCCCTTTTAACGCGTTGCGCTACCTCTGGCTCGTGTTGCGAGGGCTCCATATGCGTCGACACGGGGTACACCACCGCCTCATCCGACGAGTCGCGGTCACGGCGTCGGACCCTACCCCCGCCCAACTCGACGGTGATCCGGGAGGTTTCGTCACCGCTGATGCCGAAAGTCCAATGAGGATTGCAGTTGCGCCGAGCGCCTTGAAAGTGATTGTGTAAAGCTAGGCGAGCCTCGATCAAGTTTTCGCGACCGCGCGGTGCGCACGGAAAGGACCGAACGCCACGCCGGTCATTCGGGCCTGATCGAACGCGAATCACTCCTAGGAAAGCCTGTTGTGTTCCGGGTGGATCATTCGCTCGGGTTGCGGATGCTGTCCAGCACGCCCTTGACGTCAGGTCCCCCGGCGTCGTTGGGAGCGGGCCCGACCGGCGGCGCGATCGGGACGATCGCCTTCGCCCTGCGGACGAGTTCAATGAAGTCGCGCCGGTAGCCGCCGGGGTCGTCGACCAGCGCGGGCGTCGCGAGGCCCACGACACCGTCCCAGGTGATCGAACCCCTGTAGGGCGAACCTCTTAGGATCATCCCGAAGCCCGCGACCGCCGCCGCGAACTTCGTGTCGTTCGAGGCTTCGGAGATCCCCCGGCCGCTGTCGCGGGTCGCGATCGCGAGCAGTTTGCTGGTCTCCTCGCTCGGGTTTTTATACCGAATCTGGACATCGATATCCACCGCGGCCGGCTCTTGGTGTTTCGTCATCGCCTGTAAGTTGTTCTTAGGATTGATATTGGCCCGATCACCACGATCCGGGACCGCGCTTGCGACAGGGACGATTTCATAGAGAGCGGTCACGTGATGACCCGCGCCGAGGTCGCCGGCATCCTTGGCGTCGTTCGCGAAGTCCTCGTTCTTGAGCGTGCGGTTCTCGTAACCGATCAGTCTGTAAGCGTTTACGGTCGTAGGGTCGAATTTGACCTGGAATTTGACGTCTTTGGCGACCGTCACGAGCGTCGCGCCCATCTCCTCGACAAGGACTTTGCGCGCCTCCTGTCGCGAGTCGATGTAGGCGTAGTGGCCGTTGCCTTTGTCGGCGATCTGTTCGAGGGTCGCATCCTTCAGGTTGCCCATGCCAAAGCCGAGCACGCTTAAAAACACGCCGCTCTTCGCTTTCGCCTCGGCGAGTTCGATCAGAGCCTGCGGGTTCACGACGCCGACGTTAAAGTCGCCGTCGGTCGCTAAGATGACGCGATTGGTACCGCCGGGGATGAAGTGTTGGACTGCGACGTCGTATGCAAGTTGAACCCCGGAGCCGCCGTTCGTCGATCCACCGGCTTCGAGCTGATCGAGCACCGAGAGCACGCGTTGCTTGTCGCCGCACGGTGTCGAGGGGAGGACCAGCCCCGAGGCGCCGGCATAAACGACGATGGCAACGCGGTCATTTTCGCCTAAGTTTTCGACCATGTCGCGGAGGCCGGCCTTCACAAGCGGAAGCTTGTTTGCGTCGGCCATTGATCCGGAGACGTCGACAAGAAAGACGAGGTTTGAGGACGGCCGATTGCGGTTGTCGATCGGTCGCGAGGTGAGGGCCACGCGTGCGAGTCGATGGCCGGGCGACCAGGGACAGCTCGTGAATTCGACGCTCGCCGCGATCGGATGCTCACCCGTCGGCATCAGGTCGTGATAGGGGAAGTAGTTGAGCAGTTCTTCGATCCGCACCGCGGCCGCGGGCGGACGCTGATTGTGGTTCAAGAATCGGCGCACATTGGCGTAACCGGCGGTGTCGACGTCGATCGAGAAGGTTGAAAGCGGCTCTTGCGCGGCCGATCGAAACGGGTTGTCGCGGATGGGTTGGTACGCCTCCCGAGTCCGAGTCGCCGAGCCGAAATGATTGGTACCAGGAGGGCTCATCGCGGCGCCCAAGCCGGGCATTCTTCGCATCATCCGCCCCTGAGCCCCAGGAGCAGCCATCCCCCCCATCGAACCCATCATTCCGCCCATGCCTCCGTTTTTGACACTCTGCCGGTTCTCAGGAGCCATCGCTTTTTCAGTCTCGCTCAACATTTCTTGTTCGACTTTTGCCGGTTGGTTCGCGGCCTGCGGTGCGTTGCGGCGTGGTTCGTCTACTTGGAGCGAACGTCGTTTCATGGCGCTACGGCCCAAGGTCGTCTGTTCGACCGGGCTTGGAAGCTTTTCGCTCGATGCGGGGACCGCCCGACTTGCCGCGTCGTGGGGCTTCAGAGCAAGCATCGAGCCGTTTGCGGCGGCGAGGTCGGGCGCGGGTGCGGCTGCAACGGCGGGGCTGGGCCGACTCTGGCCATCGACGGGGGTCGAGGCGGCGGACGTAATGGATTGGGGTTTGGGAGCGGAGGGGACAGAGCGGCTCTCGCCGGTTTGGGCAATGTCGTACGCTAGATCGGAGATTGCCTTGCCCGCCTGAATCTGTGCGAGCGCGGGCTTTGCCGGAGGCGCTTCCGCGTCGCGGTAGGGGTCGGCGGAGATCACCGCGCCGGATTTCCGAGCTGGGTCCGCCTGAGGTGCCGCAAGTTTGGCGTCGGAGGTCCTGAGCGCGACTTCGGGTCCCGCGTCGCGACCGAGACCGTGTTGAGGGCCGGTAAGGTCGGCGTTTTTCCGCGGCGTCGTTATCCAAATGGTCAGCGCGGCGAGGCCGAGCAGGCCGGCGGCGATCGCGAAATGTCGCCCGGCTCGCAGCGAAAGGAATCGTCGACGCGGTTCGGAGGTGCCGGCGGCTGCGGAATCCGCGGAGGCCGTTTCGAGGGCGGCTTCGATCTCTTGCTGTCGTTCGAGGTCGAGACCGGGCGCGACTTCGAGCCGGAGTTGCGCGGTGAGCAGCCGTGCCGCGGCGCGGATGTCGTCGACAAAACTGCGCGCGACGGGGTTTTGTTCGATGATCTGCCTGCACGCCTCGGCCGC
This sequence comes from Planctomycetota bacterium, assembly GCA_021777845.1. GTDB lineage: Bacteria > Planctomycetota > Planctomycetia > Isosphaerales > Isosphaeraceae > JAJYDB01. Next base: position 24,276 of record JAJYDB010000007.1, read on the forward strand.
CACGGGGTCGAGTTCGTCGAGCGCGAAGGCGGTCCAGCACGGGTCGTTGAGGTTGAAGTCAGGCGTGTTTTGGTCGTGGGTCGACATGGACGGGTCTCCTTTCAGAGTTGGGTGCGCGCCGCGGGTGCGTCGGCGAGAAGACTGCGGAGGGTGGTCATTCCCGTGTGGATGAGGTAGCCGACGTTACTGACGGAGAAGCCGCTGATACGACTGATTTCCTGATAGGAGAAGCCGTTCTGGAATTTGAGGCGGATCACTTCGCGCTGGCCGGCGGGGAGCGTCTCGAGCAACTCGAGGGCGCGTGCGGCAAGGTCGTCGCGTTGGGCCGCTTCGGAGGGGTCCGACCCCGGGCTGATGCAAGTCTGGACGTGATGTTCATTGAGACGGGTCATGCGTCGCTCCTTGCGAAGGAGGTCGAAGGCGCGGTTGCGGCAGACGGTGAAAAGCCACTCGGCAAGTCGAGGCTCAACCCGCTCCCGGTCCTGGTCACAGAGACGGAGGAAGGCGTCTTGGACGATGTCGCGCGCCGCGTCGGCGTCGCCCACGAGGCGGGCCGCATAAAGAGTTAGCGGCGCCTCGTAGCGCGCGACGGCCCCGCGCACCCATTCACGGCGTTCCGCCGCGTTCGGATCGCTCATCGGCGTCGCCCGAAATCGTCCATCCGCATCGGCCACCGTCCCTTCCGTCTCAACAACGCACGAGGCCGCGGTTTCTTAGGTGACATCGCGCGCAATTCGAGCCCGCGCGGTCCGGACCGCGATTCAGGAAGGACGGGAGCCTGCGCGACCTTACTTTGGCTCGGCGGCGTCGAAGATCGGGAAGAGTCGCTTCAGCTCATCCGCGGAGGGTCGCCGGCCGTACTCGCAGACCTCGAACGCCTCGGCGAATTTTACGGCTTTGCCTTTTTCGAGCCCGTAGGTCTTTACGAGTTGGGCCCGGAAGCGGTCGGCGGCGAAGGCGTTGCGGCGTCCCCAGCCGCTGTTGCGGAGCCATTCCTTGCGGGCGTGGACGTTGCTCGCGGGGGGGACCGACTTTACAAAGTCGGCGCTGCCGTTCGCGCCTCCTTCGTAGATTTGGGATTCGAGCTCGTGGAGCGCATCGAGTTTGCGGTCATAAACATCGTCAAGCGCCACGACGACGTCGGGTCGAAACGGATAAGGCTTCTCGAAGCCGTCGGCGGAGTAGAGAAACACCGGATTCTTCGCGAGCGGCGGCGTCTCGGGACAGAAGAACGGCACGGTCACCATGTATGCCGCGTCTTGCACGAGCACGCCGACGTACCGGTGATCGGGGTGATAATCCCAGGGGCGGTGCGCGATCACGATGTCGGCGCGCCAATCTCGAATCAACCGAGTGATCGCGCGACGATTTTCGAGCGTCGGCTCAAGCTCGCCGTCGTGGATCGGCAGGACTTCAGTGGCGGCGCCGAGGATGCCGTCGGCGAGTTTGACTTCGGCAAGCCGCCGTTTTGCGAGCCCCTCGCCTTTGATTTGCCAGTGGCCGATATCGCCGTTGGTGACCGATACGAGCTTAACGTGATGACCCTGGGCACTCCACTTGACCGCGGTGCCGCCGCTTGAGAGCTCTGCGTCGTCGGGATGAGCGCCGAAGACGATGATCCGCAGTTTACCGTCGCCGTCGTCGCCGAGGGCGTGGTTGGAGAGCGGACCGCGGGTCGCAGTCACGGCCGCGAGGGTTATCAGACATGCGAGCATCAGTCGTCGCGCGTTCATGGATAGAGTCTCCGCGATCAGCCCAAGTCGGCGGGGTGACACGGCGCGCAGAATACACGCTCTTCCGCGACGCCGAAAGTAACCGTCGGTAAGGCCGCGCGCGGCGGCGAGGCTTCGTTGCACCGAGTCCAAGTCGCGAGGGTCCGGGTGAGCCGCCGCTTAGAATGTTTTTAAGCTGGGCGGCTCAGGGACGACGTGTAGGTCGGCGCCTCGTCCGGAGGCGGCGGAATCGTCGGGAATCGCCGCGTCTTCGAGGACAAATTCCGACGTTGCGCGGTCAGGGGTCCAAACGCGTCGAAAGGCAACGTCCGAGTGCGAGGCGCCTTCGTCGCGAGTCCCCACGGCGATCGACCAGGACTCGCGGTCGTACAACCGAGGGAGTGCGCCCACCTTCGTCGACTGATCGCGTCGATAGATTGCCACTCGGTGATAAGTGATATTCTTGCCTTTCCAGCGGACCCGGTCGGCGAGCGAGGCGAGGTCGTCTTGTCCGTCGACTTCGATGAGCGGCGCGTTATGCGACGAAGCGAGGATGCAATCGCGCGCGACAATGTCGAGGATCGGCGGTACGGGCTCGGCTGGTCCCGCCGTCAGACGGGCGAGCCCCGCGAGGCGTCGCGCAGTCACCCGAGAAAGCGTGAGCGCAATCGGTTCGGCGGTCAAACCGGCCGCGAGTCCGCGCGCGGTCAGCAGGCTTCCGTCGGTGGCGACGACGACGTTCAGCAACTCGGCGTCGAGACGGCAGCCCCCTTGTGCGACGATGAGGTCGCCGCCGGAGCGAAGCATTGAATCAAGGATGCGCAAGCGGCTCGCGGGCTTCGGGCCGGCGTCGAACCGATCGGTGACGCGGACGACGGTCGACTCGGCGGATCGCACGAGCGCGAAGGCGGGGAGCTTCCCGTCGCCGCGCAGGGTCATGGTTGCGTCCTTCAGGATCAACTCGGCGCCCTCGTCGAGCCCGGCGAGCGCGATTGGTTCGCGCGTCCCCGCGCCCTCGCGACTCGCCGCGAAATAGAGATCGATTCCCTCAAAGGCAAGTGTTCCGCCCTTGAGATCGGCCCAAACAAACGCATCCGGGTCGCCTTTGGAGGAACGCTCGCGGGCGACGGGCGTGAATCGGGGGCGCGTCGCTCCGCGCTCGGCGACGATCCGGCAACGCGCGGCGTCGCTGAGCGAGAACGGCGGGATTTCCCAGTCCGCGTCCGATGCGACGGTGATCACGACTCGGTCGCCGCGATGACGCTCGAGCAGCCTCAAAAAGCGGCGCTGGTCGCGCACGACTTCACCGACGGCGACGTCCTGAGGCGGACGCACGGCGGCATTGTCGACCTCGACCGCATTATCACGGACCGTTACGCGACGCGGCCGATCCGTGTTTACCGGCGCGGCCGTTCCCGATTTCGTCGGCTCTGACGCGGGCGGAGTCGCTGGCTCGGCAGTGGTCGCGGGGGGATTTGAGCCGCGATCCGTCGGCATTTCGGGGTCGACTCGCATCGGGGGCATCACGGGCATCGTCGACATCGGCGGCATCGCGGAGGCTTCAGATTCGACCGAGGCGGCGTTGGGCGCGCGCTCCGCGACGTTTGGTTGCGTCGGGTGGGCGTCGGGGGGCGTTGGCCGCGCGACTCCCGGCGCCGCCGCAGTTGCCTTCGGGGCCTCGTTTTTCGATCCGATCGCGGCTGCCGCGTTGCCGGAGGGCGGCGAGGTCTGACGCGTCGACGCGGCGGCCGGTGGACTCGGGATCGGCGAAGACGGCTGCGCGCGACCGGTCTCGGAAGAATCGTCGGTGCGCCCGGAGCGGACCGGGGAACTCGGCGATGAGGTCATCGCGAGCAGGTCGGCGACGGGGTCGTAACGCGTCGGCGGGGCGAGCGCCTCGGGGGGGCCGACCGCCGCACTTGCCGCACGCGTCGGCGCGGCTATCAAACGCCCGAAGGGTCCGCGGCGCGCGCCGGTCATTTGCTCGCCGGAAACCTCGGGTCGAATTCTGAGAGCCAGTCCAGGATTATCGCGGTCGTCGTCGAGCGCAACCAGGGGATCGGAAGCGAGCCAAACGGCGGTCGCGGGGAGCGCGCGCTCGCCGACTTCGCGCAAACCTCCCGAAAGCCTCGACCATGCCTCCAACGTCGTCGGCAAGAGATTTGACGCATCCGCGGCCCGGCCGTTGTGCGTTGCCGCGAACACCGCGAGGCCCGCGTATAAATTGTCGCGTCCACGCCAGTCTAGCCCGACGGGGTCTTCGCAGACAACGAGAGTCGCGCGGGTTGATCCGGGAGCGGCGGCGATCACCGAGTCGTCGATTCGAACGCGCGGCGGGATGCCCACGAATTGCAACGCGGCTTGATCAGCGACCAATATCGTCGTATGGCTCAGCCGCAGATTCGATCCCGGCCGCTTCGACTCGATCACGACGTCCCCGCCGCGCGCGGCGAATGTGCAGTCGCGCGCCAGTAGGTCGATCGGTCCCCGACCTCGGACCGCCGCTTGCGCGCCTTCGAAGTGGCAAGCGTCGAGGACCACGCCGGGAGGTCGGTCGCGATCGTCGCCCGCCGGCGGACCAATCACCACAACCGCGGCGGGAAAGTCGGCAAGCTTCAGGTCGCCGGTCCGTTCGAAGAGGCAGCGGCGCAACGTCAACTCGGTGTTTTCGACGCGGATCGCCGCGGCCTCGCCGTCCTCGCCGACAAGCGCGAACGTCACGCCCTCGATGTTGACGCGGCTGTCGGCGAAGTCCAGCAGCGTAGTCTGAAGTCCCGGCTCGTCGCTCGCGTCGAGACGACCCACGAGAACCGGCCGGACGCCGAGCTCGGCCTTCACGGTCAATTCGCGGCCGGTCAGACGTCGCGGCGAAAATCGATCGGAACCCGCTCCGCGCAGCTCGTAAGGACCGTCGTCAAGCAACAGTATTGTCGCGCCGGCGGGTGCGGTCGCGATCGCCCGTCCCAAGTCGTCGCTCGACTCGACGCCGATCTCCACCTGCGTCGGGGTGGGCAATACGTTGCCGGCCTCGGCTTTTTCCGAGGCCCTGCTTGCGTTTGGCTCACTCGACGGCGGAGGCGACGGCACGTCCTCGACAACCGGCGCGCGGTCTCCTCGCACCACGGCGGTCCCGCCCCCCGAACGAGCGACTCCCGATCGACCCGACGACCGGCCCCAGTCGCCTGAGAACCACAAGAGACCGCCCACGATCAGGGCAAATGCCAGCGTGGGAACCCCCCACGCGAGGTGTTTCTCCCAACGTGAAGCACGCGGCGAGGCGGTCCACACCAAGCCCTCGGGGCTACTGGAACGCAACCCCAACGACGACGCCACCGACAACAAGTCGCGCACCAATTGTTCCGGCGACTGGTAACGACGATCGCGATCCTTCGCCATCAACTTCAGGACAATCGCGGCAAGTTCGACGGGGACGGCGGGATTCAGAGCACGCGGATCAGGGGGAGGCTCCTCCTGGTGTTGAATCAGCTTCTGGAGGACGGTGCCGTCCGGAAACGGAGGCCGACCGGTAACCATGTGAAACAGCGTGCATCCAAGCGAGTACAGGTCGCTTCGGACGTCGACGTCGCGCGGATCGCGGGCCTGTTCGGGGCTGATGTAATCAAATGTGCCCAGGGTCATGCCGCTTTGGGTCATTCCGTCGTCGCCGCCGCGCTCGAAGCGACGCGCCAGGCCCATATCGACCAGCTTCGCGCGACCTTGCGGAGTGATCACGATGTTCGACGGCTTGATGTCGCGGTGGACCACGCCGCGCTCAACGGCGTGAATCAAGGCGTGCGCGATTTGAAGCGTGTAATTGATCGCCTCTCCCGGCGGTAATACCCCCTCGCGTTCGACCCGGCGGCGAATCGTTTCGCCTTCGATAAACTCGAACGCAATAAAGTAGTAACCCGCGTCGAACCCGATCGTGTAGACTCGCGCGATGTTCTCGTGATCGAGCCGCGCCGCCGCGCGCCCTTCGAGCTGGAACCGCCGCGAGACTTCCGGATCGTCGGCCTGCTCGGGCGGAAGGATTTTCAAGGCCACGTGGCGATCCAGCCGCGTATCGAGCGCTCGAAAGACCGCACCCATGCCGCCGACGCCGATCGACTCCTCAAGGACAAAAACATCGATCCGGTCGCCTGGACTCGGCAGCGGCAACGCCCTTGAGAGGCTCGAACCCGAACCGGCCGGCTGCACAACAGGCGCCGGCGTGGTCACAGCCCCGGCGGGCGGGACGAGCACGGCTCCATAGTGAGGCGACGGCGTTTCGCGCGTCGTGGGCGAGACCAGCCGACGGGTTGACGAACCCTGTCCGCTTACGACCGTCGGTGCGTCAAGCGGAGCTCGCGCCGCGCGCAGCTCCGAAGCTCTCGCACCTTCTTCGGGCGCGACCCGATCGTCCGACTCGTCCCGCCGCGATGCCGTCATCCCGTTTCTCGTCCAGAAATCCTGTCGCGAAGAGATTCATGTAGGCAGACACTTCCGTGCGTCCCAAAGCGACGAGCCAACGCCCCGAGAGATGCTTGCAATCGCGTAAGGCCCGTGCAAAGTATAGGTTCGCCGACGGTCGGTGTCAACCAAAACGACCCTGCCGGCGAGATCCTCCAAGGTCGTGTTCCTTGAGACGCGAAGCTCGATCAGACTAAGATTCATCGAGAGTTTCCGGCGGCCGCAAGAGGCGATTACCGATGCGTTATTGGTTGTTCAAGTCCGAGCCGAACAGCTTTTCGTTCGACGACCTCCGCGCCGAAACGAATCAAACAACCGGCTGGGACGGCGTCCGAAACTATCAGGCGCGCAACTTTCTTCGCGACGATGTCCACAGCGGCGACCTCATCCTGTTTTACCACTCGAACGCCGAACCCGCGGTCATCGCGGGGATCGCCGAAGTCGTCGGCGAGGCAGAGCCGGACCCCACTGCCTTCGACCCGAAATCAAAATACTTCGACCCCAAGTCAAATCCCGACCTACCCGTTTGGTTTCAAGTCGCGATCCGGGCGGTAAGATCCGTCGACCCCCCGCTTTCGCTCCACTTGCTTAGGTCCCGGCCCGAATTGGCGGAAATGGAGCTGCTCCGCAAGGGCAGCCGCCTCTCCGTCCAACCCATTCAAAAAAACGAGTGGGATGCAATCATGCGTCTCATCGACGCCGACACCCATACGCAGCCGTCCCAACCCCGAACACTTCGAAAAAGATCCCAAGGAACCAAGTAATCATGGCAAAAATCGAGCATTTCGCGATCTACGCCGCGGTCGACGAAGTCGCCGCGCTCAAGGACTTCTATCTCGACGCCTTTGCAATGCGAGTCGCGATCGACAACGGAGCGGGCGACCCGCCTGGTTATTTTCTCGTTGACGACGCCGGACTTGCTCTGGAGCTGATCGGTAGACCCGTCGCGAGCGCCGCGGTCAACCCGCGCTGGGCATACCATCTCGCCTTCTGGACCGACGACTTCAGCGCGACCGAAGCCGCGCTCGCGACTCGAGGGATTGTGTTTGAAACCGAAACGCGAGTTGATTCCGATGACCTCAAGACGTCGTTCTTTCTTGACCCCGCAGGCAACCGCTGCCAGATTGTCTGGCGAAACAAACGAATCAAGCTGTAATTCCGGTCGCTCGTGAGCAAAAGCGGGCGCGATCGAGCTGCGCGGTCTGATGGTACGCCGGCGTTCGTCGCGTGTCCTCCGCGGACCGACTAATTGCACGCGAGACGATGCGGGTCTCTGGGACCAGCCGTTCCGTACATTTAAAATCTGAAGCTGACGGTCCGTGACCGTCGTCGTTGGGACGCGCCTCGCAAAAGCGAGTTTTGTAGTCGTTGGATTCCGATTTGAGGGACGTAAGGCATGGCCGAGGACATTCACTTCGCGCTCGTGACATCCGACAACTTGAAACTGAAGAATTTCAAGATGCACCAGGTCGAGGTGGGGATCACCGTCGAGGGTGCCGACGACCCCGTGGTTCATCAGTTAATGCGCGACGCCGTGAGACCGCTGTTCAAGTCCTATCAAGCGGCGCTCAACCAACACATCGTGAGCATCGACAAAGAGATCGCGCGCGAGTCGAAAAGGCCGAACAAAGAGAAGGTCCTGAAGCGTGGCGTGACCGGCGTGACCACGATCGCGAACAAGTTCAAGGACAAGGCGCAGGCCGAGCTTGACGCCTTCTGCCGCAAGGAGAAGGAGAAGCAGGCGAAACTTGAGGAAGCCGAGCGCGCGCAGCAGTCGTACCTCTCTTGGGAGAACGTCAAATACGTCTGCTGGATGGTGTGGCCGGCGGCGAAGGTCGTCGTTGACAGCACCGCGGGCTACCTCTCGGGCAGCGAGGCGGTTTCGGGCGACCTCCTGAAGGTGAAGGGCGCACTCGAGAACTTCAAGAAAGCGTACGGTAGCTTTAAGGAGTTGCTCGACCGGTGGGCGATCACAATGGCCGACCTCGACGGCGCACGGACTCTGACCGAGAGCAAGTTGAAATTGCTGAAAAGCGCGAAGTCGGTGGTCGAGTCGCAAGTGAACGCGGCGCGCGACATGATCGATGTCTTCGAGAACAAGCTTACGAAGTACGAGCTCGAAACCCGCGCACTCGTGAAGAAAGTCGACGAGGTGCTTAAATCGATTCCGAAGGGCGAGGCCATCAGCCCCGCCTCCGTGAGCACGACCGCGAAGACCTTCTGCGAGGTGCTCGACGCGATCGGCGACCAAGTCCAAACGATCAAAAAAACCGAGGCCAAAATCGCGAAAATGAGGAAGGATCTCGTGATCGCGAAGCAGAAAGTAAAGAACGAGCCGAAGACCGTGCTCGATTACTTTGGATCGTTCTTCGACGGATTCGTCGACATGAAAGACTACTTCGGCTCGGAGCGGAAGATCACCGACAAGGTCAAGGTCTTCTACGGCCTCGGCAAGAATTTGGTGAACTTTTTCCTCGATAGCGAGTACGTCGAACGCGGGCTTGAGGCGTTTGGACAAATCACGCTGCCGTCCTGAGTGGAGTCTCAGACTCCGCCGCGCGCCGAGTGGAGTGGATTAAGACAGCGTCCCCTGGTTGAGATACCACATGCGGTCCGGGCCTTTGACGAGGCTCGTTTCGACGGCGATCGAGGCGACCGGCCCTTCGGAATGCTTGCCGCGGACAAAGACGCGGACGGTGTACTTCGCGTCGACGCTCGTTTTGCCCGTACTTTTTTCGGATCGAAAGTCGGCGACTTCAAAGTCGAGCGGAGTGAACGAACCGGCGCGACCGCGGCGGAGTTCGGCGATCTTCTCGCGCCAATAGCCGCGAAAGCCCTCGAACGAGCCGAACGACGAGCTGACTCGGCCCGGGGTGCTGAGCAGCAGCCACATGCGCTTATAATGCGGCCGATGATGGCTCGCGGCGTGAAAAAAGTCGCGAGCAGCCTGTTCGGGAGTGATCCGCACCGGGCGCTCGAGCGTGATCGCGAGCGGGTACGCGAGGTAGAGCACGAAAACGCCGAGCACGAGCATCTCGATCGCCCAGACCCCGACCGAGACCGCCCCAAGAGTGGAGTAGAGAAATAAAATCGAAAGAAAACCCGCTCCGCCGAGTGCGACGAGCGTGCCTCCCCACTCCGCGGAGCGCGACCAGACTTCGTCGACGGCCGCGTCGGGCCGCGCTTGAGCTTGTTTCTTCGGTTTGGACGACGCGCCGGCGGCACCCGGCTTCGCTGCGTGCGCGGGTTCGTGTTTCGGCTCGGGAGGCAACGGCGGCGGCACGAAGTCGACGAGTGTGTCGCCGCCGGCCTCGAGCTCGTAGTCGCTTGGCGGTGGAGGAACGTCGCGCTGCGATTCGGGAGGTTTCGCGCGCGCGGCCTCGTTCAGCAGCCACGCGGGGTCGGCGTGCGACGGGTCTTGCTCGCGACGCGGCGGTTTCGACTCGGCCATGACGATCTTGACTCCTTGCTCCGCGCCGGACGCTCGCCCTTTACCGACTATTTGAGCGTGATTATGATTCGATCAGCCGCGCCAACCGCCGTTGACGTCGAGCACGTGTCCGCTGACGTAGCTCGCGAGCGGCGACGCCAAAAAAAGTACCGCCGCCGCGATTTCCTCCGGCCGGGCGAACCGTTTCAGCGGGATCGCATCCCGCATGGCGGTGCGGGTGGTTTCCGGAATCGAGGCCGCCATCGATGTTTCCACGAGTCCCGGCGCGACGGCGTTGACACGAATCGAGCGGCGGGCGCACTCTCGCGCCAGCACGCGCGTCAGACCCTCCACTCCGGCCTTCGCCGCCGCGTAGTTGCTTTGTCCGACGAATCCCGCCTGCGCCGACAGGCTGGCGATGTTCACGATCGCGCCGCCGTCGTTCATCGAAACCAACCCGAATTTACAGCAATAGAACACTCCACTCAGATTCACGTCGACGACGTTGCTCCACTCGTCGAGGGTCATCTTTGCGATCGTGCGATCGCGCAGAATTCCGGCGTTGTTGACGAGCACGTCGAGCGGTCCGACTCGTTCACGGAGCGCGCGCATCATCGTCTCGACCGCGTGGGGATCTGCGACGTCGGCGGCGAGCGCGACGGCGCTCGCGGGTCGCGCCGCGTTCAACTCGTACGCGATCGCGTTCGCGTCGCGCTCGCTCGCCGCGTCGCCGGGATGATTGAGCGCGACACCCGCGCCTGCGGCGTGCAGCAGCCGCGCGATCGCCGCGCCGATGCCGCGCGATGCTCCGGTGACCAGTGCTTGACGTCCCGTCAGATCGATCGCGGTACTCATGCCGAGATCCTCCCGCCGCCGCGGCCGCGCTTCCGGCCGCAACGACGCGTTCGCTCACTCAAAAATAATCCCGCGTTCATTGATATGATACGGGCGAATCTCATCCTCGCAGGCACTGCCGCGGTGCTTCGCGACGTAGAGCGCTCGGCCAAGGCCGTGTTCGCGACGGACGCGGCCCATTAGGATGATGGTGTTCGCGTTCGCGAAGACGTCGCCCTCGCCGAGCGGCTCCGCAATCATCTCGTCGAGCAGGATCTTGGGAGTCGTGTACAAATAAAGACAGCCGATCGAGCGGAAATCGTAAGCGTGCGCGGCGACCTCGGCTTCGTGCGCACGGTAAAGCTCGCGGAAGAGTTCGCGCGCGGCCCAGTCGCTCTCCTTGCGGAGAATATTGTGATACAGGTACTCGAAAAACTCGAACTGAATTGATTCCGAGAAGCGTTCGACGGGCTCGATGCCGTCGACCACGACGCGTCGCGAGCCGGCGATGAAGTTGCGATAAAAAAAGCCGACCGAGAGCCGCAGGATGCGCGCCAGGTCGCTTTTCCAGGCGTGCCAGTCGTCGGGTTCGAGGTCGCGGCGTGTGACTCGACGACCTGCGTGGGCGAATGGGTGGAAGTAGTCGCCGGCGCGGTCGCGGAAGACGCCCGCTAAATTAAGCGGCGAGTCCGCTTTTTCCTCAAGAAGTGTCCAGTCAAACTGGTCTCGGGCGTAGGCGATGTGATTTTGGGTATCGCCGCGGCTGGTGAGGTCGCAGACGACGCCGCGACGTCCGCCGCCGTCGTGTCGGCCCGCATCCGCCCAACGCAAGCCAAGTTGCGTCTTGCCGACTCCCGTCGCGCCCGCGATCACGGTGAGCGTGCCCGGCAGCAGTCCGCCGCCGAGCATACGGTCGAGCGCCTTCACATCAAACGCCTGGCGGTCGTGGGCCATCTGGACCGTGAGCCTTCTGTTTGTGCGGAAATCCGCGGGATTGATTTCGCCGTTTGCCTCGCACGAGTTCCCTATTCTGGGGAGCGGCCGCGCATTAGGCAAGGCACCGTCGACGGGTCGCGAATAACGTGGTTGCGCACGTTCGCGCCGGACGTTCGGGTGGCCGAAGGCCTCAAGTCGTCGTCAGATCGTGCCGAAGTAAACAGTATAAGCCCTACAGTGTGAACGATCGATCGGGTCCACTCAATCGGAATGAATTGGACGGCCCTTCGGTCACGCGGCTGGCGGCGGCGCACGTCGAATTTGAAATGAGTCGCGGAGGAGGTGTTTGTGAACCACTTCGGCCCAGGGGGCGACCCGATAAAAGCCGTGACGGCCTCGATTTACGGCGTCGGCCTGGTGCTGATGACGAGTCTTCCCGCGTTGGCTCAGCAGACGAAAGCGAAGGCATCAATGCCGACGCAAGTCGCTCAGCCTCCCTCGAATCCCGTCTCCGATGCGCCGAAGGTGTTTGAATTCACTCCCTCCCCGCCGACTCCGGGCATGACCTCGAGCCCTCCTCCGCCGCCGCAACCGATTCCGACGCCGGAGTTTCCCGCGGTGATCGCGATTGAGCCCGACGCGCCGGCTTTGCCCGGCGCTGCGCCGCGCCGCGACGCCGAGCGTCCGCGCGTGATCCGGCTCGCTCCGGATTCTACCGGGATGTTACCGACGCATCCGCCGGGACCGCTGTCGCCGCGATCGAGCGAAGTCGTTGCCGGAGAGGTTAACGACCTGATCGAAACGATCCGCGACCCAGAGGCTGAACTGAATGTTGTGCTCGGTCGCACGAAGCTGATCCAGACGCGTCGGCCGCTCTCGCGGGTGGCGATCGCGAACCCGAGCATCGCCGACATCGAACTGCTCACCGACGAGCCGAACAGCCGGATGTTGAATGTGGTCGGTCGCGCGTTCGGCACCACGAATCTGACGATCTGGGACACGTCGAATCAGCCGGTTTCGTTTCTGGTTCGAGTCACGCTCGATACGAGGGATCTCGAAGCCCGCCTCAAGCAGGCGTTCCCCGGGTCGGTTCTGCACGTGAAGCAGATTGGTCAGCAGTTGATCCTCGAGGGGCAGGTCTCGGACGCGAAGACGATGTCGGACGTGCTCCAGCTTGTGACTGCGGAGATTCGCGCGGGCATGGGGCTCGCGATTGGCGGCGGCACCGGATCCGGATTGAGCAGCGGCAGCGGGATCAGCGGCGGCGCGATGGGGAGCGCCGTGAGCGGCGGCATGGCCGGCGGCATGGGCATGGGCGGCGGGATGGGGATGGGGATGGGCGGCGGCGGCATGGCCGGCGGCGGCGGCACGATCGGCGGCCTTTCCGGTATGAGCAACTTCTTTCTCGTGAACCGCGTGAAAGTCCCCGGGCCGCGGCAGGTTCAGTTGCGCGTGAAAATCGCCGAGCTCAACCGCACCGCGCTGAGAGAGATGGGCTTTAACTGGATCAGCGCGCAGAACAAGACGATCCTCGCTTCGACCGTGGGCGGCATCGGCACGATCAACGAAATCGCGGCGCAGGGGGCGGGAGCCACCGCTTCGAGTGCCACGAATACCGGCAAGGACACGCTGTTCGGCATCTTCAAGGCAGGCCAGTTCGCGGCGTTTATCGACGCACTGCGGTCGAACCAGCTCGCGAAAATCCTCGCCGAGCCGACGTTGATGACGCTCGACGGTCAGCCCGCGCGGTTCATCGCGGGCGGACAATTCCCTTATCCAGTGCCGCAAAGCTCATCGATTCCAGGCGGGACGGCGGTCGTGACCGTCCAATTTGCGAACTTCGGCGCGATTCTGACCTTCCTGCCGCATATTCTGGCGAACGACGTAATTCGCCTCGACGTCGAGCCGAGTTTCAGTCAGCTCAACTTCGGCACGGGCACGACGGTCAACAACGGCCCTGTGCCGTCGATCGACCAGCGCAGCGCGCGGACGGTGGTGGAGTTGCGCGAAGGGCAGACGTTGGCGATCGCGGGTTTGCTGCAAAGCACGACGAACGCGAGCAGCCTGCGGGTGCCGTTGCTCGGCGACCTGCCGATTGTCGGTCAGCTCTTCGCCGCGAACTCGGTCGAGACGGTCGAGACCGAGCTGATCGTGCTGGTGACGCCCGAGTTGGTCGCGCCGATGGAGGCGAACGAAGTGCCGCCCGGACCCGGCGACCGCGTCTATCAACCGAACGACTACGAGTTCTATTTCCTCGGGCGCATCGAGGGAAAAACGGGCCGGGAGTTCCGCGCGACGATGCGACAATTCGACCCGCTTGACGTGATGAAGCACGTTCGCAGCGAGAACCGCTGGGTGGTCGGCCCGCACGGATACTGCGACTGATCGAAAGTGAGCCTCGAGCTCGCGAGGGACGGTCCCATAAATATTACAGAGTGGGTGGAGGGGGCGATGTCGAGCACACGGATAGGGCGAACTTGGCCGGTCGGGGCGTTGACGCTCGGACTGCTCGCGGGGGGCGCCGCGGCCCGCTCCGGCGACGACCCGATCCCCGCGCCGACTCCCGTCGCGCCGCGAACTTCGAGTGCGCCGGCCGCGCCGCCGGCCGCGGCGAGATCGGCCTTCGCACCGGCGTCGACCGCGCCGCCGCACTCGATCGGGCAACCGCCGGATCTGGCAACGCCGTCCGCCGCACCCGCCGCATCTTATGCCGTGCCGCCGACCGTCGAAATGCCGGCTCAGGCCGCGGTGCCGATGCCGCCGACCGGGCCCGCTCCGATGGTCGCCGGTCCGACGCGACGCGGAGGCCCGATTCGTCGCGCGCTGCGGCACGTCGGCTGGACGCTCCGCGACCAACTCATCGGCTATCCCGAGGAGTTCGTCGAACCGCCGCTCGGAGCCTACATCGACGAAACCTATCGGTTGATGAAGTCTAAAGCCGACCCTCATTTGTTCACGCTTTATCAGTCGGACTTCCTCGACGGAAGCACGCTTTTGAGCAGCGAGGGCGCGGCGCGGTTCAATCGGATGGCAGCGCGGCTGCCGTCGTGGCTGGGGCCGGTGATGATCGAGTGGACGCCCGAAAACCCGGATCTTTCGCTCAAGCGCCGCGACGCCGTGTTGGCGCATTTTTCGCGGACGCGGATGCCGATCGGACCCGAGCGCGTCGTGATCGGCGCGTCGAATTTTCCAGGCGAATTCGGCATCGACGCTTCGAGCGGCATCAACTCGTTGTTCATGCGCGACATGATGGCTCCGATGATGTTCCCGCCGCCGCCGCGCAGCACCAGCACCTTCGCGGGCAGCGGCACGACCGGCTCAAATTAACGGGTAGGACGATGATGTCAGCCACATTCGGCAGAAGGTTGGGTCGACGAGGAATTGCCTGCGCTCTGACCATGGCGGCACTCTTCGGCTGTCGAGCGGGCAATTATCGCAAGACCGATTTGGGTCCGGCGGGCGACATCAAGCCGCCCTCGGGGTCGACGCTCGACCCGAGCGTTAACAAGACCGAGTTCCATCGACACGCGACCAAAGCGCAGGAGTTCAACCTGCACATCGAGATGGCTCGCGCTCTGGAGCGGCAAGGGTCGTTCGAGGCCGCGATCGGCGAGTACAAGAAGGCTGTCGAAGCCTCGGAGAAGGAGGGCCGGCTCGCGGGTTTCCGCGTCGAGCGAGCTCAACGCGCGACCGCCGAACGCAGGATGGGAGCGGCGTTTGACCGGCTCGGACGCTTCGCGCAGGCCGAGGCGCATTATCGAAACGCGTTGCGACTCGCCCCGAACGACTCCAAAGTATGGAACGACGCGGGCTACAGTTACTACGTGCAAAGCCGTCCCCGCGACGCCGAACGCTGTCTGCGGACTGCGTTGCGGCTCGCACCCGACGACAATCGCGCACGCACCAATCTTGGCCTCTTGCTCGCCACCACCGGTAAGACCAACGAGGCGCTTGAACAATTGACGCGCGCCGGCGGACCCGCCGCGGCGCACGCGAATCTCGGCTACATTCTTGCCGCGACGGGCGACACCGTCGCCGCCCGACCGCATTTTCAGACCGCGCTTGAGCTCCAGCCCGACATGAAGTCGGTCCGCGAGGCGCTCGCGCAGCTTGATTATCGACCCCCGGCGCAGCTCCCGTTACTGCCGCATGAGGCGATCGCTCCGAAGCCGCCCGCGCTTGCCGAAACCGAGGACGTCGCGATCCCGTCGCCGGTTCCAGTCGCGATCGCGTCCCCGCCCGACGACGGCGTCAAGCGATCATCGCGACGCGTGCCGATCCCCGCGCCGCCGGAGCCGATCTCGATTCAGACTGTGCACTGATCGAACGGTTGGGTTCTACTCCCGCCACGCCCGGTCGAGAAATTCGCCCCGCGTAGTGCAGTGTTTTGACTTCCGACGCTCCGCGCGAACACAATCAAAGTTGAGTTTGGGCCGCGAGGCGGCACCCTCGACGCACTTTGAAAGAACGAAACCTTGGACGGCACGACATCCGAACCCGGGCAGCAGCCGGAACGCCAACCAGGGCCGCGACGTTCGCGCGCGACGTTCCGCGCACGCGAGCGCGTCAAGCACGCGAACGACTTCAAGCGAATCTACGAAAAGCGACGGTCGGCGTCCGATGCATTTCTTGTCGTCCACGGCGACCTCAACGCGCTCGAATTCTCGCGGCTCGGACTCTCGATCGGGCGTAAGCGGGTCGGCAACGCGGTCGCGCGGAACCGCGTGAAGCGCCTGCTCCGCGAGGCGTTTCGCTTGCATAAGGGCGAGCTGCCGAAGGGCGTTGACCTCGTCGTTTCCGCGCGTGGACCGAACCTGACGCTCGAGCAGGCGTCGCGCTCGCTGGTCGCGCTTGGGTCCGCCGTGGCGCGCCGGTTGGGGCGCGACCCACGACCCGCGACGACGTTGGAACCGCCGCCATGAGCGCGTCGAAACCCCTCGCGGCGTTCTCGCGCATCGGCTCCGCGCTGCGTTGGCTCGAGCGCGCCGCGATCGCGCTCCTGAGTCTCTTCGTCAGGCTCTATCAACTCACGATCAGCCCGCTGCTCGGTCCCACCTGCCGCTTTGAGCCGTCGTGCAGCCGCTTTCTCGTCGAGGCGTGGATGAAGCACGGCCTGGTTCGTGGGACTGTGCTTGGCGTGCGTCGGCTGTCGCGCTGCCATCCGTGGCATCCCGGCGGCTACGACCCGCCCTAAGCCTGAAGCTGCCGTCGCGCGTTGGTTGTGTCGAGTCGCGTCGTCACCAGGTGTTGTTTCGCGGCTCGACGGACTGTGCGAAGGGCGGCGTCGCGGCGGTTGCAACGTCGAGCGGCGCGAGTTGCCAGACGCCGTGGCCGACGTTCACCCAGCGGAATCCCGCGGGCGGCGCCCAGCCGTGCGTATCGTGCTCGCGACGCCGCTCCTCGTGGATCACCTGCGCCAGCTCCTGCTGTGCCGCCAGGTAGATGAACATTGCGAGAAACACCTGCAGAATCGCCCCATGCGTCACGAAGTAAAGTCCAGCGACAAGCGCCAACACCCGTCCCAGAGTCGAGGCCACGAGCGTCGCTCGCACCCGCCCGAGCTTGCTCGAAAGCAAAGCCCGCAAGACGCGACCGCCGTCCATCGGAAATGCCGGAATCAGGTTGAACAATGCAAGCATCAGATTGATTTGCGCCAACGTCGCGACGAACCCGACGATCAGTTCGTCGACGTGACCGGTACCCGCCGGCAAGACCGACAGCAGCGTCGTCAATACGCCGAAAATAACGACGTTCACTGCCGGACCTGCGAGCGCCACGAGCATTTCGGCACCCGGAGCGCGCGGCATCCGCGCCAGTCGAGCGACGCCGCCGATTGGGTAGAGCGTGATGTCGACTGTCTCGATCCCGAAGCGCCGCGCGGTGAGCGCGTGTCCAAGCTCATGCAGGAGTACGCACCCAAACACCGCCGACACCAAGAGCGCATTTACCACCCCGCCCTCGAAGAGAGCGATGTAGGCCAGCAACATCATGAACGTCGGGTGGACGTAAATCTCGATGCCCAGAATGCGGCCCAATTTCCACGACATGCGCATTGAAGCTCCTCTCACGGAAGGCAAACCCAGGCCTTCCCTTTCTATCCTATCAAAGAGTCATTCGTCGGATCGAGCCTGTTTGTTCGGCCGTCGGCGGGGCGAGCGCCGACTTCACGACGTGCGGATTCGGATTCGACACGCGAACGGGGTAGTCGAGCGGTCGCGGCGTCGGGTAGCCTTGATAGGGGAAAGCCAAGGTCCGCGCCGTCGTGTCGCGGGTCGGCTTGATGCGTGCGGACGGACTCTCCAGCCTGCGGCTCGCCCGTCGCAACGTGTCCTTCTTCTTCGATTGAGCCGCGGATTCAGGCACGGGTGCTTCATGGCGGGTGTGCTGACATCAGATGAGATCGAGGCTTTTCGCGACGTCCTGCTCGGTTTGCGCGCCCGCCTCCGCGGCGACCTCGTGCAACTCACCGACGAAGCCCTGCGGCGCGACCAACCCGAGGCGTCGGGGAGTCTCTCGAACGTGCCTCTGCATATGGCCGACGTCGGTACCGAGAACTTCGATCAGGAATTCACGCTCGGCCTGATCGAGAACGAACAAGGCACCTTCGACCTCGTTCAGCAAGCCATCGCTCGCCTCGAGGAAGGCCGGTTCGGCCGCTGCCTTGGATGCGACGGCTTGATTCCCCGCGCTCGGCTCCAAGCCTTGCCGTACGCATCCCACTGTATCGACTGCGCACGCGAAATGGAGACTCGCTAAATGAACGGCGGCACGGAGGCTTCCCCAGGCGTCGTCGACTCGATCGAGCCTCCCGTCGAGCCGGTCAACCCCCCGAACACGACGCCGGCGCGCATCGGACTGCCGCGCGTGCTCCTGTTCTGGACGATCGCGCTCGGCGGGGCGGCGTTCGACCTCGGCATGAAGTCGTACGTTTTCGCGACGATCGGCGAGCCCCCCGCACGGCCGTACACGCTTATCAAGGACATTCTTGAACTCCAAACCAGCTACAACCCCGGCGCGCTCTGGGGACTTGGACGCGACGTTCCGCACAGCAGCCTGATTTTCGCGTCGCTCTCGATCGTCGCCGCGCTCTCGATTTGCTGGTGGCTGTTCGTCCGCGGCGCCGCGCGCGACCTGCGGCTCGCGGTCGCGCTCGCGCTCATCATGGCGGGGGCGCTCGGCAACTGTTACGACCGCGTCGCGCTCGGCCACGTCCGCGACTTCGTCCACTTTCACGTCGACGCCGTCGGCTTCGAGTGCGCCATCTTTA
>JAJYDB010000008.1 GCA_021777845.1 Planctomycetota bacterium
CGGCGGGGTACTAACCTGGGATCGGGCTCGGCACGCGTGCGAGCCGTTGCATCGACAGGGTCGCGAGAGTGATGTTGCAACATAAAGCTAGGATGAGAATTACGGCTAAGCGCGTCTTCGGAGTGCGGCCGGCGAGCCGGCACCAGCCGATGATTCCCGCAGCGAGGCCGAAGGCCACATAGGGCGCGCAGTAGCGGACGTGATGCCACTGCTCGGTCGACAAGTATCGCAACGACCAGCGACCGCTTGCCAAGCTCCAGACCCACGGTAAAGCGATCAAAGCTACGCGGGGCGCCCAGGTTGCAAAGAGCGCCCAGACACCCAGCCCAAGGATGATAAACTCCGCCGACGTGACGAGCGTCTGGTCGAGCGGCGCCTTCGGTCCCGCGAACTCTTGGAGGAACAGACGCGGCGCGGAGACTCCGACCGTGAGTCGCAAAACGCCAAAAAAAAGCCAAAAGAACCAAATAAAGCCGATCGCGACAAGGGTTTTCATCCAGCGCCTGGTTTGAGCGGACGGCTCGGTTTCGCGACACGGTAGGAACGCGAGCAGCGCGACGCCGATGGCGTATTCCTGACGGCACGCGAGCATCCCGAGGACACCCGCCGCGGTCCGACCTCGCGCCCGTCCACGTACCCCGTCCACCGCCAGAAGTACAAACGGCAAAGCCATTTGCAACTCGCGAAAGTCGTTAAGGACCAGCGGCGGCAAGAGCGGCGTAGTCACGGTCAGAAGCGCGGCCGAGAATGCGACGCGGTTCGATTTCGACTCGGACCACGCGAGCGAAAACGCCGCCGGGATCGTCCCGCAAAAAACGATGTCGTGAATGATCAAGAGACAGCGCGGATCGGGCCAGAGTCGATAAAAAGGCGCGATCAGGAACCGGATCGGCGCAAGATAATTCAGCTTCCAGATCGACGGCCCTTCGATCGCATACGACGCGATCGGTCGAACCGTGATCGACCCCACGCGGTGCGTGAGACACCAGAACCACTGGTTATAATAGGCTAGATCCCACGACCAGCCGGTCTTGAATTCGTCGTAACGTTTGATCGATAAATAGATTGTGATCAGAGTGACAAATGTCGTAAGAAGACCGACCGCGCTCATGGCGAGTTTGGGACTCAGATCATTCGCGCGTTCGGGCTTCGTTGTGGTTTGCGACGACGGCTTCATGAGAGTTTGACGGGATTGAGCGGGGGCTCGCCGAGGAGCAAACGCCGGACCTCGGTCGCCGCTTTGGTACGCAGTTCGATGAATCCCTCGTCGCTATAAAAAGCGGAGTGCGGCGTCACCACGACGTTTTGAAAATCGAGCAGGCGCGGCTCGTCGAACGGTTCGCGTTCAAAGACGTCGAGGCCCGCCCCGGCGATCTTGCCGGAGGCGAGAGCGTCGGCGAGGGCGGTTTGGTCGACGATGCCGCCGCGCGCGGTGTTGATCAGGAAGGCGCCAGGCTGCAACTTCGCGAACGCCTGGGCGTTCATCAGATGTCGCGTCGAATCGTCGAGCCAGCAGTGAAGGCTGACGAATCGGCTTTGTTCCAAGAGTTCGTCGAGTTTGGCGCAGCGACGAATCCCGAGCGCCTTGTCGAGCCCGTTCGGGACGAACGGGTCATAGAAGGCGACATCGAGTCCGAACGCTTTCGCGCGGAGCGCGGTCGCGGTGCCGATGCGGCCGCAGCCGATCAGACCGAGCACCTTGCCGCGCAGTCGCGGTGCGCCGTAAGCGACGCGGTAGTCCCAAGTTCCGTCGCGCATCGAGCGGTCGCTCGGGTGGGTTCGACGCGCGAGGGCGAGGAGCAGCATGAGCGCGTGGTCGGCGACTTCCTCGGTGCCGTAGTCGGGGACGTTGCAGACGGTGATGCCGCGTTTTTTGGCGGCGGCCAGGTCGACGTTGTTGTACCCGACTCCCGCACGGACAAGCCCTTTGCAGTGAGGAGCGAGCGCGAGTGTGGCATCGCCGACGCGGGTGATGTCGTGGTAGAGAATCATGGCGTCGGCGGAGGTTTGGCGGAGTTTCGCTTGCAGCGTCGCTTCGTCGTGCGCTTGAGCGAGAGTGAGATCGGCGATGTCCGCGAGGACCTTCGATTCGATCGAGGATTCTTCGAGAAAGTCGGTGACGACAACTTGGAACTTGGGCATGGCCGCGGCGGTCTCTCAATCGGTTTTGGCGGAGGCGGGTCCAGAATAGCTCGACGGGCAGGTTTGTGCGGTCGTCGGCTCCGGCATCTTGGTTATGACCGATCGGGCGGATAGGTTCAATGACTCGTCGCGCGGCGTCGCGGGATGTGGGAGACGTCGCGGTTTGGAACCTTCTTGAAAGGAAGTGGTATGGGTCGGATTAAATCGCTGTTGGCGGCGGGTTCGGAAGTGAAGCTGTTTGGCGTGGGTCAATTGAGCAGTCCGAAGCTGATCGAGATCATCGGGACGCATGCGGGATTCGACGGACTTTGGCTCGACGCGGAGCACGGCGGGCTGGGGATCAAGGACGTCGAGCTGGCGACGCTGGCCGCGAACGCGTCGGGTCTGGACCACTTCGTGCGGATGCCGGCGACCGACTACGCGAGCGTGATGCGCATGCTTGAGGCGGGGGCGGGCGGGGTGATGGTGAGCATGGTGCGCGATGCCGCCGAGGCTGAACAGGCGGTGCGCTGGTCGAAATTCTGGCCGCGGGGCGAGCGCGGCGTGAACGGGGCCAATCGCGACGGCAAGTTTGGTCTGACGCCGATTCCGGAGTACGTCCGGCAGGCCAACGAGTCGACGTTCGTCGGGATTCAGATCGAAACGGCGAGCGCGATCGCGGCGGTGTCCGAGATCGCGGCCGTGCCCGATGTCGACCTGCTGTTCGTGGGGCCGGCGGATATCAGCCAAGTGCTGGGTGTTCCGGGGGACTTCGAGAATCCGAAATGTTTGGCGACGATCGAGGGGATTGCGCGGGCGTGCGCGGACGCGGGCAAGCCGTGGGGGATCGTGCCGCGCGGGCTGGAGTATGCGGAGCGGATGCGCGGCTGGGGATGCCGGATGTTCGTGTTCGGCTTCGACATCCACGCGGTGCACGCGGGGGTGCGGGCGTCGAAGGAGCGTTACGCGCCGTTTTTCGGAGCGTGACTCGGGGAGTGCGCCGCGCACGGGCAGGTCTCGAGCGCGGCGCACTGCGATGCATTCGGGCGTGACGTCGGGTCAGCGCGAGTTGCCGGCACCCGCGCGGGGGTTCGAGAGTTCGCGACCTCGGTTTTCTTCGATTTTAAAGAGAATGCCGTCGTTGACTCGTCGATAAAGCTCATTGCGGTGGGCTGGTTCAACCTCGCGGGTGATCCATTCGCGAGCCGATTCACCGGCGCCTCGACGGCCTTGGGACTGTGCGATCGCGCCGAGGGCGATGAGGCGGCGCGGCTGGTCGGGATAGAGATCGACGCAAGCACGGGCGTCTTCGAAGCGTCCCACGGCGATAAGGCTGTCGATGAGGACGCCGGCGAGGACTGCGCGCGGGTCGTCGAGCGGGATCGAGGAGACGGCGACGGCGGCTTCGCGGTAAGTTGCGGTGGCGTCCGGACGCCGGCCGAACTTGGACTGCGCTTCGGCGACCTTGAGGAGTCCGTCGACGCGCACCTCGGGCTGAGGGATGCGTCGGGCGGCTCGCAGTCCGGCGACGTAATGGCCTGCGGTGGAAGCGTTTGCGGAAACCTGCACGAGTCCGCGGTCGCGCCAGACGGGCCAAGGGATGGTCGTCGAGAGGTCGGCGGCGTCATTGAGCATATCGTCGGCGGTCTCGTCGTAAGGGTTGGGGCCGCGCGTGTCTTGATCGTCGCCCGCCGCGGAACGCGGGAGGTTGATCGCGACGGTTTGTGCTCCGAACGAGAGGCTGTCGGCGGTGCGATACATTAGGTCGCACTGATAAGTAGGGTCCTCGATTTTCGCGGCCAGCACGGCGGCGAGGGTCCAACTCTCGCGGGAGAGCACGATCTCTCGTCGCACGCGCGTCTCCACGTCTCGATTGACCTCGCGAAGTTGTTGGTTAACTTCTCTGGAGACGCGAGCGAGATTGTCCGCGCTTTTTTTGGCGTTGTCGACGACGGCGAGGTAGGTTTTTTCGGCGTCGTCGACGGCGGTCCGACGACGTTTCTCGGCGTCGTCCTTTGCCTGTCGGAGCAGTTTCTCGGGGTTGTCGGCCGGGTCGAGCGGCGGCTGGTCCTTCTGATCCGCGGCTTTTTTTGCCTCGCGCACGCGTCGGTCGAACTCGTCTTTCGCTTCGCGGAGGCGTCGTTCGTACTCGAACTTAGCGTCGCGCAATTGCTGGTCGTAGGTTTTTTTCGCGTCGGGGACTCGTTCCTCGGCGATCTTCTTGGCGGCTTTTGCCTCGTCGAGGCGCGACTTGGCGTTGAATTCCGCGGAGCCGATGCTGTTCACCGCGGTTTCTCGGACGTCGCGGAGGCGGGCCTCGGCGAGGTTCATGAGCGAGTTTACGATCGCGGTGGTGCGTTGGTCGCGGAGGAGCGGGGTTTCGGCGTTCCGAGCGGGAACGACGGCTTCGTGCAGATAGTCGTCGGCGTCGTCGAGTCGATCGCTAAAGATGGCGGCGTTCGCCATCCGAATGAACGCGAGCGCCTTTTCGTTGGGGATTTCGATGGCGCGTGCTTCTTTGAGGAGCTGAGCGCGGACGTTCTCGAACGTCAGGGTGTCGATGGGAAGCGCGGGTTTTTCGCGTGCGTCGAGGTCGGTCGGGGGAAACTTGCGATTGTCGAGCGGCGGCAGGCCGGGCGGCAATCGATCCTCGGGGAGACGTCCGCTGCCGGAGGCGGGGGGAAGGTCTTGGCCTTGAGCCGCAACCCGCGCGGGGAGGGTCCACCCCAACGCCGCGGCAATTGCGAGCGTGCAGGCGGCGACGCGAGACAAGCGAGCGATCGTCATCGATGCCGTTCCTTTACGGATCGGAGTCGCGGGCGGCGTAGTGAAAACCGAGCGCGACTTGGTTCTGGATGCGGGTTCCCCGCTGAGCCAAGGCTCTACGTGAAATCATTCAACCTGATCGGCCCGCGGTCAAATCAAAGTTCCGGCCGGCGTTCACTTCGATTGATCGAATCCGAAGAGTCGTCGCGGATTGTCCCACAGGACGAGTTGTGCGAGTTCGAGGGCGCGGGGGGTGGACCAGCCGCGGCCTCGGACGCATTCCTCGGCGAGCGACTCGGCGAGGATTGCGCGATACATTGTGAATTTGGGGAGGATGAACTCGAGTTTGTAGGCGTCGGAGTAATAGCCGAGGAGTTTGGTGGCGGGCAGGGCTTGGAGCCGCGCGCGGAGGTCGTGCGCGATGAAGGCCGGGATATTGGAATACCACCAGTGTCCGAAGGGGAGGACGTTGGGGAAAATCCAGGCGTAGGCGGTGAGTTCGGCGGCGGCGTCGGGCGTGAGCGTGGAGATGGGGAAGGCGACGTCGGCGAAATGGTTAAACAACGGAGCGTAGTCGTGCAGGCTGACGCGTCGGTCAAAGAGGTCGCGGCCGCCGGCGACTCCGGCGGGGTAGACGCCTCGAATCGGACCGATCATGAGGTCGAACGGGAGTTTATGGTCGGAGCAGAGCTCGGCGATGGTCCAGAAGGCTGTGCGACGGAGGTCGTCGACCTCGTCGGGCCGAACGGGCAGTCCGCGGAGGGCGCGACGGATCGGCGTGACGACACGTCGCGGCTCGGCGGGGCTGGGGACGAAGTCGGGCGGCAGGCTGATCGCGCAGGCCCGCGCGCCGCGGACTTTGAAACGTTCGAAGACGGCGGCGAGCGCGGCGCGGAGGCCGTTGAAATCGCCGACGTCGAGGCCTGTCGCGGCGCGGAGGCGCTCGACGGTGGCGGGCAGGTGGAGTTTTAGGACGAGGTCGTCGACGCGCAGGCACGGGATGTACTTCGAGGTGTCCCAGCCCGAGAGCGGGTCGTCGAATTCGTTCGTGAGGAAGACGGCGTCGAGCTTCGACCGCGACCAGACGGCGGCATCCCAGGCCGCGCCGTCGGCCTCGTGATCCGCGCGGGCTTCCAACTCGCCGATGTTCGCGGCGTTGATCGAATTGTGCTCGAAGCCGAAGAAGGTTTGGGCGATATGGAGAAGCCAGCGATATTGCGCGGTGTTTTCGAGCGCGGGCAGGTATTCGGCGACGGCGCGGACGCGGCTTGAGGGAGTGGAGTCGGGGCCGACTCGGTCGGCGGGCATGCCGGCGGAGTGCGCGAGTTCGGTGTAATAGTGATATCCTAGAATTTCGTCGAGGCAACGCGCGGCGGGCCGGTGTGGGTCGATGTGCGAGTGCGGGTCGAAGATCGGCCGGCGTGCGAGTTCGACGAATATCTCGCGTGCCGCGGCGTCGCGCGGCGCGTAGTTGGTCGTGATGCTGTTCATCGGAGGATTGGCCTCGAAAACGGCGCGGGCCTGATTGATTCGAGTCGCGCGTCGGGCACGTCGAGAGAGGCTCGGAGCCGTCGCCGCGGTCCGGCTCTTGCCGATCTTTGGGACCGCGGGTTTACCGTAGCGATCGGGGCTTCGCGTTGCAATGGGAGGGTGGCCGGGTGCGCACGCTCAACGTCGTCGTGACCGGGGGCGGAACGATCGCGCCGATCGACGACGTCCGGCAGATCGCGAACCTCTCGACCGGCGGATTCTCGGCGGCGATCTCCGAGGCGTGGCTGGCGCTCGGCGCGCGGGTTTGGCACATCCACGCGCCGCGGGCGCTCGTGCCGTTTGAGCGTGCGGCGCGGTTCGACTTCGAGTGCGGCGACCTCGAGAGCGAGCTTGAACGCCTGCGACGTCTGCACGAACGCCGGAGCGCGGTCGCCGAGCGACTGCGGCTCGTCCCGCTCCGCGACGGGACCGTCTCGGAATACGCGGAGGTCCTGGAATCGACGCTCCGCAACGAGCCGATCGACGTCGCGATGCTCGCGATGGCGGCCTCGGATTACGAGCCGGTGCGCTCCGAGGGTAAAATCGACTCGTCGTCGGCGACCTTGACGATTCATTGCGCGCGTGCCCGTAAAGTGATCGCGTCGGTGCGCGACTGGTCGCCGGACGTCTATCTGGTCGGCTTCAAGCTGACCTCGGGCTTGCCCCGCGAGCGTTTGGTGGCGGTCGCGGAGGCGTCGCGGGCCGCGAATCGAGCCGACGCGGTGGTCGCGAACGATGTCTCGACGTTGCGCGACGGCGGCCACACGGTGCACCTGGTCCGAGGCGGAATCGGAGCGGAGACCTTTGGACCGGGTGGTCCGATCGCCGAACGTCTGACGGCGCGGCTGCTCGATCTCGTCCGCGCGCGCGTGGCGGCCGTCGGCTCGATTCCCTCCCCGAGCGAGCCGTTGTGATGAAACTCGAAGCCGACCCCGCGCCCGCGTCCGAGAATCAGTCCGGCGCCGATGTGCCCGCGGATCGCGCCGCGACGACGAGTCGTGCTCGCGCGGCGGACGCTCATGACGCCGGTGCGGGCTCGTTCGCGGGCCGCGACTATTTTCCGGAGCTCGACGGCCTGCGGTTTTTCGCGTTTCTCTTGGTCTACCTGTTTCACCAAGGGATTCCGGGGCCGCTGCTGGCGTCGTGCGTCGGGACGGGGGCGGCGCGGGTGTTCCGCCAGAACGGCTGGGTCGGCGTGCAGTTGTTCTTTATTCTGAGCGGGTTCCTGATCACGACGCTGTTGCTCCGCGAGGAGACGCGCCGGGGCGCGATTTCACTGCGGGCTTTTTGGATCCGCCGCGCGGCGAGGATCTGGCCGCTTTATTACCTCGTCGTCGCGTTGGGATTCGTCGTGATTCCGGCGGTCGAGGGTTTTCTGACCTCGCCGGGGCAGCGGGTGACGCTCGCGCGGCATCTGCCGTCGTTTCTCGCGTTCGTCGGCAATTGGTCGATGATCGCGCGCGGACCGGTCGGCTCGGACATCTTGAGCGTGCTTTGGAGCGTCTGCGTCGAGGAGCAGTTCTACTTGGTTGTGCCGCTCTTGGTCGCCTGCGTCGGGCCGCGACGTCGGCTGCTCGCGACGACGCTGTTGTTGATCGCGGCGCCGGCGGCCCGCGCGGTGCTCGTCGCGCGCGGCGCGACTCAGCTCCAGCTTCAATACAACAGCCTGGCGCAGTTCGACACGCTCCTCGGCGGCGTTTGGCTCGCGATCGTCTGGCATGCGCGTCCGCCCGGGGAACGCGCCGCCAGGCTGTCGCGCTGGGGACAGTGGCCGTTGTGCGCGGCGTCGCTCTGGCTGATCTCGCGTTGGGAGCTCGCGCACGGTCCCGACTGGCGTCGCGTCGTCGACTTCGTCGCGATCTGGCTGTGCGGGCTCGGACTGATCGCGGTCGCGGTCGCGCACGACGGCGTCTTGAGACGCGTGCTCGCGTATCCGCGCTTCGTTTGGCTGGGCAAGGTCAGCTATGGACTTTATATGTATCACGAAGTCGCGTTTTGGCTGCGCGGTCGGCTCGACCCGCGGCTCGGCTGGTTCCCCAACAAGGAGATTCTGCTCACGATCGCGACGTTCGCGGCGACGGTCGGGCTGGCCGCGGCGTCGTACTATGCGTTCGAGCGCCCGTTCTTGAAGCTGAAAAAACGCTGGACGCGGGTGCCGTCGCGACCGCTGTGAGCCCGCTCGGCGGAAGTCGTCGCGCGCGGCGACCGGCTCGACCGGCGTCCCGAGCGAACGCGGCCGCGCGCGGACTCGGCTTGTCGAACGGAACGCGGGCTGTTACCACAAATAAACCAACATCGCCACGCGACGGGCGCATCGTCCGTCGTTCAGACCCCTCGAGACGCCAGATCCATGACCCCTGCGCAGGATTCCTCGACCGCGGCCGGCGCGCGTGCGTCGCTCGCTTCGATCGGACTGGTCGAAACGGGCGCGCAACACTGGAACGAACCCACCGTCGTCCTCGTCGAGCAAGCGATTACACGCGGCGAAGGCAAACTGACCGACACCGGCGCGGTCGCGTTCCTGACCGGAAAGTTCACCGGTCGCTCGCCCAAAGATAAATACATCGTCCGCGACGACGAGACCGTCGCGCAGGTCGACTGGGGCGACACCAATCAGCCCTTCGACCCCGATCGATTCGAGTCGCTCTTCAAACGCGTTTGCGCGCACTTTCGCGGTCGCGAGGTTTGGATTCAAGACGCCTTCGCGGGGGCGGACCCGGCGCTCCGTCTGTCGATTCGCGTCGTCTGCGAGCGCGCCTATCACGCCTTGTTCGCGCGGCAGCTCTTCGTCAGGCCGACGCTCGCCGAACTCGCCGCACACGCGCCCGAATTCACGCTGGTCGTCGCGCCCGACTTCCAGGCGGACTCGGCGCGCGACGGCACCCGCGGCGAAGTCTTCGTCATTCTCGATTTCACACGCAAAATCGTCTTGATCGGCGGCACGCTGTACGCGGGCGAGATCAAAAAGGCGGTGTTCACGATCCTCAATTATTTGCTTCCGAAGCGCGGCGTGCTCTCGATGCACTGCTCGACGAACGCGGGCGCGGCGGGCGACGTCACTCTCTTTTTTGGACTCTCGGGCACGGGCAAAACGACGCTCTCGGCCGACCTCGCGCGGCGCTTGATCGGCGACGACGAACACGGCTGGAGCGACGACGGCGTCTTCAATATCGAGGGCGGCTGCTACGCGAAGTGCATTCGGCTCGACCGCCTGAACGAGCCCGAAATCTACGACGCGATCCGCTTCGGCACGGTGCTCGAGAACGTCGTGCTCCACCCCGAGAGCCGCGCGCCCGACTTCGCCGACGCGTCGCTCACCGAGAACACTCGCGCCGCTTATCCAATCGACTATATCCCGAACCACGAGCCGTCGGGTCGCGCGGGGCACCCCAATCACATCATTTTTCTAACCTGCGACGCGTTCGGCGTGCTGCCACCGCTCTCGAGGCTCGCCCCCGAGCAGGCGATGTATCACTTCCTTTCGGGATACACCGCGAAGGTCGCGGGCACCGAGCGCGGCCTCGGCGACGAGCCCTCCGCCGTCTTCAGCGCGTGCTTCGGCGCGCCGTTTCTGCCGCTCCCGCCGCGCGTCTACGCCGACCTGCTCGGCGAAAAAATGCGCAGGCACGGCGTCCATGCCTGGCTGCTCAACACCGGCTGGATCGGAGGCGGCTTCGGCAAGGGCGCGCGGATCAGCTTGAGACACACCCGCGCGCTCGTCGACGCCGTCATCGCCGACCTGCTCGTCGACGCCCCCTTCCGCGTCGACCCCATCTTCGGCCTCTCGATTCCGACGACGTGTCCCGGCGTTCCCGACGCGCTTCTCGACCCGCGCGAAGCCTGGACCTCGCCCGCCGCTTACGACGACGAGGCGACCCGGCTCGCACGCCGATTTCACGAGAATTTCCGGCGATTCCCGCGCGCCTCCGCCGAGATTCGCGCCGCGGGACCGACCGCGGGTCGAGACCCCGCCTGACGCGCCGACGGTCAAGGCGACCGCCGCCCCCCGGCGCACGACTCGAACGCCTCGACAAGCGCCCGGCCCGTCCGACCCCAGTCAAATCGTCGCGCACGCTCGACGGCGCGACGCGCGAGGTCGTCGCGCAACGCCGGGTCGTCGCGCAGCGCGGCGATCGCGCGGGCAATCGCCTCGACGTCGCGCGGGTTGAAGTAGATCCCCGCGTCGCCGACAACCTCGGGCAGCGATCCCGCGCGGCTCGCGACCACGGGCGCGCCGCACGCCATCGCCTCGACCGCGGGCAGACCAAACCCTTCGAGCAACGAGGGTTGAGCCAGCGCTATCGATCGATTGTAGAGATGCACGAGTATCTCATCGCTGAGATATCCAGTAAATAGTACGCGTGCCTCCAGCCGGAGCCGCGCGACGTGCTCGCGGAGCGCGGGGACGTGCGAGTGAAAGCCGTCGCCGAGGTCGCCGACGAGCGTGAGCAGCCAGTCGGGCGGCGCGGCGCGTGTGAACGCTTCGATCAAGCGCGGCAGATTTTTATGCGGGCTTAAGCCGCCGACGTAGAGCAGGAATTTCGCGTCGGGAGCGAGGCCGGCGGCGGCGAGAGCGGCGTCGCAGGCGGCGTCGCGCGCGAGCGGGCGAAAGACGGCGTCGGCGGCTTCGTGAACGGCTCGGACGCGGTCGCGATCGAGCCGAAAACACGCGATCAAATCGCGCCGGGCGGACTCCGAGACCGTCATGATCAGGTCGGCGCGACGGACCGCGGCCTGCTCCTTCAGCCTCCACGCGAGCCTGCCGCGGCCGTTCGTGAACACCAAATGAGGATGTCGGAACGCGAGCACGTCGTGCATCGTCACGACGACTCGGCCGACGTTCCAAGGCGGGAAATAGCTGTAGCTCGCGGGGAAATAGAGCAGGTCGAGCCGTTCGCGCGCGGTTGCGCGGCTCATCGCGAACAGGTCGGCGAATCGACGACGGCCCGCGCTCGACGCCGCGCGGCTCGGCGCCTCGGCGACGTCGACGACGACTCGGCGGACGCCTTCAGGCACGCCGGCCGCCGCGAGCGAGGGGCGATCGACGAAGACGACCAACTCGTGACTCGTGTTCGCCCGCGCGAGCGCCGCGAGCGCATGGCGGGCGAAGCGACCGAAGCCGCGCTTGTTCGCCAGACAGCCGCCGTCGATGCCGATCTTCATGGGGTCACATCAAAGTCCAATTCGCGGCGAGTTGCAAGCGGTCTCACGACGCGAGCGCGCCGGGCGTCGCGACGAACGCGCGTCGCGGCGTGCCAACGCGGCGGTTGAATTGCGGGGCGCGCCGCGGGTCGACGACGGATTCGGCGAGCTCCAGTGCACGGACGCCGTCCCACGCCGATGCCCCTGCGTGCGGCTCGCCGTCGAGCCGTCCGCGCAACGCTTCGAGTTCGCCGCGACACGCGCGTTCGACCGCGAACGCCGCCGAAATCGTCGCTTCGAGGCGTCGCGACGCGTAATGCCGCGCGATCCGCGTGCCGTCGTCGAGCCGCGCCGACAGTTCTTGACGACGCGCCTCGAGCTCGACCTCGACGTCGCCCGTCGCGCCCGTCACGATGAGCCGAGTCGCGCCGCGCGGTCGTGAACGATCGACCTCGAGATGTGCTTCGACGCCTAGAAAATCGCGAAAAACGGCGATCTCGCTCGAGTTGAGCCGCAGTCGAGGGGCTTCTTCGCGCTCGACGTCGATCGCGACGACTTCGCCGAGAAACAGTCGAATCAGGTCGCACGCGTGGGTCGCGGCGTCGGCTCGGTCGTCGCCGAATTCGCCGCAAACGACGCGCAGGCGCCGGACGGGCCCGACCGTCCACGCGGCAAGGATTCGACGTGCGTCGCGGACGGGCCCGGCGCAGCGGACCGGGAACGAGCAGGCGAGCTTCACCCCGGCGGCGTCGGCCTCGATCGCGAGTTCGCGAAGAGCGTCGGCGCCTGCGATGAACGGCGTCGCCGTCAGTACGTGTCGGCCCGCGACCACGGCTGCGCGGGCGCGGTCGTGCCCTGCTCCGCCCGAGGTCGCGATCACGACGGCCTCGGCCAGTGACGCGTCTTCGACGAACCGCCAGCCGCGGGCACGCGTCGCGGCGCGACGCCAGACGCGGGCCGCCTCGCCCTCGCCCACGACCGCCAGTGCTCGCTTCAACTTCCGGTTCGACATCGCAACCTCCTTGTTGCACGACACGTTGTGAGTAAATCGACCTCAAGCGTTGCCACGATCCGACGCGGATCGCGCCGCGTCGACGTAGTTCGGACTTCGGGCCGCGTGCGGTCCGACCGCGGCGATCGTCGGTCCGTGCGAGCCTCGCGACGGGCCAAACTCAACGTCCCCAACGACGAGAATCTCGTCCAGGACTCGGTCGTGAATCCCGCGGGCCCCGCCTTGTCGCCGCGCGCCGCCCCCCCTCCGGATCGAAAGCCGCCGCGCTACCTCAACGACCGCCGCCGCGTCCCTCCCCGCGACCGCGAAAATTCGAGTCGGCCCGAAAACACGTTTGCGCACCAATCCCGCCGCGATCAGAAATTGGCTGGAGTTCGGGTCAGACTCGCCGGCGTGGGTCGCGTCGAGCAAGCGCGAGCCTCCCGAGGCGATCACCCGCGGCGTCGTGAGCCAGACCAGCCGCCGGCCGACGTCGCCGGACGTCCTCTCCTCGCGGAGCATTTCGAGGTCCGCCGCGACGAATTCAACCGGGCGTCCCCAGGCCTCGCGCTCGAAGCCGAACGCAGCAAAGCATGCGGGCGCGTCGGACGCGAGGCCGCGCGCGGCTACGCGATCGACTCCGGCGGCGAAGAGAGCGTCGAGCGTCGCCGCGAAGGCATCGGGATGCGGACAGGCGCTGCGTCCAGGCCCGAGCGGGTCGACGACGAGCGTTACGCGCGGCTCCACGACGTCGCGGAGGTCGTCGGCGACGAGCGCGAGCGCCCGCGCGACGGCTCCGCGTAATCTCGACCCCGTCGTCAACGCGACCCGCGGTCGCTTTTCGAGCGAGTTCATGGCTTCCTCGCAATTTTGGCCGACTCGCGCGGGCGCGGACGTCGCCCCAGCCCTTTCGGACGCGGCGGCGGCATCCGCTCCGAGCCGCGCGCTACCTCGAACATCCGGATGCCGGTCGCGATCACCACCGACACGCCGCAGCACACGTAGTAAATGTCGTGAAGTATGATGCAAGCAAGCGCGAACAGCCCCCCTCCCCGCCGCGCCAAAAACCTATGCAGGTCGCGATTCAAGACCGCGACGACCGCTTGAGCGCACGCGGCGACCGCGAGCAACGCCGGTTGCCAAGGCGCCGCCGCCAACGATGCCAGCAGCACCGCCACCGCCGACACGCATATTTTTTCGCGGTTGTTGACGTTGAGGTCGGTGTCCGCGGCGCGGGTACGCAGCCTCAGGAGCATCCACGGCACGCCGCGCTGAAAGACATCGGTGCGGATCATGTTCGCGAGAGTCCAACACTTCAAATGCTTGCCGCGGACGTCGCGCGCCAGCACGATCCGTCCCCCCGCGTTCGTGATCCGATAGCCGAGCTCGATGTCCTCGATCGCCGGCCGACGATATGCACGCGGGTCGAACCCGCCGTGAGCCAGAAAGACCTGGCGACGGATCGCCCCCAGACCCGTCCAAAAGGTCCGCGCCGGCCGGGCGTCGTCCACGAACTCGCCGTGCTGGTGAACGTAGTGGTGCAAGAGGTTGCGGAACCGGCTCACGACACCCCGCGCCGCCGGCTCGTCGTCGTAAGACCCAAACAGCGCGTCGAGTTCAGGCACGCGCGCGAACCGCCCGTACGCCCGCGCCAGCGTCCCCGGTTCGACCTCAATGTCGGCGTCCAGGAAGAAAACGAGCGGTGTCCGAGCCGACTCCACACCGAGGTTGCGCGCGGAGCCGGGACCTCGCGAAATCGACGACCTGATCACGCGCGCGCCTCGTGCCTCCGCACGCTCCGCAGAGCCGTCCGTCGACCCGTCGTCCACCACGATCAGGTGGTAAGAAATGCCCACCGACCGCGACAAGGCATCCAGACAGCGCGCAAAATCGTCGCCGCCGTCGCGGACCGGAATCACAACCGTGATTTCGTCCCGACCCGTCTCCGTCGCCTTCGCGGGGACCACATCCATGCCGGCTCCCACGCTCGTTAAAGCTTCCGCAGTTCGATGTATCGTTGAAAAGAAGTCGATTCGAGGGCAGGCCCGAGTTCGGCTCGTGGCCGGGGCTTCTCGCCGCAAGCTTTTGCCTAAAAAGAGATTGTGCGCGACGGCGAGTCTCGGTGCCGGAGTTTCCCTGTCGGCGCGGTCCGCCGCGTCGAAAGCTAAATCGAAACCCGCGATTCTGTCAATCCGAGCGTCGCCGACCGTGCCGGACCTTCCGACTCGTCCTGCCCGAGCAAGTTCTGCAACTCAACCGTGTTCATTTTTTGCATCATTGACGACGCGGATCCGAGCATATGCTAGATTACGCGGTCGGCGAAGTGCATAACGATTGGATAAGCTTCAGCGCCGACGCGTCGATTTCGTGGTCGCCGAGACCCCGAGCGAGTCGATCGTTCGCGACGCGAAGGCTGCCGGATTATTCGGGCGGATGGACGTCACCTCTACCTTTTTGATGGATTATTCGTCGAGTTCGCAGCGGTGCCGGGTCGAGCTTTGATGAGAGGCGATGTGAGACGATCCGATTGTTCACCTTCAGGTCGCTCGGGATAGCGCTCACGAGGTCATCGGGATCAACTTCGGCTCGTGCCACGGTTCCCGTGTCGACCGTCGGCTGTGTTAATCTCCACAGGATGCGGAGATGATGACAATTCTCAGGGAGGACCGCGGACGATCCAAGCACCGTGGAAGGACGAAAGCCAATGGCTATGGCCATATTGCGCGGGATTCGGGCTCATGATCGCGGTCGTCGCGGGTCGATGCCGCGCCTGGATTTGCTTGAGCCCCGCGCGTTGCTCACGGTCTCGACGATCAGCGGCTACGTCTTCAACGACCTCGCCAACCTCGGCCTGAAGCAGCCGTCGGATCCGGGGCTCGCGTCGAGTACCATTGAACTCTTGAACTCGACAGGCACGGTGATCGGCACGACGACGTCGAGCGCCTCGGGTTATTATCAATTCACGACCGACGCCTCGATCAATACCGCGCCCAAAGTCATCACCGAGTCGGCAACGATCCCGCTGCAACAGCCGAATTACACGCAGACGACGACGGTCCCGCAGTTCAACCCCGCGCTGGGGACGCTCACGTCGGTGGACATCAACGTCGTCGGCAGCGTCAGCGGCGACATCAAGATGGAGAATCTGGGCAGTCAGCCCGAGGTCTTGACGGGCACGCTCGCGGGAACTTTGACTACGACCGCACCCGGCGTCGCGGGCCTCGTGGTGAATCCTGCGCAGACCCAGACTTTTAACGCGTCAGCGTTCGACGGCGTGATCGACTTCGCCGGCACCAGCGGCCACGACTTCGGCAATCAAACGGTGGACGCGAGCGGCTCGGCTTCGGTGACGAATGCCTCCGCCTTGGCGTCTTATGTAGGGCCGGGTACGGTCAACCTGACCGAGCAGGTCGTCTCGCATTCCTCGGGAACCGGGCCCGGCAACGTCCTTACGGCAATCACCAGCGAGGCGGGCGCCGTCATCAACGTCGTCTATCACTATCTCCCCGGCAACAACATCGTCCCCGGGCAGTACACCGTCGTGCAAACGACGCAGCCGAGCGGGTTTCTGCCGGGTCAGGTTTCGAGCGGCGGGGTGATCCTCCCGAATGCGTTCACCAGCCGAGCGATTCCGATCACGTTTAACGGATCCCTCTCCGAGAACAACAATTTCGCCGAGATTCAACCCGCGAGTATCGGCGGTTTCGTTTACTTCGACGCCAACAACAACGGCATCAAAGAGTCTAACGAATTCGGAATCGCCCACGTCGTAATCACGCTCACGGGCACGACCGACGTCGGCCAATCGGTGAACATGGCGACCACCACCGCCGACGACGGCTCATATTCCTTTAATACCCTGCGGCCAGGCATTTACAACATCACGGAAACCCCGCCGCCGGTCTTTCGTCCCGGCAAGGATACGATCGGTACGCCGGGCGGCGACACCTCGCAGTACCACTTCTCCAACATCGTGCTTCCCGCCGGGTTCAACGGCGAAGACAACAACTTCGGGCACCTGCCCGCGCCGGGATGCAAGCTCTATTGCCTCGCCTTCCATGCTTCAAATGGGCAGAGGTTGCCCATTTTGCCCGGACCTCAAATTCAATATTATTTGCCCACACTCGTCGCCGCCTCCGAACGATTGCATCCTACGTTTACCGGCCTGATTGCGCATTACAACGCCGCGCATCCTTACAAACCCGTGCACGCCGTCGTCAGCCGCACGATCGCCGCAACCTCGCACGCGGCTTTCGCGACCCATCCCGCTCCGGTCGCGCACGCGGTCGTCGCCGCCCATTACGACCGGTTCGCCTCGGCGTTGGCGACCGAATCGACGCGGCTCGTCTGGAGGCACAAACGCGGCCGACGTTGATTTTTTGCAACATACGCGCCCGCCGGCCGCGGATCATTCGCCAGAATTCGAGTCTTCTTGATGTTTCTCGGCAACGTCCGCTTGTCCACCGATGCCTTGTTCGTTATTGTAAATACTTGGTCTCATGCGAGTGCTTCCACACCGACGAGAGTCTTCACCATGATCATCCCTCGACTTCTACGTCCGGTGATGTCGGCATGCGTTTTCTGCGCGTGCCTCCAGGCCGCGTCGGCACGGGCTGATTTTTGGACGCAGACCGCGAATTATCCCCTCACTGAGACGCCGTTCACCAACAACACGACGCTTTCGTTCCTCCAGTTCACCCCTTCGCTCGGCACTTTGACCTCGGTCGATTTTCAACTGGTGGGCCACATGGACGCGACGATCCAGTTTGAGAACCTCTCGGCCAACCCCGCGACGATCACCACTTTGGACACTTTGACGCTCTCGATTGCCCAGCCGAACAGCCCGTCGACCAATCTGCTGACGTCGACTCCCAATATTTCGACGAGCACAAACGTGTCCGCCTACGACGGTACACTCGACTTCAGCGGCTCGTCGGGTCGTACCTTTCATTTGACGCAGGATATGACGGTGCAGAGTACGATCACGCCTCCCGCGCTGGGCTCGTTTTACGTCGGCACGGGAAGTTACGCGTTCCCGATCGCCGCCTTCGCAAATACGTCCTACACCGGCCCCGGCAACCTGGCGATCGGGTTTAGAACCTCGGCTTCGGCCGCCGTGACCGTCACCTACAACTACACCCCCGCCGTGCCCGAGCCTGCGAGCATCGTGATCCTCTCGATCGGCGGCGTTTCGCTCTTCCTGGCGAGTCACCGGGGACGCGGGAGACGGCCCTCAACCTCTGCGGCCGCTTAATCCGCACCCCTCCGACCGAAACTGCCGCCGCGACTGCTCCTCGCGCCGCTTGTATTACTTGCCGACCGCGACTTTGATCGCCTCGCGCGCCGCGGCAATAGTCGCGTCGATGTCGTCGAGACTGTGCGCGGCGGAGACGAAGGCCGCCTCAAACTGACTGCACGGCAGATACACGCCGCGCGCGAGCATTTCCCAGAAAAAGCGAGCGAATAATTTCGTGTTCGAGGCTTTCGCGGCCTCGTAGTCGTGGATCGGTCCGTCGTGAAAGAAGAGCGTGAGCATGCTGCCGACGCGCTGCACGACATGAGGCGCGCCCGCGTCGCGAGCCGCGCGCTCGAGCCCCTCCGCAAGGCGTGCGGACAGCGTCTCGAGACGTTCGTAAGGCGGTTCGTCGCGCAGGAGCCGCAAAGTCGCGATGCCCGCGGCCATCGCCAGTGGGTTGCCCGAGAGCGTGCCCGCCTGATATACCGGCCCCACCGGCGAGACGTGACTCATGACCCGCGACGAGCCGCCGTAAGCCGCGGCCGGCAAACCGCCTCCGATGATTTTGCCCAGCGCCGTCATGTCGGGCACGACTCCGAACCGCGCCTGCGCGCCGCCGTACGCAAGCCGAAACCCGGTCATTACCTCGTCGAAAACCAGCAACGTTCCGTGCCGATGCGTGAGGTCGCGGAGACTCTCCAAATAACCCGGTCGCGGGGGGACAAGCCCCATGTTGCCCGCGACCGGCTCGAGCACGACCGCCGCAATCTGATCGGGGAACCGTGCGAACGCGTCTTCGACGGCCGCCAGGTCGTTAAAGGGACACAGAATCGTGTCGGCGGTCGACCCCGCCGTGATGCCCGGGCTGTTCGGCGTGCCGAGCGTCGTCGCCGCCGACCCTGCTTGAACCAGCAGCGCGTCGACGTGTCCGTGATAATGACCGGTCATTTTGACGATTTTGTCGCGGCCGGTGACGCCGCGCGCCACCCGCAACACCGACATCGTCGCCTCGGTCCCCGACGAAACAAAACGCACTTGTTCCAACGACGGCACCGCGTCGACCACCATCTCCGCAATCTCGGACTCGCGCTCGGTGGGTGCCCCGAAGCTCGACCCAAGCGCCAGCGCGTCGGAGACAGACTCGCGGACGCGCGGGTGTGCGTGCCCCACGATCATCGGCCCCCACGAACCGATGTAGTCGATGTAGCGATGGCCGTCGATGTCGTGAAGATACGCCCCCTCGGCGCGCGCAATGAACGGCGGCGTGCCGCCGACCCCGCCGAATGCCCGCGCGGGACTGTTCACGCCCCCCGGAATCACGCGGCACGCGCGCTCAAAGGCCGCGAGGCTGCGCGGCAGTCGATAGTCGGGACGCGAAACCGCGGGGGTGCTGCCTGGCGACTCGGTCATGGATGTTACTCTACTCTCACTGTACTCTACTCAATGCTCGACGCGCCCAGGCGTCAGCCCTCGCGCAGACGTCGCGCGACGTCGAGCGCGTGGTACGTAATGATCATATCCGCCCCCGCGCGTTTGAAACTCAGCATCGTTTCGAGCATGACCGCGCGCTCGTCAACCCAGCCGCGCGCCGCCGCCGCCTTCAGCATCGCGTACTCCCCCGAAACGTTGTAAACCGCGGTCGGTACGCCAAACTCGTCCTTCACCCGGCGGACAATGTCCAGGTAGGCGAGGCCCGGCTTCACCATCAACATGTCGGCACCCTCGGCAAGGTCGAGCGCCGCCTCGCGCAACGCCTCGTCCGCGTTCGCCCCGTCCATCTGATACGAACGACGGTCTCCAAACGCCGGCGCACTTTGAGCCGCATCGCGAAACGGGCCATAATAAGCGCTCGCGAACTTCGCCGCATACGACAGGATCGGCGTCAACTCGTGGCCGTCCGCATCGAGGCCCGCGCGAATCGCCGCGACCATTCCGTCCATCATCCCCGACGGCGCGACAACGTCGGCCCCGGCGCGCGCGTGACTCGCCGCCTGCTCCGCCAGGAGCGCAAGTGTCACGTCGTTATCGACTTCAAGCCGCCCTTCGAAATTGCGCAAAGGTCCACAGTGGCCGTGCTCGGTGTATTCGCAAAAGCAGACGTCGGTGACGACAAGGATCTCCGGAGCGACCCGCTTCGCAAGCCGGACAGCCTCCTGGACTAGGCCGGCATCGTCGCACGCCAACGTGCCCCGGGCATCTTTCTGCTCAGGAATTCCGAAAAGAAGAATCGCCGGAATGCCCAAATCACTTGCGGTGCCGATCACTTCGTCGAGCCGGTCGAGCGAAAACTGATACTGACCCGGCATCGACTGGATCTCGTGCTTCAAACCGGTCCCGTAATGTACGAATATTGGGTAAATTAAATCGTTAATGTCGAGTTGTGTCTCACGGACCATCGCCCGCAGTTTGGGGTGACTGCGCAAACGGCGGAAACGGCGTTGAGGAAAAGCGGCATCAAAGTTCGGAGGCATGGAGCCGTCTCGTGCGCGGACCCTTGAAGCGGCGGACAGTCACGGGCGATTGCGGAAGCAAGTGTATCTGCGCCGGGCGACCCGCGTCGAGACGTGCGCCGGTTCGTGAGGGGGCTTGGCCTCGTCTTGACGCGAGGTCGCGACTGGGTTACGAACACTCGTGCGACCTTTCTTCGTTCAAGCTCGTAACTTGCGCGCCGTCAACACGTCCCGCGCACGCTTCCCGAGGAGTCCGTCGGCTTGGCGTCCACACTCGCGGTCGTCTGGCTCATCGCGGCCTGCGCGCAGACACGCGCCGACGGCGACGCTCCGCGCCGAGCGCAAGTAGTTCCCTTTTATGGAGTTGTGAGCGAGCGACGGGTCGAGGCGATGGCAACGCCTGAGGCTCGGGCGTTTGCGGTCGATCGGCTCGAGCCGGGCTCGCGGGTGCGGGTTGTCGAGATCGTCGACGGCAATTGGTGGGCGGTCGAGCCGGTGTCGGACCGCGGCGTCTGTTGGGTCCCGGCAGCGCGGCTGGTTTGGATTCACGGGAAAATGGGCAGGGTGGGCAAAGACGGAGTCGAGGTGCGAGCGGGCCGGCTCGGGGCGCGCTTGCCGGGTCCAGTATGCGCGCGCGCGGTTGCCGGCAGCGCGGTGCGCTTCCTCGACTTACCTCCGCTCGAGCTCGCAAGTCCCTCTGGAATCACGGTTTGGCGTGCGATCGCACCGCCGGAAGGGGTGCGCTGGTATATCGCGGCATGGTCGGCAACGCCCGCGGAGTCGTTGCCTTCGCGAGCCAAAAACGAGTCGATGTTGCTTCCGGGAGCGGTTGATGCTGCGTTGAGCATGACGTCGTTCGTACCGGGTGAAGGCGCGGTCCGGGTCGAAGTCGAGTCGGAACTGGCGCGGCTCGCGGCTCTCGAACGCGCGATGGTGCGCAAACCCATCGACGAGTGGGACTTCAGACCGATCCTCAACGCGCTCGACAATCTGATCGCGACGACGAGCGACGCGAAGGCGCAGGCACTTTTGAAACCACGTCGGGCGCGTGTGGCGGCGCGGCTCGAGGCGGAAGAGGCGTCGCGCTCGATCGAGCGCGTCATTGAGCGCGGACGCCGTCGTGACCGAGAACTGGCCGCCTTATTACGCGACGAAGAGCTTGGTCCGCGGCCGACGGCACGGCCGTTTCTGGCGCGCGGACTCGTGCAGCCTTCCTCTCGAGAAATCAACGGGGAACGCGTCTACGCCTTGATCGGCGACGACGGCAAGACCGTCGCGTATCTTAAGATCCCGCCTGGACTTGAGGTTGGCCCACAGATGTCGAAAAGGGTCGGTGTGCGCGGCAAGTTGAGTTACGACGAAGATTTGCGGGCGCGGCTGATCGCGGTCGAGGACCTGATCCCGCTCGACCGGCGTTGATTTAGCGACGCAAGCCGTTATGAAATAAAGAACTCAGTGCGGTTGGACCGGATTCGCGGGTCCGCCTGCGACGTCCTCGTCGAGGGTTTTCGTTTTCTGAAAGCCGGCGGCGGGTTTGAAGTCGAAAGTCTCGTCGGCGGGGACCTTGGCGGAGATTGCGACGGCTTCCCAGGCGATGCGTTCGACCTGAAACGGGCTGTTGGGACGAGGGGCCGCGGGTTCGATGACGGTGTCGACCGCGAGGATCAGCTTCGAGGTGGGGTTGATCCGTAAACGTCGGGCTTCGAGGAAGGTGGCGGCGGCGTTCGAAGCGGTTTTGTCGGCGGACTTTGTGACGAGTGCGGGGGGGGCGACGAGCAGAACGGGCGCGGCGGAGGTTGAGGACGAGTCGAAGGAGATGATGGGCGCGCCGGGACCGTCGAGGCCGAGCCGATCGGGTTCGAGTAAGAGGGCGAGCATGAGTCCGACGCCGGGCCGCGCGGTCGTGCCGAACAGCTCCGCGGCCCCTGCTCCGAGGCGCAAGTCTTCCAGTGTCAATGACTTGGGCGAGGGGGTGCGGAGATAGCGTCGGAACGGTTTGACGACCTGGGTCCAAGTTTTGCCGTCGCTGACGATCTCGACGAGTTTGGATTCGATTTTGATGTGGTTGGGCGGGACGAAAGTGATCGCGAGCTTGTCGTCGAAGGTTTTCGGACCCGAGGGGGATCGCATCGCCACGACGAATCGGCCCTGGTCGGAGTAGGCGGGGAGCTTTTTATAGGCCGCCGCGACCTCTTTATAAAGCGAAACAGCTTTGGGGTCGGAGGCCGAGGGGGCGACGTTGGATTTGTCGTCGGCGCGGGCTGGAGCGAGGGCGGCGACGGCGATCCAACCGAGGGTGCAGACGCGGCGCGAGAGAGGCGACATCGTGGAGCGTCCTAGGAATGAGGTTGAAGGCCGAGCCGCCGCGTGGAAGCTTGGCGGATGCGTCGGCCGTGCCGTCGGCATTTTGAAGTTATCGCGCGGCGGGCACGACGGCTAGTCCGCACCCCGGGAGACGGCAGGTTCGCGAGGCTCGCAGCCGTCGTCGAATTGCGGCAGTCGGTGGCCGAGTCGGTCGCGTTTGGCGTCGAGGTAGCGGCGTCGGTCGGGTTCTTCGGGGGCGACGATCGGGACCTGGTCGACGACTTCGAGGCCGTGGCCTTGGATGACGAAGGCGTCGATTTTCTTGGGGTTGTTCGTGAGCAGACGGACCTTGGTCAGGCCGAGATCCTGGAGGATCTGGAGGCCGACGCCGTAGTCGCGTTGGTCGGCCTGGAAGCCGAGGGCGAGGTTGGCGTCGACGGTATCGAGGCCTTGATCCTGGAGTTCATAGGCGCGAAGCTTCTCGATTAAGCCGATGCCGCGTCCTTCTTGCGGTAGGTAAAGCAGCGCGCCGACCCCTTCGGCGCCGATCATGGCGAGTGCCATGTGGAGTTGGTCGCCGCAGTCGCAGCGGAGCGAATCGAGGAGGTCGCCGGTGAAACACGACGAGTGGATGCGGACGAGCGGCGCCGCGGCGGTGGCGAGGTCGCCCATCGCGAAGACGATCGGGTTGTTTTCGGGCTCGTGCTTGACGCTGTAACCGATAATCCGGCCGCGGCCGTAGCGCGTGGGCATTTCGGCCTCGGCGAGGCGCGTGACGAGCTTTTCGCGACGGCGTCGGTAGTGGATGAGTTTTTCGATCGAGACGATCGGCAGGTCGAATTGTTTCGCGAGTTCGTGCAGTTTTTCGCGGCCCGCGACGTGAATGCCGTCGAGGATTTCACAAAGGACGCCGGCGGGGGTGAGTCCGGCGAGACGTGCGAGGTCGACGGTGGCTTCGGTGTGTCCCGCGCGGCGGAGGACTCCGCCTTCTTTGGCGACGAGTGGGAACAGGTGTCCGGGGCGAACCAGGTCGACGGGGCGGGTGGCGGGGTTGATGACGGCGTGGATCGTGCGGGCGCGTTCCTCGGC
Source organism: Planctomycetota bacterium (assembly GCA_021777845.1). GTDB lineage: Bacteria > Planctomycetota > Planctomycetia > Isosphaerales > Isosphaeraceae > JAJYDB01. The sequence goes on from JAJYDB010000008.1 coordinate 23,630, forward strand.
GCTGATTCCGGTCCGACACGAGAAGTGGTCGACCGGCACCGTGAAAGGGGTGCGGTGTGGGGCGGTATTGCGTTCGACCATCGGATTGAGGTCGAGCTTGGCGGCGAGTTCGGGCATGATTGGCATGCAGAGTTGGCCGCGGCCGTGGGTGATCATGAACTCGACGACTTCGGGGGTGACGCGGTCGGCGGCGGCGACGAAGTCGCCTTCATTTTCGCGATCCTCGTCGTCGACGACGATCACGATGCGGCCCGCGGCGAGCGCTTCGAGCGCCTCTTCGATCTCGGAGAACTGACGCGGCATCGGCGGCTCCCGGTCACGCGATTCAAAAATGTCGGAGCGGATCGAACGGCGCCCGCGTGCGAGTGCGCGGCGTCGGTGTTCGCTCGCTCCCACATTATAGGACGCCGGCCAATTTGTCGCGTGGCGGGGTTTGGGCGCGCGTTGCGATTTTGAGCAGCGTCGAATTCTTTCGTCGAATCGCCGATAAGTCTCTTGTCATGCGACGGGGCGGACGGCAAACTAGGTAAGACATCTGTCTCAAGCAGTCGCAATCTTCGCGGTGGTTTCGGGATCGTTCGGTCAGGAGGACGTCCCGTGCAAATGTCGAGATGGCTCCGCGCCGCGTGTATTTTGGTCGGGACGTCGTCGGCGTTCGCGGCGGAGGACGTCGGGTCGGGCGTTGGTGTGCGCGCGGGGGGGTCGCCGCGGGTATCGGCGCTGTCGATCGATCCAGGGCGGGTGTTGTTGCGCGGGTCGGACGGCCGGGCGCAGCTTGTGTTGACGGGAACGACCGCGTTGGGCGAGGAAGTTGACCTGACGCGCGACGCGCGCGTGCGGTGGTCGGTGCGCGACGTCGCGATCGCGAAAGTTGCGGCTGGGGGACGGGTCGACGCTTCGGCCGACGGTTCGACCGTGGTCGAAGCGCGCCTCGGCGAGCTGTCGGCGCGCGTCGAGGTCAGGTGCGCCGATCACGAGGACGCGCGCGTCGTCGACTTCGCGACCGAAGTCGTGCCGATCTTCACGAAGCTCGGTTGCAACGCCGGGGCGTGTCACGGTAAAGCGAGTGGTCAGAATGGGTTCCGTCTGAGCTTGCTCGGCTTCGACGCGGGGTTCGACCTCGAAAGTTTGACGCGCGACGGGCGCGGCCGGCGGGTGTTTCCGGCGGCGCCGGCGTCGAGCCTGGTGCTTTTAAAGGCGACGGCGCGGGTCCCGCACGGGGGCGGCAAGAGGTTTGAGGTCGGCTCGCCGTCGTTTCGGACGATTGAGCGTTGGGTGGCGCAGGGGCTGCGTCCGTCGTCGCCGACGCCCGCGCGTCTGGAGCGGATCGAGGTCACTCCGCTCGACCGAGTGATGCCGCGGCGGAGCGGACGCCAGTTGCGGGTGACGGCGCATTACAGCGACGGGGCGGCGCTCGACGTGACGCATCTGGCGCAGTATCAGTCGAACGCGGAGGACCTGGCGACGATCGACGACGAAGCGCGGGTCGAGGCGCGCGACGGCGTCGGGACGGCGGCGCTGACGGCGCGGTTTGGCGGCGAGGTTGCGGTCGCGCGGGTGACGGTGCCGCTGGGCGAGCGCGTGCCCGATTGGACCGAGCCGGCGTCGGACAACCCGATCGACCGCCTGATTTTCAAGCGTCTGCGCACGCTCGGGCTGCCTCCCAGCGGGCCGTGCACCGACGATGAATTCGCGCGGCGGTCGTCGCTCGACCTGCGGGGCGTTTTGCCGGACCCCGATCAGGCGGCGGCGTTCGTCGCGAGCACCGACCCCGACAAACGCGCGCGTTGGGTTGAGGAGCAGCTCGAATCGCCCGAGTACGCCGAGTTTTTCGCGCTCAAGTGGTCGGCGATCCTGAAAAACAAGCGCGGGCTGGGCCAACTTTCGCAGGCGGGGACGTTCGCGTTTCATGATTGGGTCGTGCAGTCGATCGCCGAGAATAAGCCGTACGACCGCTTTGTCGCCGAAATCCTCACCGCGCAGGGCGACCCGGCCGAGAATCCCGTACTCGGTTGGTATCGGCAAGTGAGCACGCTCGAAGAGCGGGTCGACGATACGGCGCAGTTGTTTCTTGGTCTGCGGGTGCAGTGCGCGCGTTGCCATCATCACCCGTACGAGCGCTGGAGCACGTCGGACTATTACGGTTTCGCGTCGATTTTCAGTCGGATGACGTCGAAGGCGAGCGGGCGGCCTCTGGACCCGATCGTGTACGTGCGCGCCGACGTCTCGACCGCGGGCTATGCGCGCGACCCGTTGACGGGGGTTGCGTATCCGCCGAAGCTGCTCGGAGGCGAAGTGATTGCGGCTTCGGGAGCATCAAGGCGGACGGACGACCCGCGTCGCGCGCTGGCGGCCTGGCTGGGACGCCCCGACAACCCGTTTTTCGCGCCGGCGCTCGTGAATCGCTATTGGAAGCACTTTTTCGGACGCGGGTTGGTCGAGCCTGAGGACGACCTGCGGGTCACGAACCCGGCTTCGAATCCCGAGCTGCTCGCCTTTTTGGCGCGCGACTTCGCGGCGTCGGGTTTTGATTTGAAGGCGCTGGCGCGGCGGATCGCGACGAGCCGCGCGTACGACCGCTCGAGTCTGCCGAACGCGTGGAACGGCGGCGATCGTCGCAACTTCGCGCGTTATTACCCGCGGCGGCTCTCGGCGGAGGTGCTGCTCGACGCGATCAATCAGGTGGTCGGGTCGCGCGAGCCGTTCAACGGCGTGCCGCGCGGCTTTCGCGCAGCGCAGTTGCCCGACGACGGCGTCGCATCGTACTTCCTCGACGTCTTCGGCAGGCCGAAACGGCAGAGCGTCTGCGAATGCGAACGAAACCCCGAGGCGAACCTCGCGCAGAGCCTGATGTTGCTCAATTCGCCCGAAATCCAGAACAAACTCGCCGGCCCGAACACGCGCGTCGAGCGCTGGGCCCGCGACCCGGCGGGCGCCGCGGCGCATGTCGACGAACTCTATCGGCTCTGCTGCGCGCGGCCGCCGAGCGCGCGCGAACGCGACGTCTGCCTCGAACACCTCGAGCGCAAACGCGCCGCGAAGCAAATCAAGCAAGGGTACGAAGACCTGATGTGGGTGTTGATCAACTCGAAAGAGTTTATGTTCAATCATTGACTTCGGTCGGCGGCGGTCGCGTGGGTTGCGTTCGATTTTGAGGAGGCTGCGATGCTCGAAATCAAGGGGGGGCGTAACGAGACGCGCGCTCGCGCGACGCGGCGGAGCTTTATGCGGGTCGGCGCCCTGACTCTGGGCGGCCTGACGCTCGCCGACGTACTGCGGTTGCGGGCGGACGGCGCGGAGGAGGCGGGGCGCGGCGCGGGGTCGGACACGGCGGTGATCCAGATCGTGCTCGGGGGCGGCCCGAGCCACATCGACACCTACGACCCCAAGCCCGATGCGCCGCGCGAGTTTCGCGGCGAGTTCGCGGCGATTCCGACCAACACGCCTGGCGTTTATTTAAGCGAGATGATGCCGCGGCAAGCGAAAATCATGGACAAGCTCGCGGTGGTGCGGAGTCTGCGTCACACGACGTCGGACCACAACGCGGGGATGCACTGGGTGATGACGGGCTTCCCCGCGACCGACCCCGGTCAGAGCGCGAACACGCGTCCGAGCGTGGGTTCGATCGCGGCGAAATTGCGGGGCGCGAACGCGCCGGGGCTGCCGCCTTACGTCTCGCTCAACGGCGCGCAGCAGTTCGCGAACGCGAGCTATCTGGGGCCTGGATCCAACCCGTTCGAGGTTGCGGGCGACCCGCGCGCGGCGGCGAAGCCGAGGAACATCGAGCTGCCGGGCGGATTGACGTTCGACCGCGTCGAGGATCGCCGTGCGCTGTTGTCGAAGCTCGACCGCATCGAGCGCGCGCGCGACGCGGGGGGCGTGATGGAAGGGATGGACCACTTCACGCGCGAGGCGTACGCGATGATCACTGGTCCGGCGGCTCGGCGTGCGTTTGACCTCACGCAGGAACAGGCGCGGGTGCGGGCGCGCTACGGCGACAGCCGCGTCGGACAATCGTGCTTGCTCGCGAGGCGGCTGGTCGAGGCGGGTGTGACGTTCGTGACAATCCGAGAGGGGAACTGGGATCACCACGCGCAGGTGTTCCAAAATTGTCGGCGGATGTTGCCGGAACTCGACGCGGCGGTGGCGTCTCTGGTCGAGGATTTGCACGAGCGCGGGCTTGCGGAGCGGGTCATGCTGCTGGTTTGGGGCGAGTTCGGCCGGACGCCGCGGGTGAACGGGACATCGGGCCGCGACCACTGGCCGGGCGCGATGAGCGCGCTCGTCGCCGGCGGCGGACTGAACATGGGCCGCGCCGTCGGAGCCACAACACGCAAGGGCGAGTACCCCGTCGATCATCCGCTTGGTCCCGAGGACATGCTCCAGACCGTTTATCACGTGCTTGGCATCGACCCGCGTCGTCAGTTCTTCAACGAAGCGGGCCGACCGATGGCAGTCCTGAACGTCGGACGGCCGATCGACGACCTGACGGGGTAAATTGGGGAGGCGTCGACCGACCGAACGAGCGGCCGCTGCGTGCATGCGCGAACGACCGGGGTGCTTGCATCCCGCGGGCAAATCCCGTAAACTTTTGTTGAAGAATCCGCGGCTTCGCCCCGCCTGGGCCTGACGGGTCGTGCCGTTTGGCGCGCGAGCTGACGCACCCGCGATCCCGCCCGACCCTCCCTCCCCCCGCACGCCGGAGGATCCGCCAGATGACCTCCCGTTTACGATTTGTCCTGTCCGCGAGCGTGATTGCTCTGGTTTGCGACGCCTCCGTCGCGCGGGCGCAGTTGCCGACGACGCGGCTTCAGAGCGTGTTTCCGGCAGGGGTGGAGCGCGGCGAGTCGGTGGTGGTGAACGTCCGCGGGACAGAGGTCGGCGGGGTGAGCGGGCTCTGGTTCGATCATCCGGGGCTGCGTGCGTTCCACCTCAAGGGGACGAGCTTTCGCGTGGTCGCGGCGACGACGGTGCCGGCGGGCCCTCACGACGTCCGCGCGATCGGCCCGCTGGGGGTGAGCAACCCGCGCGTGTTCGTCGTCGGCGACAGCCCGGAGTCGAACGAGGTCGAGCCGAACGATACGCCTGATCAGGCAACTTCGCTGGCGTTCAATCGCGTGGTGAACGGCGAGATCGCGGCGTCGCCGGACGTCGATTGTTATGCGTTCGAGGGTAAAAAAGGGCGGCGGGTGCGGATCGACCTGACGGCCGCGCGGCTGGAGAGTCGGCTGGACGCGACGATCCGACTGTATGGGCCGGGGAATGTGGAGCTGGCCGAAAGTCGCGACGACCACGGCGGCGACCCGTTCCTGGACGTTGTGCCGCCTGCGGACGGCCGCTACGTGGTGAAGGTCCGCGACGTCGTGTTCGGCGGTTCGCCGGAGCACGTGTATCGGCTCGAGCTGACCGATCGGCCGATGCTCGACGCGCTCGTGCCGGTGTCGGCGGCACCGGGAGCGCGCACGACGTTTACCCTGATGGGACGGGGACTTACGTCGGCGGCGGAGTCGTCGAGGAAGGGTTCGCTGCTCGAGACGCTGACGGTGACGATCGACGTGCCCGCGGCCGCGGGGGGTTGGGCCGCGACGGGTGCCGGCGCGTTGCTCGTGCCCGCGTCGGAGTCGTCGCGACGCGGTTTTCCCTATGCCTTCGTCAAGGACGGCCGCGCGAGCAATGCGCTGTTCGTTGCGGTCGCGCGCGACGCCGTGGTCGTCGAGCGCGAGCCGAACGACGCGCCGGGCGCGCAGGCGGTCGTGCCGCCGTGCGAGATCTCGGGGTCGTTCGGGGTGCCGGGGGACGTCGACGCGTATCGCTTCGCCGCTAAAAAAGGCGAGGTCTGGCGGGTCGAGGCAGAGGCGGAACGGCTTGGCTCGGCGGCGGACCCGGTGTTCACGGTCGAGCGGGTGGATGCCGACGGCACGCGTCACGAAGTCGCGAGCGCCGAGGACGCGCCCGACCCCGCGGGCACGCCGAACTTCAATCAAAGCTCGGTCGACGCCGGTCTGCGCTGGGTGGTGTCCGACGACGGCGTTTATCAGGTTGTCGCGAGCGATCTTTACAGCTCGCAGCGCGGCGACCCGCGTCTCTTTTATCGCTTGCGAATCCGTCGCGAAAAGCCTGATTTCGACCTGTTCGCGACGCCGACGAACGTGACTTTGCCCGAGGGGATCGTGGTCGGCGCGGGGGGCCGCGCGGGGATGACCGTGATTGCGCGGCGGATCGACGGGCACGCGCGACCGATTCGCGTCGAGGCGGTTGACCTGCCGCCGGGCGTGCGGTCGGAGCCGGTCGTGATCGCGGCGAATCAGACCCGCGCGACGCTGGTGTTGTCGGCCGACGCCGGGGCGCCGCCGCTGGTCGGGCCGTTTCGGGTGTGGGGTCGCGAGCTGGCCTCCGACCGCAAGGAGACGCTCGACTTTCAGCGCGGCGGGGCGCGCGCGGCGTCCGAAATCGAACGCGAGGCGGTGCCTGCGGGGCTGACGTCTCCGAGCGTGAACAATCAGCCGGGCGCCGTGCGGGTCGATCGCGGCCTGATGCTGGCGGTCCGGCCGATCGCCGCGTACCGCGTGACGGCGGCTCCGTCGATCCTGTCGGCCGCGAAGGGCGAAGCGGTGGAGGCGCGGGTCGAAGTCGAGCGTCTGCCGGGTTTTGACGCCGCCGTTCAGGTTGTCGGCGACTTCCCGGCGAACTTCGCGAGCGAGGCGGCGACGATCGACGTCGCGGCGGGTAAGACGTCGGGCGTGCTGCGGTTCAAGGTGAACCCGAACACGCCCGCCGGGCTGTACTCGTTCGTCCTCCGCGGCAACGCGCCGGTCCGATTCAGCGTCGACCCCGCGGCGAAGGACAAGCCGACGTTCAACGTCAGCGAGCCTTCGAACGCGTTGACGATCCAGGTGCGCTAAGACGTGCGGTTGAGAACGAGTTCGGGCGTTGATCGACGAGAGCCGGTGTTGGGGGTGACGATGCGAGTCCTGCGAGGTTTGGCCGCGCTCGTGGCGGCGTCGATTTTGAGCGGCGTCGCGGCGGCCGGCACGACGCCGATCGCGGTGCAAACGCCGTCGAGGACGCAGCCGGTAAGTTACGCGAAGGAGGTCGTCGACATTCTCGACGGCAAGTGCGTCGGGTGCCACAACACGGGCCTGGCCGAGAGCCGGCTGGTGCTCGAGACGGTCGCGGGGATGCTGAAGGGGGGCAAGCGAGGCCCGGCGCTGAAGCCGGGGCAGGCCGACGCGAGCCTGCTGTTCCAGATGGCGTCGCATCGCGTCGAGCCGGTGATGCCGCCGAAGGACAAGAAGGGCGCCGAGGCGCTCACACCCGCGGAGTTGGGGATCTTGAAGCTCTGGATCGACGCGGGGGCGCGCGACGACAGCTCGGAGAACGGCGTCGAGGCGAACAAGGTCGTGCTCGGCGCGTTGCCGGCGGGGGTCCGGCCGATCAACGCCGTCGACCTGACCGAAGACGGCGCGCGGGTCGCGGTCGGCCGCGCGAACGTGGTGCAGGTTTACGACGTCGCCTCAGGGATGCCGATCATCAACCTGGGCGGGCACCAAGATTTGATTCAGTCGCTGCGCTACAGCCCCGACGGTCGAAGGCTGGCGGCGGGCAGCTACGAGATCGTGACCGTCTGGAACGCGCCGACGGGTGGGTTGTCGAAGACGCTGAACGGTCACGCCGACCAGGTGAAGGCCGAGGTCGTCGCGCGCGACCGCAAGACGGCGTACAGCGCGGGGCTCGATCGGTCGATCCGCGTTTGGAATCTCGACGACGGCAAGGAGACGCGTCGGATCGACGGGCCGTTCGGTCCGATTCACGCCCTGGCGCTCGCGCCCGACGAAACACTGCTCGCGGTCGGCGGCGCGGACAACGTCGTGCGGCTTGTGAAGCTCCTCGACGGCAAGGTTGCGCGCGAGTTGAAGGGGCATACGGGCGGGATCGTCGACCTTGCGTTTTTGCCGATCGCGGCGGGCGCGGGTTTGAAACTGGCGTCGGCGTCGCTTGACGGGACGGTGCGGATCTGGGACCCGAACGCCGTGGCGGCGGGCGTTTCAAAGGGGACCGCGACGACCTCGAAAGCCCTCGTGAAGGTTGATCCCAAAGCCGATCCGAAGGCCGCCGCGCAGCCCGCGGAGCCGGTTGTTTTGAAGGCGAGCGAGCGGCCGTTGCGCGCGATTGCGGTCACGCCCGACGGTTCGCGGTTGCTGGCCGCGGGCGACGACGGCCGTTTGCGGGTCTGGAAGCGTATGGACGCGGGTGTTTGGGGCGGAGCGGCGGCGTCGGATGTTGCGCTCGATACCGCGGCGTTGTCGGCACTTGCGGTGGATCCGAGCGGGCGGACGTTGGTTGCGGGGACGGGCGGCGGCGGGGTCTTGCGCGTGGATTTGTCGAGCATGAAGGCGACGGGCCGGCTTGAGATGCGCGGCGCGGGGTTGGGCGCGGCGGTGGCGTCGGTCGCGTTCAGTCCGGGCGGGACGCGGGTCGCGGCGGCGGACGCGCAGGGCGGCGTGAAGATTTGGGACGCGTCGAACGGGCACGGGGTGATCGCGTTCGGACACTCCGCGCCGAACAACGGGCCGATCCAGCCGTTGCAGAGGGTCGTGTTTCGCGATGAAGCGTCGATTGTGACGGCCTCGGCGGACCGTACGCTCAAGGCATGGTCGTTCGAGGGGGTCTGGAACCTGCACGCGACGCTCGGCCCGCACGCGTTTCGGGTGCTCGCGCTCGACTTCAACGCCGACGGCACGCTGCTCGCGGCGGGGGGCGGCGAGCCGTCGCGCTCGGGTCAAATCAAGCTCTGGGAGGTCGGCAAGGGGATGCTCGTGCACACTTGGGACGCGCTCCATTCCGACACGGTGTTCGCGCTGCGGTTTAGTCCCGACGGCCAATTTTTGGCGAGCGGCGCGGCCGATCGCTTCTTGAAGGTGGTGCGGGTGCCGGGCGGTCGCGAGCTGCGGGTTTACGAGGGGCACACGGGGCACGTGCTCGCGGTGGATTGGAGCGAGGACGGCGCGAAGCTCTTCAGCGGCGGCGCGGACAACGTCGTGAAGGTCTGGGATTTCGCGGCGGGCGAGCAGTTGCGGACGTTGCAGCCGGCGGGGAAGCAGGTGACGTCGTTGCGTCGGGTCGCGGGGGGACCGCGGGTCGCGGGGACGTCGGGCGACCGGCTCGTCCGGCTTTGGAACGTCGACAACGGCGCAATCGAGCGCAGTTTCAGCGGTGCGGCCGACTTCCTCTTCTGCACGTCGGTCTCGAGGAACGGCTCGATTCTGGCCGCGGGGGGCGCCGACGGCACGCTCTTGATTTGGAACGTCGCCGGCGGTCAGCTCGTGCGCAAGATCGCCCCCGACGCCGGCCGCGCCGACGCGATGTCGTTGCGTTGAGCACGCCGCGAATGTTGCGTCCGTTCACCATGACAGCCGCGGATCGGCGCCGGTTGGTTTTTTTCGTTGCGGGCGGACGAGATGTGTCGCATATTTAGGATGTAATCCGTAACGGGACTTGTTGTACAATCGACCTGCGATCGCGGTTTGAGGGTGCCGCGAGGTGCGTCGAACGTGGTGACGGTGCGAGGCGTGCGAACGTGTCGGACGGCGCGGACTCCAGCTTCGAACCGCCGTCGCCGTCGGAGACGATCGCGCTTGTCGAGCGTTGGCGCGACGGCGACGAAATCGCGGCGCGCGAGTTATTCGAGCGGTTCGCGGATCGAGTGCGACGATTCGGGGCGGTGCGGCTTCATCCGTCGTTCGAGCGTCGCTTTGATGCCGACGACGTGGTGCAGTCGGTGTTTCAGAGCGTCTTTCGGATGGCGCGCGACGGCGCTCTGAAGCTGCGTCGATCGGGGGATTTGTGGAGCGTGCTGGCGGCGCTCACGCATTACAAGGTGCTGAATCAAGTCGCGTATCACAACGCGGCGAAGCGGAGCCCGACGCGGGAGCTGCACGAGTCGTCGAATGTGGGCGACGTCTGGTGCGATCTACCCGGCCGCGAGCTGGGGGTTGAGGACGCGGCGGCGCTCGCGGAGGAGATCGCGTGGGTGGGCCGGGCGCTCAATCCGTCGCGGCGGCGCGCGTTCGAGCTTCGGCTCCAAGATTGCACGCTCGAGGAGATCGCGCGCGAAATGAATTTCAGCGAGCGCACGGTGCGGAAGTACCTTGACGACGTCAAGGTCGTGCTGTCGCAACGTTTCGTGGATGTGCTCGCGAACCTTGATCCGTCGGCACCTTCGCAACCGCCTTCATGAATGTTCGGGACGACATGCGCGATGCCGACTCGACCGCGGCGCGGCAGGCCCGCGCGGGCGCGGAGAGCGTCTTTGACGTCGTGGTCGAGGCCTTCGAGCGCGATTGGCGCGCCGGGGACGAGCCTTCGATCCGCGCCGCGCTGCGCGCGTTCGACGACGTCGCGGACGCGGCGGAGCGTGCCCAGCTGCTCGAGCATTTGGTCGGCGTCGACCTGGAATTTCGCTGGAAACGCAGGGGTTTCCAGGGCGAGCCCGGACCGAAACTCGAGCATTATCTCGCGGATTTGCCCGAGATTGACTCGACGCCGTGGATGCGCGCGGCGCTCGCGGCGGAGGAATACCGCGTGCGTCGTCGCTGGGGCGATTCTCCCGGTCGCGACGAGTACCACGTGCGGTTTCCGGCGGCGGCGGGCGAGCTCGAAGCGCGGCTGCAACGGGTCGAGGACGAGCTGGCTCAGGACGAGGAATACCTCAACGCGGGCAAGACCTTGGGATCGGGGGAGATCCCGTCGACGTTCGGCGGCGAGGCGGTCGCGGCGGGCGCGGCGATGCCCGTGATCGACGGCTTCGAGCTGATTGAACGCATCGGTCGCGGCGGGATGGGAGTCGTTTTTAAGGCCCGCCAGAGGCGCTTAAATAGGTTTGTCGCGATCAAGACGCTCCGTCCGGGGCTCGCCGACGACCCCGAGGCGCGGCGACGCTTTCAGATCGAGGCGGAGTCGGCGGCGCGTCTGCGACATCCCAATATTGTGCAGGTGTACGACGTCGGCGAGTCGGGCGGCCAGGCTTACGTCGTGATGGAGCTGGTGACGGGTTTGACGCTGACCGCCGCGCTCGGCGGTTCGACGTTCACGTCGCATTCCGCGGCGCGGCTGGCCGAGGTGCTGGCCCGCGCGATTCAGGCCGCGCACGCCGAAGGGATCGTCCATCGCGACCTGAAGCCGTCGAACGTCTTGATCCCCCGTCCGGACGTCGACGGCGGCCCGATCCGTTGGGAAACCCTCAAAATCAGCGACTTCGGCCTCGCGAAGCGGCTCGAGGAGGCCGACGCCGCGGCGCAAACCTGGACCGGCGCGATTCTGGGCACGCCCGAGTACATGGCGCCCGAGCAGACCGGCGGCTCCGGGATCCGCATCGGACCGGCCGCCGACATTTATGCGATCGGCGCCGTCTTGTACGAGTCGCTCGTCGGCCGACCGCCGTTTCGCGGGTCGTCGGCGCTCGAGACGATCGAGCTCGTCCGCGCGCACGACCTCGTCTCGCCGTCGCGTCTGCGTGCGAATCTGCCGCGCGACCTCGTCACGATCTGCCTGCAATGCCTCCGCCTCGAGCCGTCGCGACGCTATGCGAGCGCGCTCGAATTGGCCGAGGATTTGCGGCGATTTCAGGCGGGCGAGCCGATCACGGCGCGGCCGGTCGCGACCTTGGAGCGAGCCTGGCTCACGGCGAAGCGGCATCCGCTTCCGGCGGCGCTCGCCGCGGCGTTCGTGCTCGCGTGCGCGACGCTCATCGTCGGCGGTCTCGCCTACAACGTCCGACTTCGCCGCGCGCACACGCTCGCCGAAGCGCGACGAACCGAGGCCGAGGCGAACTTCCGCGACGCTTTCGAGTCGATCCGCACCATGCTCCGACGCGTCGCCGACGAACAGCTCTCGAACGTCCCCGAAATGGAGGAGGTGCGCCGCAAGCTGCTTCACGATGCGAAGGATCTGCTCGCGCAGCTTCTGAAACGTCGCGGCGAGCGCGACCCGGAGGTTCTCCGCGAGGTGGCGCTCACCGACGTCGCGCTCGGCAAGCTATACTCCGCGTTGGGCGACCGGACGCAAGCCAAAGAACACTACAAGAGCGCACTCGCGATCCAGAACAGCCTCCGCGCGGACGCCACGCCCGACAACCCCGTCCACGTCGATCGGGTCGCGACTCTCGGACTGCTCGCGGACGCCCGCGGCACGACCGAAACGATCGCGCTGCTCGAGGAATGCCTCGCCTTCTGGGAGACGCGCGACCACAACGACCCCGAGGTTGTCGCTCAGCTCGCCGGGACCGCGCTCGAGTTGGCGCAATCCCTCGACGAAATCGGCCGGCGGCGGGAGGGGGACGCGATGTTCGCGAAGTCGCTCGACCTCTACGAGGAAAACGCCAAGCGCGAACCCGAGCGGTTCAACTATCCCCTCGGCATCGCACTCTACGACCGCGGCCTGGTGCTGATGCGCTACGACGAAAACCGCGAGGCCGACACGCTCCTACGCCGCGCGCTGGGGATTCTCGAAGCCGGCTCGCTGAAGAAAGGCGACGACGCGGCGCTGTTCCGGCTTTCCGAGTGCCTCACCACGCTCGCGACCGTGAACTCCGGCTTCGCCGCCTTCGCCGCCGACCCGAAGGAAGCACGCCGGCTCCGCGAACAGGCGATCGACTTCTCGCGCCGCTCGGTCGCGATCCGCGAGGAACTCGCGAAACGGCATCCGCGTCTGCCCGCCGAGCGACGCGGCTTGGCCGGCGCTTTCAACCAATATGCCACGCACCTCGCCGACATCGGCCGGTTCGACGCGGCCGCCGACGCCTATCGACGCGCCGTCGAAATCCGCGAGGCACTCGCGGGCGACCCTCTCGGCGACGCCGACGACCCGATCCCACTCGCTGAATGCCTTCAGAACTTCGCCCTCAACGAAACTCGCCTCGGACGAATGCGCGAGGCGCGGGCCGCCCTGGAACGCGCCCTCGCACTCATCAAGCTCCCCAAGGAACCCGCCCCGCGGGTCCGCGCCTTGAACGCGCTCGCCTCGATCTGCGTCAACCTCTCGAACACGGTCCGCGCGCTCGACGGCCCTGCCGCCGCCCTTCCCTACAACGATCGCGCCGTCGAAGCCATCGAAACCGCGCTCACGATCCGACCCGAGGACGCAAACCTCGCCTTCAACCGCTATAACGCGCACGGCGCGCGGGCGCAGACCCTCGAGTCGTTGCGTCGTCCCGCGGACGCCCGTCGCGATATCGAGGTCGTCGCCGCCTACGGGAAGGATAGGCAACATACACTCAACCAACTCTGGCTCGCGTTGAACAGTCTCCAGTTGAAACGTTACGACGACGCCGAGAACGAGTACGACGCCCTCCGCATCACTCAAGCAACCGACGTTAATCTCATTTATAACGCATCCTGTCTGCAAGCGAGATTCGTCAAAGTCCTCCGCGCGGACGACAGAATCGCCCCCGACCAGCGTCTCCGCCTCATCGCCGAACACGCCGCTACCGCGCTCGAATGCCTCTCCAGAGTCGCTCGCGCCGGCATGTTTGACAAGGAAAACGACGCCCGCCTGCTCGTTAACGACGAGGACTTGGACCCGATCCGCGACGAGCCCGAACTCCAAGAGCTCGTCCGTCGCTACGCGAAAAAGCTCAAAAAATAAACGACGCCCACCCTCCGCGCGGAAGGTCGGCGTCGTTGTTCGTCGCGTGCGTCGTCGACGAGGACGATCAGAATTGCAAGAGCGCGTGCTGACCTCTGAACGCGGCCTTCGCTCCCGGCGCGGACAGCGCGTCCACCGGGTTCGGAGCGGAGCCGTCAGGCCCCGGCGGCAGCTTCGGCAGCTCGACCTTAATCACGTCGCCCGTCAACGCCTTCATAAACGCGACGACGTCGGCCTTCTCCTGCTCGGTCAAACCAAGCTTGCGAATATCCTTGTCGAGCGACGGATTCGGGTGCCCCCCCTTGTTATAGTGCTCGACGACCTCTTCCAGCGTCTTCAGGCTGCCGTCGTGCATATACGGAGCGGTCCGCGCGACGTCGCGCACGGTCGGCGTCTTGAACGCCCCCCGGTCGGCCGGATTCTTCGCGCCGATCGGCGTCGCGGCCCAGCGGCCCAGGTCGGCGAACATCTTCTTGTCCGCGTCCCAGCCGATGCCCAGGTTGTGAAACTGCTCGTCGGTAAAGTTGAACCCCGCGTGGCACGAGGTGCAGTCGGCCTTCTTCAACACCACGTCGGTCTTGAAGTCGTCGTCTTGGTCGAGCCGCAGCCCAAACAGCACCATCCCGCGCTTCTCGGAGTCGGACAACGCCTTCGGGTCGCCGGCCGTGTATTTATCGTACTTCGAGTTGCCGCTCAACGCCGTCGCCCGCTCGAAGGCCGCGATCGCCTTCGCGATCCCGTCGAGCGTCACCTCGGTCCCGAACACCTTCGCGAACATCTCTTGATACGCCGGAATCTTCCGCAGCCGGCCGACAATCTCCTCGAACGTCTGGTCGCCCATCTCGATCGGATTCCGCGGCGGCCCTTGCGCCTGCCCCTCCAGCGACGGAGCGCGGCCGTCCCAGAACATCGTACGACCGTAAGTCGTGTTCAAAACCGTCGGAGCGCTCCGACCGCCGCGCTGACCGTCGATCCCGGTCGACGTCGGCATGTTGTCGGTCCAAGCCTTCGCGGGGTCGTGGCACGTCGCGCAGCTCACCGTCGTGTCTTTCGAAATCCGCGCGTCGAAGTAGAGCATCTTGCCCAACTCGACCTTACCCTTCGTGATCGGGTTCGCCGCGGGCACGCTCACGTTCTCGATCAGCGGCTGCAACCCGGCCGGCACCTTCACCGCCAGCGGCTCGTCGTGAATCTTCGAGGCGTCCGAGGGCTGCCAATAAAAGTCGCCGGGGTCGGGGCCGGAGCCGTCGTGTTTCCGCTTCAACTCGCTCTTTTCCGAACCTTGATTCTTCGACGGATCAACCTTCTGGCCGGCCTCGGTGCTCGCCGAGGTCCGCACCACGCGCGCGTTCAAAAGCGTCGCGACCGGCTCGCGGCCCGAGTCGGAGCCGCCGACCGCCGACGTCTCCCCCGCGCGCGCCGCCTCCGCGCCCGCCGGACGATCCTCGACGCCCGACCCTCCGCAACCGCACACCGCCGCCGCCAACAACGTCGCGGCCGGCAATCCCAGATATCGTGTCATCTCAAGAGACCCTCATGGTTGTCAATCAGCGCGACGCGCCGGGGCGGGCGATCGTTCGGGCGAAACCGCAATGCCGACGCCGCAATTCGCGACCCGTCGGCTCGCGTCAAATTTCAGGACAAATTCGGCCCAAAACGGGCCGCGACGCCGGCCGCTTATTTCTTCTTCGCGACCAATCCCTCGGCGTTCCTATGCGCCGCGTCGACCTTCTCTTCCCACGTCTGCTCGACGTAAGCGGGCGGGCCCCCCTTGAACGCCACGTGGTACGCGACGTCCAGCGTGTCCACCATGTCGATCGCATCCCAAGGGCACACCTGCGCGCAGTGCTTGCAACCAATGCAACGGTCGAGGTCGACATCGCACCAAGTTTGCAAACAGGCGTGCTCCTCGCCGGGCACCTTGTAGATGCAGTCGACCGGGCAAACCTCAATGCACGCCTCGCAGCCGGTGCAGCCGTCGGCGTGAATCACCGCCAAAATCTTCGGGATGACTTTTCGGGGCTTGCCCGCGAGCGACGCCGCTGCCATGTCGCATTCCCTTCGCTATAAAGCCGTTCGGACATCGAAGCGCGCCAACCGGACGGATGCACGCCCCCCGACGTCGTCTATAATCGAGTCGTGGACCGCGCGGACGACGGGGGAACAGCCGTTTCGTCGCGGACTTCTGATATGCTCGATTATCGACACGCGCGACGTGCCGGTCAAGCCGCGTCCGCCGACCTCGCACGATCCCCGCCGGCACCGCGCCGACGCATCGAGGAGTTTCACCATGAAGTCGACCCCGAAAGTCGGTCTCGCCGCCGAGGAACATATCGTCGTCGGACCCGAAAACCGCATCCGCTTCGCCGACGACCGCATGCCCGCCGTCCTCGCCACCCCCTGGCTCATCCAACACCTCGAATTCGCCGCCCGCAAGGCCATCGAACCCTGCCTCGAATCCCACGAACGCAGCGTCGGCGCTTACATCGAAGTCGAACACCTTGCCCCAGCCCCCGAAGGCGCCCAAGTTGTCTGCAAGGCACGCGTCATCCACGTCGAAGGCAACGTCGTCACCTTCCAAGTTGAAGCCCGCGACGACCTCGAAACCCTCGCCCGCGGTATCCACAAACGCCGCGTCATCGACGTCGACCGCTTCGCCCGCCGCGTCTCCAAAAAACGCGCGAATCAACCCTAAACCCCATTCTTCCAACAACTTCCACGGAGCGCATCCCGCGCTCCCTCGCACCCACTCCACCCTCCTTCGCGCCCCACTCGACCGACGCAACGAAATCCGCCCCACCAACCCGCTTGACATCCAAGCCGGCTCTCGGTTCACTATTGAGATTGAGTCTCAATATCAATAGTGGCGGCTCGCGTCGCCGCCGACCTCGAATTCCTAGGGACTGCCCCATGCGTTCAAATTCCCTCCGCCGCGGCTTCACGCTCATTGAGTTGTTGGTGGTGATCGGCATCCTCGCCGTCTTGGTCGCTCTGCTGCTCCCCGCGGTGCAAGCCGCGCGCGAAGCTTCGCGGCGACTTCAGTGCGTCAACAACCTCAAGCAACTCGGCCTCGCACTGCACGCCTATCATGACGCAATGCAAGTCTTCCCTTCAGGCTACGTTGCCTATGCACGCTTTTACGACGGCGCGACCGACACCTTTCCCGGCTGGAGCGCGTCGACAATGATCTTGCCTCAATTGGATCAAGCTCCGCTTTTTTACGCGATCAACTTCGCCTTCTCAGTCGCCGACCTGCGAAACACGACGGCGGTTGTCGCACGGATGAACGCCTATTTATGTCCTTCGGATCGCCCGGTCGACGGCGTTTTCCATGTCGACGACCCCTTTGGCTACCCGCCGGCGACCGTCGCGCCCAGCTCCTACGCGCTCTGCGTCGGGGGCGACGAAACCGACGTCGCAACCGGCGTCGACAACGACGGCCTCGGCCGCGGCGTGTTCTTCCGCGACAGCGCCGTACGCCTCGCCGCGATCACAGACGGCAGCAGCCAAACAATCCTCGTCGGCGAACGCGCCTGGTCGAACGTGAAGGGAACCTGGGTGGGCGCGGTCCCCGGTGGAACCGCCGCCCGTGGTGCCTCAAACCCTTGTCCTGGTTCACTTAATGCCGCTTACGACGCCCCCTGTCTCGTCCTGCAACATTGCCACCTGATCAATCCCGACTCCGATACCGACGCCGGCCTCGACGACGTCTCGAGCAACCACCCCGGCGGCGCGAATCTGCTCTTCGCCGACGGCTCGGTTCACTTTCTCAGGAGCATCCGCGGCGACCTCGGCGTCAACCCCGACGGCTCCACCCGCTACGCCCCCGCGAGCCTCGTATTCCAAGCGCTCGGCACCCGCGATGGCGGCGAAGTCGTCGACGGAGACGGCTATTGAGGACTCCGCATTGTCAGCGTAATTAAGAAGGAATAAAAATGAGTCGCAAGTTAATATGGCGGGCGGGTCTCTTGTTTGGGGTGCTGATTGCGGCGGGTTGTCGCGACGAGCCGGCCGGCCCGATGCTCGTGGGCGGCCGAGATCTGGATTCTTGGATTCGTCGGCTCGACGACCCGGACGCCTCGAAACGTCGCGAGGCCGTCCGAAAAATCGGGAACGCGGGTGAACTCGCCGCTTCGACGCGCGCCGCGCTCGCGAAACGCCTGCGTGACGCCGACCCGCGAGTCCGTCGCGAGGCGGTTTTCACGCTCGGCAAGGCTGCGGACCTTTCCGATGCCCTCGTTTCCGAGCTCAAAACGATCCAGCAACGCGACCCCAACGCCGATGTCCGCGCTTCCGCCGCGCAGGCTTTGGCGAAGACCCCTCGCATCGAGTAAGCTGTCGCGAACGCGGTTTCCTCTCACCACGGAATTAAGCGACGGGCAGGTGCGCAATGTCAAAAAAGGTCGCGATTTTCTGGCCGGGCGATTATCGATCGAAGCCGAATGAATGGGCCGAGCCGCAGGCGCGGGCGACGATCGCGCAGCTCGTCGCCGCGCTCAAAAAACTCGGCCGCGCGCCGTACCTCATCGACGGCTGCCTTACCCGTCCCGACGAAGCAATCGCCAAATTAGGCCCGATTGACGATCCAATGGTCGGCGTCTTCGTGCACTGGACGTACGCGCCGCACACGGTCGACGGCGTGGTGGGCAAGGACAACCCGCTGCTGCTCGCGTCGAACTTTTCGGGCACCTGGCCGGGACTGGTCGCGCTCTTGAACACGGCGGCGTCGCTCGAAAGCGTCGGTCGACGGGCGTCGCGCGTCTGGACCGAGGCCCCCGACTGGACACATGACGCGGCTTTCATGGAGCGGCTCGACGCCTGGTGCTCGTCGGGCCAAATCGTCTACGACGACTCCGAAATTCGCGCCGCCGGCGTCGTTTCAGCCGAGGCGGTCGCGCTAGCGGGTCAAATTTACGACCAAATTAAGCAGCGCAGGATTCTCGCGCTGATGCTCGGCGATACCTCGATGGGCATGATCAACGGCTACTTTGGGCCGCGCGTGCTCGCCAAAATCGGCTTTAGCGAGCACAAAGTCGACCAGACGTGGCTGCTCGAGCGCAGCGCGGCGGTGTTGCCCAAGCGGGTTGAAGACGCCTTCAAATTCGTGAACGACCGCGGCGCGACGTTCCACTGGGGCGCGCCAGACGCCGAGGATTTCACTCCCGAGTCGACGAAGTCGCAGCTCAAAATGTATCTGACCGTGCTCGACCTCGTCGACGAATTCCGGGCCGACTGCTTGGGTTGGCAGTACCAACTCGGCCTTTTAAAGCTGCTCCCGCCGAGCGACTTTGCCGAGGGTCTTTTAAATTCGCACGCGCGGCCCGAGTCGACCGGTCACGCTTTGATCACGAGCACCGAGGCCGACCAGGGCAACCTTGTGCCGATGGAGCTGATGAAACGCGTGCTCGAAGCAAAGGGGCTGCCCGGCGCGGTCATGTTTCACGACGTCCGTTGGGGCGCTCGGCACGAAGGACGCTTCCTTTGGGTGCTGCTCAACTCGGGAAGCTGCGGTGCCTACGCCTTCAATCACGACGTCGCAAGTCTCAAAGGTGTACACAGTTACCGCCAGCCGTCGGGATATTTCCCGATCCCCGG
>JAJYDB010000175.1 GCA_021777845.1 Planctomycetota bacterium
CCTGCACGGCCGAGCCGCGAGTAGACAGGAGGCCGGGCGCTCGTTCGGCGAGGGTTATTGTTGGGACTCACCCCGCTAGTCTCTGAACCGACCTGGCAACCAAAGCCCTGCCAGGGTTGGCTGCGGATTGCCTTGCCTTTCGGGCGTAAACGTCTGAGAGGTTTAGGTTTCCCGCAATTCACCCGGTTCGCGCTCGGGGGTTGCCCCTCGGCGCCACCATTGTTTAAGCAACGATGAGTCCCCTGCTCTACCATTGAGCTAGGGCCGCAACAGAATCCATCATGCGGGTTTTTTAATCGTCTGCAACGTCAAACTGGTTGACTTGCGACGGTGTAGGAAAAAAGGGGAGCCGAAGAGTGAGTTTCGGCTCCCGATCGCGGTGTGGCGGGTTAGCGAGCGAGGGAAGAGACGAGGTCGGACTCGGTGTCGGGTCGCGGGTAGGCTTCCGCGACCTTGGCGAGGACGTCGCTGGTGGCTTCCTGGAAGCGCGGGACGATGACGGGGCTCGCGGCGACGATCTTCGGCAGCTTGATATTGTAGGCCATTCCGACGAGCGACATGGCCTTGATCGCGAGGTAGGTCATGTCGATTTCCCACCAGGCGAGACCATGACGGGCGGAGGTTTGGAAAGCGTGATGGTTGTTGTGCCAACCTTCACCGTATGTGATGATGGCGACCCACCATAGGTTCGTCGAATTGTCGCGGGTCTCGTGTGAGCGATAGCCCCAGACGTGGGTCGCGGAGTTCACCAGCCACGTCGAGTGCAGGACGAGGACCGAACGGACGAATCCGCCCCAGATGAGCCAGGAGAGGCCGCCTGCCAGGTAAAGCACTCCGAAGAGCGCGATCGGAAAGACAATGTGCCAACGGTCGAGGAACCGGTGGATACGATCGCCTTGGAGGTCGGGTGCCCAGCGCTCGTAGTAGGCGTCCGAGTGGATGGAGTTGATGTCGGGGGTCATCCACCAGAACATGTGGGCCCAGCCGAAGCCGCGTTTCGGGGTGTGAACGTCGAACTCTTCGTCGGAGAAGGCGTGATGGCGACGGTGGTCGGAGACCCAGCCGATGGCGCCGCCCTCGGAGGCCATGCAGCCGATCGCGGTGAGGACGTACTCGAGCCAGCTTGGACGGACCGCGAAGCTGCGGTGCGTGAGTAGGCGGTGGTAAGTCATCGTGATGCCGATGCCGCCCGTCACCCAGTGCAGGAAGACGCAGAGGATGACGCCGGACCAGGAGAAATAGGCGGGCACGAACGCAAAGAGGGCGGCTCCGTGGAGGAACAGGATCCAAATGACCGCGGGCCAAGCGATACCGGCGGGTTGTCGAGACTCTTCGCCGGCGGGCTGGCTGGAGGCTTCAATCGTCGTCGTCATACTCTACTCGGAAAAGGTGTTCGGTGGGAACGCGTCGCGCACAGCGTGCTTGCCGACTGGCGGGACGGAGCCAAATCTCGTCGGCTCCGCGCACAGACCCTGCATGTATAGGACAAGGAATCGGTTCTCGCTCGCCCCTGCCGCGAACTTTTGGGCCGCGACGGTCTGGGACGGGGCGTGAGGGTGGTCGAGGAGCGCATTTTTGGAGCGGTGGACTCGGCGCACGAGAAGACGTTATCGTCGGACGGTCCGAAAGACAACAGCGGGTTTTGTACGTCGATTGAAACGAGCACGGTTCGCAGGGAAATTAAAGCCGATGCGTGGAGTTTATTTTGACGGCGAGCGGCTCGGTTTGCGGACCGACCTGCCGCGACCGGAGCCGCGGGGGGGCGAGGTGGTCGCTCGGGTCCGACGGGCGGGCATTTGCGAGACCGACTTGCAGATTGCGCGCGGTTATATGGGGTTTAGCGGCATCCTTGGGCACGAATTCGTCGCCGAGATCGCAGGCGGCCGGCGTGTGGTCGCGGACATCAACCATGCGTGCGGCGAATGCGAGACATGTCGCGCGGGGATGTCGGGGCACTGTCCGCGGCGGACGGTGCTGGGGATTTTGGGACGCGATGGGGCGATGGCGGACTTTGTGCGGCTGGGCGAGTTGAATCTGCACGAGGTCCCGGACGCGGTCGACGACGTTGCGGCGGTGTTCATCGAGCCGTTGGCGGCGGCGTTTCGGGTGCCGGAGCAGGTGGAGATGGGTCCGTCGACGCGGGTGGCGGTGTTGGGCGACGGCAAGCTGGGTATTTTGTGCGCGTGGGTGGCGCGGCTGACGGGGGCGGAGGTGACGCTCGTCGGCAAGCACGCGTCGAAGCTGGCGCTGGCGGGGGAGGGGGTCGCGACGCTTACTTTAGCCGAAGTGGATGGGCTCGCGCGACGTTGCGACGTGGTGATCGAAGCGACGGGGTCGACGTCGGGGCTGCCGACCGCGCTGGGGTTGGTGAGGCCGCGCGGGGCGGTCGTCCTGAAAACGACGGTCGCGGGGGAGCACGCGACGACGCTGGCGCCGGTCGTGATCGATGAGATTCGCGTGATCGGCTCGCGCTGCGGACCGTTTCCGAAGGCGATCGACGCGCTGGCGCGGGGTCTGATCGACGTGACGCCGCTCGTCGGCGCGACGTACAGCCTGGACGACGCCGAGGCCGCCTTTGCAGCCGCCGGCACGAAGGGGGCGCTGAAGGTGATCTTGGAAATCAACAGTCGATGATCGTAAACAGCTCGGCCTCGAGCGGTTATGATCAGGTTTAGAAAACTCGCCACAAGTCACATGGGAGGAGCGGCGAGCTCGGCCGAACGTGCATGCTCGAAGCGCTGACTCTCAAAAACTTCACCGTCTTCAAAGACGCGACGATCGAATTCTCGCCCGGCAGCAACGTCTTCATCGGCGCGAACGCGACCGGCAAGACGCACGCGATGAAGGCGGCGTATGCGCTGATGCGGGCAGCGCGGGTCATCAACGAGGAGTCGCCGCGAAACGAGTCCGGCTTACCATTCCTCACCACATTAATACCATAGGTTTTGGGTGTATTTCAGCCCGAAAACGCTTTCGCGGGTCGCTCCGGGCTGGTGAGTCGACACGGAAAGACCGAGGACGCGTTCGTCAAGTTAAAGGTGGACGGTGAAGAACTGACCTATCAATTATTGATTGATAGACCCCTCTGGCTTATGACGTGGCCTGTGCCTGTGCCGCCCACGAGCCTGTTCATCCCCGCCAAAGAAGTCCTGTCGATGTCTCCCGGTTTTCTTCCGGCGTATCAGAACAGAGAGCTCGCGTTTGACGAGACTTATTATGACGTCATCTTCGCTTTGAGCGCGGGACTGCTCCGCGGTCCCGCGGGAGCGGAAGCCGAGGCGTTGCTGAATCCTCTCAAGGAGCACATCAAATTCAAAGTGACGCAAGAAAACGACACATTTTATCTCGAGTCGGAGGAGGACGGCAAAGTCGAGGCGCAGCTTGCGGCGGAGGGGCATCGCAAGTTCGCGAACTTGATGCGGTTGATCGCGAACGGGTCGTTGAAAAAGGGAGACGTTCTTTTTTGGGACGAGCCCGAGTCGAACCTGAATCCGCTACTGACGAAGGTGCTCGCGGATTACTTGTTGTTTCTGGCGGGCGAGGGGATTCAGATTATCCTCGCGACGCACGATTTTCTGGTTACGAATGAACTCTCGATGCAGGCCGAGTACAAGACCGACGCGTCGAAAAAAGCCGGGATTCGTTTCTTCTCGTTCACGCGCGGCGATGATCACAGCGTCTCGGTGCAGCAGGGCGATACGCTCGTTGACATCGATGAAAACCCGATCATGGATGAAGCGGCGGCAATCGACGACCGCGAGCGGCGGTTGGCTCCGGCTCGCGATAGAATCCCCATGGAACGGGGGCGTAGACGTACCGACCTTTTTCCACGAGGAGCATTTTCGATTCGAGTGCAACGACGATTGGGAGCCTGAGCACTACGACAAGCACGCTGATTACGAAACCATCAGGCGACTACCCGAAACCAAGGGCGTCGATCTGCATATCGGGATCAACTTAGGTCGCTCTGATTGGCTTCGCGAAGCCGCCGAGGTACAGTCCAACTCTCGACGAGGGTTCCACGAATCACCGCTGGAGCGATCGAAGTGTCACGCTCTTGCGCTGTTCATACTGTCCTCAAGGCTCTGGGTTTAGTTGCTGCATTCCTCTGCCTTTCCAGCACATCTCGTGCCCAAGGGCCTCTTCCCATGTTTGTTTGTCGCCGCGCTCGCCGGACTTACTGTGTTCGGCCTCGGTGGGCAAGTTCCACGACGGAAGTCGCGACAAGCGGTCCCCGGCTCCTCGCGCACGGGCCCACAAATGAAATTCCATCCCGACTTCGTGCTCCAACCACCTGCGTTGCAGAGGCTGGAGCCGAAGCCGGCGTCACCGCTCAACGTTATGCCTTCGCACCTTGCACGCGGTACGGTCTTGGCGGTTCACTCCGGTCTCGCCGCCAAAATGACCGCCGCAAAGTTGCCGGTGAATGCATTCCGACTCCGGCACTTCGCGTGGCTTGACCGCGCGGGATTCGAGGTCATGGGATGGGGCGGTGTGATCGACGCGATCGAGCCGATCGACGAGGGATCGCTGGTGACTCTCGTGGTTGCTCCCAATGTCACGGTGCGAGGGGGCGGCGCGACCGTCGCGGATATGATCTACGAGAAATACGCACTGCTGAACGACGGGACTTTCCGGTTTGTCGACGCGGCGCCACATCCTGCCGGTGAAGCGGGAAGTTACGTGACAGATTGACAGACTCGAAGACGGCGCCGTGTCGGGTAACCGCGGTTGGATTGCGCTTCGAGATCGCGGCGGCGGTTTAGAGTGCGAACTAGATATCAATATCCTTCGCCGTGTAGGCTTCGCTCATGATGAACTTGAAGCGGGCCTCGGGTTCTTTGCCCATGAGGTCGCCGACGGTGCGTTCGGTGTAGGGGCGGTCGTCGTCGGGGACGACGACGCGGAGGAGGCGGCGGCGGGCGGGGTCGAGCGTCGTCTCGAAGAGCAAGGCGGCGGGCATCTCGCCGAGGCCTTTGAAGCGGGTCAGGTTCGGTTTCGCGTTTTTGGGGAGCGTCGCGAGGATGCGGTCGCGGTCGGCGTCGTCGGCGGCCCAAAACGTCTCTTGGCCGTACGAGATCTTATAAAGCGGCGGGCAGGCGAGATAAACGCGGCCGTCGGCGAGCAATCCCGGCACATGTCGATAAAAGAACGTGAGCAGCAGCGTCGCGATGTGATGGCCGTCGCTGTCGGCGTCGGTGAGCAGGATCACCTTGCCGTAGCGGAGTCGCGCGGCGTCGTACTGTTCGTTCATGCCGCAGCCGAGCGCGCTCATGATGTCGGTGAGCTCTTTGTTTTCGAGGACCTTGGCGCGGCCCGCCTGTTCGGCGTTCAGGACCTTCCCTTTGAGCGGCAAGATGGCCTGAATATCGCGGTCGCGACCTTGTTTCGCGGAGCCGCCGGCGGAGTCGCCCTCGACGATGAACAGCTCGGATTCGTCGGGGTTTGAGCTGTCGCAGTCGTGGAGTTTGCCGGGGAGGTTGAGGCGCGCGTTGAGCGGCGTTTTGCGGCGGACCTGCGACGCCGCGGCGCGGCTGGCCTCGCGCGCCCGCGCGGCTTGGATCACGCGGTTGGCGATCGCGTCGCCGACGCTTTTGTTCTTGAGCAGGAAGTCTTCGAGCCGCGGCCGGACCATCGACTCAACCTGCGCCCGCGTTTCGGGGTTGTTGAGCCGGCCCTTGGTTTGTCCTTGAAATTGCGGCTCGTGGACGCAGACCGAGAGGATCGCGGTCATCCCCTCGCGGATGTCCTCGTTCTTGATTTCGAGCCCTTTTTGGACCAAGCCGTGCGTGGTCAGGAAGCGTCTGACCGCGGCGCGGACAGCCTCGCGGAGGCCTTGTTCGTGGGTGCCGCCGTCGCGAGTGGGGATGGTGTTCACGAACGAGCGGACGTCTTCGTCGGTGGCCTCGGTCCAGGCGAGCGCGAGGTTGAGGCGCAGGCCGGCATCTTCGTCTTCGCGTTCGAGCACGAACGACGTCGACGCGACGCGGACGTCGCCGCGGGTCTGGTTGATCGCGTCCAAATAGTCCGCGACGCCGCCGTCGTGACGAAACTCGACGTTGGTTTTCCCGCGCTGGTCGACGAACTGGATCACGAGCCCTTTGTTCAAGTACGTCTTCACGTCGAGACGTTCGGCGATCAACTCGGCGTCGTAGTTGGCTTCCTGAAAGATCTCGGGGTCGGGGGTGAAGGTGACCGTCGTGCCGGTGCCGCGGGAAGGCTCGCCCTGCTCGATGTCGCCGAGCGGCTTGCCGCGTCTGTATTTTTGCACATGCGTGCGGCCGTCGCGCTTGACCTCGGCGACGAGCGACTTCGAGAGTGCGTTCACGACGCTCGCGCCGACGCCGTGCAAGCCGCCCGCGACCTTGTAGGCGTCGTTGTCGAACTTGCCGCCCGCGTGCAGCGTGGTGAAGATCACCTCGAGCGCGCTGCGGCCCGTTTTGGGGTGGATATCGACCGGAATCCCGCGTCCGTTGTCGGAGACCGACACCGTCTTGCCGTCGCCGTGCAACGTGACCACGATCCGCGACGCGTGGCCGTTCATCACTTCGTCGACCGAGTTGTCGACGATCTCCCAGAGCAGGTGATGCAGACCTTCTTTATCGACGCCGCCGATGTACATCCCCGGCCGCCGCCGCACGGCCTCCAAACCTTCCAAAACCGTGATCGAATCGGCGTTGTAGGAACCGCCCGCCATGCTTAATGCTCCGTCGTGAATCCGTCTCGTCGTGTCGCGCCGGTGGGGTCAAGCCGTTCCGGCGCCGGCCATGTCTGCGCCTCTCGGGACATCGGCATTTGGTCCATGAATTCCATTACTCTCCCACTTCTTCCACCGGCGGAATCGGCACGGCCTCGTCGGGGACGACGGCGTCGAGCGAGCCGCGTTGGAGGATGGCGAAGCCTTTGCCGCCGCGGCCGGTGACGGGGTACTTGGTGGCGCGGATGATCTGTGTCGCGCCGCGCGAGGTCCGCACGGTCAAGCCTTCGCGCTTCTTGCCCGCGAGCGCGAAGCCGATGACGCGGTCGTCGGAGCCGAGCTTGATCGCCGTGACGCCTTTGGCCGCGCCGGAGACGACGTTCGCGTCGGCGACGGGGAAGATCAGAATGCGGGCCGAGCGGGTGGCGAGGCAGACGTTCTCGGTGCCGTCGCTCGCCTCGACGCCGACGACGCGGTCGCCTTCGACCGACGCGTCCAGGCGGACGACGACGCGGCCGTTGCGGTTCGAGACGACGGCGAGCGGCGCGAGCGAGAACCGCAGGACCTTGCCCCCCGCCGTGAGCGCGATCGCGTACGGAGGCGGCGGCGCGGCGGGAGTCGCGTGGCCGTTCGCCGATGAGTCGTCGCCGTTTTTGGAGTCGAGCGGCATGTCGAGTCGCGACTGCACCAATTCGGGGTCGCGGGGTGCGACGTCGACGTGCTCGGGCAGGCAGCGCGGGTCGTGGCAGACGACGCCGACGACGTGCTCGCCGTCGGCGAACGCGAAGCGGGTTTGGATCGGCTCGCCGTGGCCGGTCGTGAGCGCGACGTCGTTCGATCGCGCCGTGTAGGCGATGCCGCGGTCGGTGAAAATCGTGACCGACTGCCGGGCGCGGGCGCGGACGATCCAGCCGACCTGGTCGTCGTCGCGGACGCGGATGCTCGCGACGTCGTTGAACGACTTTTGCCGCTTCATCCAGCCGTCGCGGGTCACGATCACCCAGGCGTCCTCGTCGACGATGTAGTCTTCCTCGCGGAACTCGACGACCTCGGGCGGACCTTCGATTTTGGTCCGCCGAGGCTCGCCGTAAGCGCTCGCGATCTCCTTCAGCTCGTCGCGGATGATCGCCCAGCGTTTGGCGTCGTCGGCGAGCAGGTCTTGGATCACGGCGGCGCGGGCGCGGGCGTCCTCGAGCTGCGCGACGATGTCGGCGATTTCGAGCTTGCCGAGCTTGTAGAGCTTGGTTTCGAGAATCGCGTCGGCTTGGAGGTCGGACAGCTGGAAACGGTCGATCAACTTGGGGGCGGCGTCGGCCTTGCCGTCGCTGGCGCGGATGATTCTGATCGCCTCGTCGAGGTTGTCGAAGACGATCTCGAAGCCTTCGAGGACATGGATCTTCGCGAGCAGGTTGCGGAGCTCAAATTGCAGGCGGCGGGTGACGATCTCGAGGCGAAAGTCGAGAAAGTGACGCAAAATGCTCCGGAGGTCGAGCCGTTCGGGGACGGCGACCTCGGCTCCGGCGGCGGGCAAAAGGCAGGTTAAATTGACGTTCGCGTTCGACTGGAGCGGCGTGTTTTTGAAGAGGTACGCCATCGCGGCGTCGAGGTTCGAGCCGGGCCTCAGTTCGAGGACGATGCGGATGTCGTCGGTGCTGAGATCCTTCACGTTCACGAGCTGCGGGACGAGCCCCTTGGCGATGAGTTCGCCGATGCGGCCGACGAGCGCGTCCTTTTCGATGCCGTACGGGATCGAAGTGACGAGCGCGGTGTTGGGCTTGTCGGGGTCGAGCTCGAAGGTGCCGCGGAGCTTGATCGAGCCTTGGCCGGTGGCGTAGATCTGCTTGATTTCGTCGGGGGTGTTGAGGATGACGCCGCCGGTGGGGAAGTCGGGACCCTGGACGTGTTTGACGAGGCGTTCGAGCGGGAGGTCGCGGTCGGCTTGGTTGAGCATCGCGATCAGGGCGTTGCAGACTTCCTTGAGGTTGTGCGGCGGGATGTTGGTCGCCATGCCGACGGCGATGCCTTGCGCGCCGTTGACGAGCAGGTTTGGGAACTGCGCGGGCAGGACGATGGGCTCGTCGGTGGTGGAGGCGTAATTCGGCCGGAAATCGACGGTATCCCGGCGAATTTCGCCGAGCAGCTCGATGGCGATGGGCATCAAGCGGCACTCGGTGTAACGGAACGCGGCGGGAGGGTCGCCGTCGATCGAGCCAAAGTTGCCGTAGCCTTCGATGAGCGGCTGCCGGAGGCTGAACGGCTGCGCCATGCGGACGAGGGCGTCGTAAATCGAGGAGTCGCCGTGCGGGTGGTAGTTCTTCATGACCTCGCCGACGACGGCCGCGCTCTTCATGAAGCGGCTCTCGGCGGAAAGGTGGAGGTCGCTCCACATCGCGTACAAAATGCGGCGTTGGACGGGCTTGAGGCCGTCGCGGACGTCGGGGAGGGCGCGCGAGGTGATTACGCTGAGGGCGTAGTTGAGGTAGCGCGAGCGGGCGGCCTCGGCGAGCGTGACTTCCTCGACGACAGGCGCGAGGCGCGGGCTCTGACCGCGCGCGCCTCCTGATTTTCGCGACTTCTTCGCCATGCCGACCTCGCCTGGATCAACTTGCTTGCGACTCACGGGGCCACATGATAAAGAAGGTTGGCCCAACTGACAATCTTCGCCTGTACACTATCCGTCGAGTTAGAGTATAGGGGGTGCGCCCCGCGGGCGTGCCGTCGGTGTTCGCCGCGAGGCCGCGAGCCGTCGATCCGGATGCTTCCCCAACCAGTCGGGAGAGTGCGCGATGCGAAAGTATCTCGTCGAATTCATCGGGACGTTTTTCCTCGTGTTCACGATCGGCCAGACGGTGATCGGGACGTCGGGCCCCGCGGCGGCGCTCGCGCCGCTCGCGATCGGCTCGGCCTTAATGGTCATGATTTACGCGGGGGGTCACATTTCGGGTGGACACTACAACCCGGCGGTCACGCTCGCGGTGACGATTCGCGGGAAGTGCTCGTGGCTCGACGCGCCGATTTACATGGTCGCGCAGGTCTTGGGTGCGCTCGGCGCGGGGGCGGTGGTGCTCTATTTGAAGGGCGACGTCCAGGCGCATCCGATGAATCCCGACCGTTATCCCGCGATCATCGCCGAGGCGCTGTTCACGTTCGCGCTGTGTTACGTCGTGCTCAATACGGCGACCGCGAAGGCGACGGCGGGGAACTCGAATTACGGCCTCGCGATCGGCTTCACGGTGCTGACCGGCGCGTTCGCGGTGGGTTCGATTTCGGGCGGGGCGTTCAACCCGGCGGTGGCGGTCGGGATCACGTTGATGAATTTGTCGTGGTTGAAGAACATCTGGATTTATCTGGTCTCGGAGTTCGGCGCGGCGATTCTGGCGGGGCTCGCGTTCCGATTGCTCAATCCCGACGACAAGTGAGCCGTCCGTCCGATGCGGGGGATCGGGCGCGGACTCGACCCCCCCCCCCCCGGGTTCAGAACTT
>JAJYDB010000176.1 GCA_021777845.1 Planctomycetota bacterium
GAGGTGCGCAGGACGCCGAACGGGACGAGCGTCGTTGACCTGAGACTGGCGATCAAACGCGTCTGGACCGACAAGTCGAGCCAGCGTCATGATGATGTAACCTACCTTGACGTCACGGTTTGGGGTGCTTCGGCGGAGAATTGCGGCAAGTACCTCAAGAAGGGCAGCGGGGTTCACGTCGAGGGGTCGCTGAAGGTCGATTCGTGGGAAGACAAGAACAGCGGCGAGAAGCGCACAAAGCTCAAAGTCGTGGCGGACCGCGTGCAATTTTTGGGTGGTCGCGGCGACGGCGGCGGGGGAGGCGGGGGCTACTCGTCCTCGTCGAGCGGTGCCGAGGACATCGTTGACGAATCGAGCGGCGGCGCGTACCCGCCTCCGCACAAAGAATACGGCGGTGGAGCGTACAACAACGGCGGCGGCGGTCGCGGCGGCGCGACACGTCGACCCGCACCTGCTCCGCGACCAGCTCCGCCCGAGGATCTCCCGGATCCCGATGACGACGATATCCCTTTCTGAGACTATGGTTTACAGCTCAACGCGACGGTGTTGTCTAAGTTCCGGCGGCTTCTGTCCCGCGAACTGAAGCAGGTGTGAACAGGGTGCAGCGATGAGGCTCGTCCCGACCGCGGCGGAGTCTCGGACGACCTCAAGCAGGAGATGACCGATGGCCAAAATGACGGACAAGAAAGTTTCAAAAACGAAGCCGAAGGCGAAGGCAAAGGGTAAAGGGCCCGCAAAGTCGAAAACTGCGGAGTCGAAAGTCGTCGAGGTGGTGGTCGCGCGTCAACCCGGCGTCGAGCGTCGCAAAAACCATCCCGCTCGCGCGAAGGACGGTTTCATGCGCGTGCTCTTGACGCATCCGGTGCCGAAGCTTGGTCAGCCCGG
This sequence comes from Planctomycetota bacterium, assembly GCA_021777845.1. Taxonomy (GTDB): domain Bacteria; phylum Planctomycetota; class Planctomycetia; order Isosphaerales; family Isosphaeraceae; genus JAJYDB01. The sequence continues at coordinate 886 of JAJYDB010000176.1, forward strand.
CGAACTCGTCAAAGTCCGACCCGGGTACGCGAGGAACTTCTTGCTGCCCCAGGGCTTGGCCACCTTCGCCACGCCGCATAACCTGCGGATCGTCGAGAAGCATCGCGAACGTTTGCGTCAACTCGACGAGGCGCGCCGGGCCGACCTTGTCAATCTGGCCGCTCAAATGGCGCAATGTTCTTTGACAATTCGCGCCAACGCGAACAGCGACGGGTTGCTTTACGGGTCGGTGACCGCCGACCAGATTGCCGCCTCCTTGCGTGCCGAGAGCTTCGCCATCGACGCCGACAACGTCAAGCTCGAAGGGCCCTTGAAGGAACTCGGATTGTACACGATCAAAGTGCATCTTGGTTTTGACATCGATACCGACGTCAAACTGTGGGTGATCCCGACACACACCGAAGAGGTTGCCTCCTGAGTCGGCCCTCGTCTTGATCTTTTATTGTGACGAGGGTTTGTGGAATGTCTCCGAGACTCGTACGGCTTGACGTCGTAACCTGGGTTTTAGGACGCGTGATAGAGGGAAGGGCGTCGGTGCGCGATGGCGGGACCGGGTAACGGCAGCGGTTCGGGGCCGGGAGGAGCGCGTGCGCCGAGGTCGGACGCTCCGGCAGGGCTCGATCGCCTACCGCCCCGGAATCTTGAAGCCGAGCTTGGGGTGCTCGGTTCGATCCTCCTTGACAATTCGGTGATGCACGATGTCGTCACCTTTCTGACCGACCACGACTTCTACCGTGAATCGCACCAGGTGCTGTTTAAGGCGATTCGCGAGATGTACGACCAGGGTCGCGCGGTCGACGCGATCGTGGTCTCGGAAGAACTGTCGCGTCGCGGTCAATTTGAGGCGATCGGGGGCGACGACCTTATCTCCGAGGTCTTAAACGCCGTCCCACATGCGGCTAATGCGAAATATTACGCACAGATCGTTCGTCAGAAGTCGATTTCTCGCGCTTTGATCGAGAGCGCCAACGAGATTCTGCGCGACGGCTACTCGAATAACTTCACCGCCGAGGAGTTGCTCGAGTCCGCCGAGCGCCGAATTTTCAATATTTCCGAAGATCAGTCGCGTGGCGAGACCGTCGAGCTCAGCGAAGTGATCACGCGCGCGATGGACAGAATCATTGCGCGTTCGGAGGAGCGGCATCCGGTGACGGGTGTCGCGTCGGGCTTTTATGACCTCGACGACATTACGGGCGGGTTTCAGCCCGAGCAGTTGATCGTGCTCGCCGCGCGGCCGAGTATGGGGAAGACCGCCTTTGCACTTAATTGCTGCGACCACGCGGCTGTGAATATGAAGACGCCGGTGTTGTTTGTGAGCCTGGAAATGGGCGACGTCGAAATCGCCGAGCGTTTGCTCTGCGCGCGAACTCGTGTCGACGGTCATAAACTTAGGACTGGGCGCAACTTAGGAACGAAGGATATTGCCGACCTGGGCAAGGGCTTTACGGAGTTGCAGGCGTCTCAGCTCTTTATTGACGACACGTCGACGCGGACGATGTTGCAAATTACGGCAAATGCGCGACGAATTAAGCTGAGGCATCAACTCGGCATGATTGTGGTTGACTATATCCAACTGATCGACAGCGAAGAGACGCGCGATAGCCGTCAGGAACAAATCGCGAAGATCAGCCGACGCATGAAGACGCTGGCGCGCGAGCTCCACGTTCCGGTCATTGCGCTTTCGCAGCTCAATCGTGCGGTGGAAACGCGGGAGGATCGTCGTCCGCGGATGGCCGACCTCCGCGAGTCAGGTGCGATCGAGCAGGACGCGGACATGGTTTTGCTGCTGCACCGTCCTGAGTATTACGAGCCGACCGACCAACCCGGCATTGCCGAGTTGCACATCGCGAAGAACCGCAACGGCGCGACGGGGATGGTGCGTCTCACGTTCCTGAAGCAGATCACGCGGTTCGAGAATCTTGCGACGATGGCTGAACCGATTGACGACGGTCCTTTCTGAACGTGGTCGCGGACTCTATGCGACTGGGAATCACGACTTGGAATTTGACCGGACTCGTGTTCGAGGCGCCGCGCGCGTCCGATTTTTTTGTGCTCGCACCGAAATTCCGAGATTTCATTCGACCAAACGCACCAATTTGACATACAACTAGGTTAGTGACCCACCCACGGACGCGAGGTTTGGTTGAGGGGGAGTGGTCGAAGTCGACTTGATTTGCTGCGACCACGGAATTTGCTCGCGGTCGGCGTCGTGTTTCACTAAGATCGGGAATGATGGGGGGATTGGTACCTCTGGACTGGATGCGCGGGTGGAACCTGCCCGGTCCGGCCCGCCCCCGGCCAAGGAGGGTATGACTTGATGAGATCGGGTTCATCGGAGACGAGTTTGCGCTCGCTGGAGCTGCCGCCGGAATATGAGGATTTGACGGGGCTCTTGCAGGCGGATATGAAAGCGATTGTGATCGCGCTCGCCGACCGAGCGGGCGACCGTTTGCTGATGAGTCGTCGGCGTCGCCTGAAGCTGCGTCGCGACCTCTGGAATAATCTGGCGAAAGCGGTTCGCGAAACGATGGAGCCGCTTTCGGCCGAATTGCAGTAACGACCTATCGGCGTCGAGGCCGTTCGGCCGCGTGACGCGACCTTGTTGATTGAACAACCATGGCGCGAGTCTTGCTTGGGGTCACCGGTTCGGTCGCCGCAATACGTGTGCCTGCATTGTGTGACGTATTGTGCGCCGGGGGGCACGAGGTTCGTATCGCCGCGACCGAGCACGCGTTTTATTTCTTTGATCCCGCGGACCTCGACGCTCCGTCGCGGGTGCCTGGCGGGGCGATGGTGGACGAGGGACTCGGGTTGGGGAAGTCGCCCGCGGCGCGTGTGACGGTGCACCGCGATCGCGACGAGTGGCCCTCCGCGCCCTACCGACGCGGCGACGAGGTCTTGCACATCGCGTTGCGATCTTGGGCGGATGTTTTGGTCGTCGCCCCGCTCGACGCGAACACGCTCGCGAAGTTCGCGCTCGGTTTGTCGGACAACTTGCTCACCTGCGTATTTCGGGCTTGGGATTTTGCGAAGCCGGTCGTGCTGGCTCCGGCGATGAATACGTTGATGTGGTCAAGTCCCGTGACGCAACGGCATTTGCGGATGCTGCTCGACGATCGCGGCGACGGGCGCGCACCGCTGGATTGGCCCCTCGACGCGGCCGACCTCGTTTTCGCGCGACATGCGCCGAGGATCATTTTGGTGCCGCCGCAGGCGAAACGGCTGGCATGCGGCGACTTCGGACTCGGCGCGATGGCCGAGCCCGCGGCGATCGCGGAGGCGGTTCTCGCGTGGAGCGAATTCAAAGAGGGCGAGGCTTGAGCCAAGCCTGCGCGTGCTTCGGCGTTAACGTTTCGGTTTCAAGTTCGAGGGCAGGGGATTGTGATCGAGATGGGCCCTCGGTTGCCGAGCGTCGGTGCCGCGGCGCCTCGATCCAATTCGGGCGACTCGGGTGTGACGGCCGCTTGACTTCGCGTCCACGAGTGTCGAGATTAGTCTTTTGAAATTGCGCGAGTCGCCGGGTGCGTTCGACGCCGGCGATTTCAATTCGATCGTCCGGTTGCGGGGGAGTTGCTGATGCGTCGGTTATGGGCCTTGCTGGCGTCGACGTCGCTGGTCGTGATCGGAATCGGTTGCGGGGCCGAGGCTTATGAAACACGCCTGACGCGCACCATTGAAGATATCAAATACAAAAAGAAGGTCGATGATAATCTGATGCCGCCTCTGGTGAAGAGTCGGCTCGAGGAAGTTTCGGTTTTTCTGCGACCGCCGCGCAGCCTTACCGAGACGAAGACCTTCCAGTTGGCCGCGATCGATACCGAGCAGTTTGATTCGGCGGACAGTTTTCTCGATGCGAAGGCGGGATGGACTCTGCACGTCTTGACGCGCATTCGCCACCCCAAAACGGCGGTGACGGCGAAGAAGAAGGGCCCGGTCGCGCACGGGGATTACACTAAATTCACCCCCGACGTGATCGGGATCGTCGGCGGGGTGTACAACGCGACCGACGTCATCACGACGCAGAAACCGAAGACCGACGTCCGCAAGGGGAATGAATTCAAGCACTGGACGATCGCGTCGGAGGGGAAAAGCGTCCAGGTTTATCTACTCCAGAAGGATCCTTATAAGACCGCGCTCATTTTTGAATATCCGAGCGATCAGCAGGCGAGCGTGATCGAGAAGATCAACTTGTGCTTGGACAACCTCGTGGTCGGCCCGAACGCGAAGTCGATGTATCAAGGCGGCGGCGAGGGTGTCGAAGCCGGACCCGACGCCGGCGCACAGGCTCCCGCGGCGGCGTTTTGATCCTGATCCAATTCGAGGCGCCGCGTTCGGTGTTCCGACGGGGATCTTGGCGGGACGCTTACGGGCGGTCGTCAAGAAATCACGAGACAGGTCCGGGTCGCAACCCGTGCGCGGAGTCCCCGACCGTTCGTTCGGTCTTCGAGTTGGAGTGAAGCCGGCCGATCAAGGTGGATCATTGTCGGGGAGGTTTGGGGCATGATAGGAACCACGTTCAACGGCCGTTTCTTGCTCGATTGCGAGCTTGGGCAAGGCGGTATGGGCGCGGTCTATCGAGCAACGGATCAAGTCCTCCAGCGAAACGTCGCGATTAAAGTGCTCAAGCAGCGCTCATCGGGCGACTTGGGCCGGAGATTGAGGCTTGAAGCGCAGATTCTGGCCCGACTGCTGCATGACAACATCGTCAGGCTCTATGACTTCGGTGATTCCGGAGGGTCCTGCTTTCTCGTGATGGAGGAAGTCGACGGAACGAGCTTCCTGAAGCGCCGGCGGCAAGTCGAGCTGCTCGATCGGCTGCGGATCTGCGAACGCGTGGCTTGGGCGCTCGACTACGCGCATCATCAAGGCGTGATCCACCGCGACGTGAAACCCGCCAACGTGCTGCTCACGGCCACCGACCAGCCGAAGTTGTCGGACTTTGGTCTCTCTCTGTTGGCCGAGCAGTGCGACGAGACGGGGACCATTCGCGGCACGCCGCACTACATGAGCCCGGAGCAAGCCAAGGGACGCAAACTCGATTACCGCACAGACTTGTATTCGCTCGGCGTGATGATGTACGAGTGCGTGACGGGTACGCCCCCCTTCACGGGGAACCCGCTCGCGGTCATCTCCCAGCACGCGGGCGCAACCCCCGCGCCCCCCGGCTCTCGGGCAGGCAGCGCGGAGATCTCGACCGATTTTGAGCGGTTGCTGATGGCCTTGCTCGCGAAGAATCCATCCGATCGCCCCGGATCGGGAGCCGCCGTCGCCGACGAGATCTCGTTTGAGATCGAGCGCGAGCGGCAACGACGAGGAAGCTCGACCATGGCCTCGGTCGAGGCTCCGCGACCCTCCGCGACGTTTTCCGCCGCGCCGCCTTCGCTTGCGCGACAATCGACCCAGACTGTTGTTCTGAATCCAACTCCCAGTGGAGGTGCGACGAAATCCCCGCGGATTTCACAGGCTGTCGAGGGCTCCTCGCTCGCATCGCGATTGGTCGCCTCGGTCGAAGCCGAGCCGTGCGTGCTCTCGCCTGAACAGCGCTATCTCGCCGGTCATTATTTGGCGTATTTATTGGGGGGATCGCGGCGGCGGGGGATTCTAATGAGGCGTCCGCTCGACCCGCTCAACGCGGACCGGGCCCGCCTTTTGCTTGCGATCACTTCGATTATGGTCGCGGACGACCCGAACGCGGCCATCGAGGACGCGGTGACCCTGCTGGAGACGAAGCCCGACGTGCGCGCCGCGCTCAGCCCAGTCGTGGTTGTGAAGTATATTGAAGCACGAGCCACCGCCGCGCGGCTGAAGAGATTCCGGGCGGCACGGGAACGCCTGCATGCATCGAGCGGATATGCGCAAGCCCACATGTCCGACGCGCAGGGCCGCTTAAACCCGGGTCTCATGCCTCAGAAGCTCGACGATCTTGGCCGCCTGGCGCCGCAACGAGCGGAGATTGCGGGCGACTTGGTGGAGCGTTGGAACCACGTCGCGGACATTTGGCGTGGTCGCCCCGACTTCCGGCATGCGGTTTTACGTTATGCCACGCTCAACGCCCATCGCGACCCCGCGAGCATAAACCTTTGGCCTGAAGTCGTTTACCCTCTGATCGAGCGTGCTCGTTGGCAGCGGCGGTTGCGTTCGGGCGTCGAGCTGTTTGTTGACCAGGTCGGCGCTCGCGTCCTGCGTGTCCCAGATGCCGGCGTCCGCCTCGACCGCGCATTGCAGGCTGAGATCCCGTCGAGAGTCGCCGACGAGCTTGACCAAGATCTGCTTGAGTTCGTCGATGACCTTGAAGTCGAAGTCGCCGCCGCACCCATCAATCAGGCTGCCTTAAATGACTCGGACGATGATTATCGACCGAGTTTTTCCTCGGACGTAGTGACCGGAAACATCCGCGAGATTGTCGAGGATCGCTCCACGAAGTCGGCCTCTGGGGTGGTTCGCCTGACGGATTCCGACCCCGTTAGGTTCACGATGGGAGAACTGCGGGAGTTGTATAAGGAAGCGGTCGCCGGTTTACGAGGCGGTGCAAACGCGACTTCGGAACTTCGCCACCGCGCAGTCGGCAACTATAGGCTGACCGCGGTGGCGACCGTTCGTGGTCGATCGGCGGGACAAGTTGCCATACAAGGCATGCGGAATAAGCAGGTCGAGATCTTCACTCCGTCATTTCGTGGGGGAACGTCTCCGTCTGCGCCGATCATCGCCGTCTGGAATTATCAAGACCAGAGCTTCGCGGTCGCGCACGTCGATTTCCGAGGCGATACGCGTTACATTCTTTGGCACGCTCCGCTGGCTCAACAGTCGAACTTTGATACCGCTGCGGAACTCAACAGCGCGCTCTTTCAAATCGGCCTGGAAACCCCCGACCAACTTAACGTCGCACTCACACGTCGCTATCGCCCGCGAAATCCCGCCTAGCCTCTCCCTGGCCTCGTTTTAAGAGCCGGCCGTAGCGGAAGCTTCAAAGAGGCGCGTTGGCGGCTCGGGCTCGATGATGTCCTCAACTCGTTGGAAAGAGGGGCCGGCGACGAGTTCGACGCGGACGCTCGATCACGGCGTCAACCGGCTCCGGCCGAGGCCGTGAACATCGACCACTACGAGCCCCACGACTGGGACGACCGCGAACACGAGTCCCCGGCCGCTCCCGATCCCGCGTTCCTGCACCCCTACGACCCCGACGCCGAACGGCGTGCGGAGCCCCGTCGTTCGCGGCAAGACGGCAGCGTCGAGGCGTCGCTTCGCACAGAGCGGGACCGCGTGATCGAAAAGGCGGCCGAGGCCGTGGTCGCGGAGATGGAAACGGTCGTGGCAGAGGTGGTCGCACAGGTGTCGGCATACTCGTTTAGCCGCCTGGAAATCCGGTTCGCGGCGGCTGCTACCGATCCGCACACCGCCATCGGGCGCATTCGCGTGCTGCTCGATTTCAAGAAGTTTCTCGGCGTGCTTCCGGACGCCTGATTTTTGCATCGGCATGTGTCACGAAACAGCACCTTCATCGTACTACAGGAGCATCGCGAGATGAGCGCTTCGGTTTTGCCAGGACAGCAGGATTTGATCCCCACCGACGACGACGACAGCCTCGTCGGGGATCGTCGCAGGCTCGGCGGCCTTCCGCCCGAGGAAATCCCCTTCTTTCAGTCGGGTCGGCCCCTGACGAAAACCCGGCTTGCGGACTACTCCGACGCGGAGAAGTGGGGAGAGTTCACCGACCGCGAGCGGATGTCGTGCTTGTTGCGGCTCTGGAATCTGCATTTGATGCGAATGCGCTTTGCTTCGCTTCCCGCGTGGATCACCACCACGTATTCCCAGGACATGCCTCGAACCAGAATGAGCGTGCGGGTGGCGGCGGCTCGCACGGCCGATGTCGTCGAGAAGGCGATCGCTATTTTCGAGGCTCAAAAACATTCCAAGGCGTAGCTCTCGCAGCCGCAGGCGACGCCCTTACCACGAAGGAGATCAAACAGTGGGAGAGCCGTGGAAGCTCGAAGCGGACGAGTCTGTGGAACTTGAAACCAAGACCGCAATCTCGCCGTTCCGGTTGCGGATTTGGCGAGGAAACGCAATGCAGCCGCTCGTGTTGGCGTCGCAGCACCAGCACGGGCCCTCGATTCTAAGCCACGTACTGCCGATCGCCGATCTTGTGAACCAGGCGTACATGGGTCACTGCGTTCAAAGTTTCATGCTCTTGGCGGCCACGAACGACCCGCACGGCGATTTGATCTTTGTGGTCGACGTGGACTGGTGGGGGAAGTTCGACCGCCGCTAGGCGATCAAGGCCGCCACCCGTCAGGTCTCCTGGGAGGTCATAGAAATCCTCATCGGGAGAGAGATCGAGCATAATCAGATCAAACACAATCCGATCCGACAGCCGGATAAAAAGCAAGGAGGTTTGTCATGAATCAAAGCGGCGATCCCAGCCCTTGCGGTTGCCGACCGGCTTTGACGCATTGGCTTTGACCACCACGATCACCGAGCAAAGGAGGTGAACAATCAGACTTGCAGCCCAAGCGAAGATGGGATTCTACCCGGCCCCGCCTGAAGCGGTGGCCGCGATGCTCCGGCACCTGACTGCGGAAGACCCGGAGCAAACGATCGTGCTCGGCCCCTGAGCGGGAGCCGGGGCCGCGACCGAGCGTTCCGATCGTTTCGAGACTTCGCGGTGCAGACCGACATCTGGAGACGACAAGGCGTCGTGCTCTACTTCGCCGACGTCGGCTTCGCCCTCGATCCCTCCACCCCCCTCGGCGAGATGGTGCTGGCCATCCTTGCCGTGTTCGCCCAGATGGAAGCCCGCTTCATCAGTCAGCGGACCCGCGAGGCCCTCGCGTCCCGCAAGTCTCGCGGCGTGGCGCACTCGCACTATGCCGGGTACGGCTTCAAGTGGCAGAAGACCGGCCGTCGCGATCACCGCGACAAGCCGATCAAGATCAAGGTGTGCTGCCCCCAGGAACGCGAGGCGATGAGCCACCTGGTGCGGTGGCGCACCGAGGGATACTCGTGGGACGAAATGTACCACCATCTCCGCAAGCTCGGTCTCAAAACCAAGGAGGGTTGCGAGTGGTCCCGCAACCGAATCCGCCGCGCGTTCGCGGCGGAGCTTCGGCTCATGGCGGAAGAGGCGGGAACTTCGATCGACAGACCCAAAAAGGAGGAGGAAAATTGAGAGAAACCAACAGCGGACTTCCGTCCATCGAAGAGTGCGACCGAGGCTGGCTGCACCTGAACGGCAACGAGACGTTCTTGAAACTGCTCTGTTTCAGGGGCTCTCTCTTTCTGGCAAGGGAGGGGAA
>JAJYDB010000177.1 GCA_021777845.1 Planctomycetota bacterium
CGCCTTCCCCGTCGGGCTGATGATCTTCAACCCGACGCTCATGTTTGAGCGCGGTTGGGAGCAATATGTCGGCACCGCAATCTACTTTGTCGCGTTAACGGCGCTCGCGGGCGCGCTGGCGTCGCTCTGGCGCAACGAGAGCGCGTTTGCCGAGGCCGAGCCGTGGCTCGCCGAGGGCGCGGCGGGAGGCGTTGAGGGCGACGTGCGCGTGCTCTCGGTGCGGATCCGGCAATTGTCGAGCCAGGCAGGTTCGGCGGCCGCGGGTGCCGCGGGTCGCGGGGCGACGATCGAGCAATTGATGGAGCTGAATCGCGAGGCGTCGGGCCTCGACCAAGAACAGGCCGCGGGCCGATTCACGCTGCCGCGTTATATTTTGTATTTGCTGCCGGTGATCGGCTTTATCGGCACCGTCGAGGGCATCAGCAAGGCGTTGATGAACATCAGCCGCGTCCTGCCGATGGTTAAGGAACTCGACGGCTTCTTGAGCAACCTGACGAGCGTGACCTCAGCCTTGCAGATCGCGTTCGACAGCACGCTGCTCGCTCTGTTTTTGAGCGCGGCGCTGATGTTCGTGCAGACCTTGATTCAACGTTGTTCGGAAGATTTGCTCGCGCGGGTGGATCGCTGGGTCGTCGAGCGCTGGCTGCCTGCGCGGGCGACGTTCGCCTCGCACGGCGAGCGCGACGCCGCGGCGCTCGCGGAAGCTCTCGCGCCCACCCTTGAACGCCTGCGCGGCGAGATTTTGAACGCGCTCGCCCCAGCATTGCAGAGCCTCGAAACCGAGGCCGCGCGGATGGGCGCGGGGATCGGACCGCACGTCGTGCGCTTCGCCGAGGCGGTCGAGCGACTACCCAAGTCGGCGCTCGGCTTCGAGCGCGGCGCCGAGGCCGTCGCACGCGCCGGCACTGCCTTGGAAGCGATCGCATCGACTGGCGAGGCACTTCGAGAAGCGACGAACTCGCTCGGATCGCTCGCGCGCATCGAGCACTCGCTCGGCGCGCTCGTCGAGCACCAAGAGCGTCTCGAAAGCGAGGCCGCCGCACGTCTTCGAGTTCAGTCCGCCCGCGACGAACGCCTTGGGGCGATCGAGCACAACACCGACCGCGCCGTCAGTGCGATCGAAAGCCTGTCGACGAACTGGACGCACACCTACGAGAAGTCGAGCCGCGCGACTCAAGAGCAACTCGCGCGCACGCTCGGCAGCCTCAAGGACGCGCTCGACCTGCTCAACGTCAGCATCGAGCAAGGCAACGCGCTTTATCGCAGCATCGTGAAAAAGCTGGTGCCGAGCGGTTCGACCTTCGGCACCGTCTCGGACGACCAGGCGGCGTGATTTGCGGTCGCACACAGTGCTTCCGCAGCCATACGCCGCGGTCAACTGATGGACGAGGAAGGAGAGGCGCATGCGACGCTCGCGACGCGGAGGCGGAGGCGGAGCCGAGTTCGGCGGGTCGGGCGAAGACTCGTTCGTCGCCGTTGTCGTCACCAAGCTGACCGGCGCCCTGTTGTTCATCTTGTTGCTCACGATGGTGATCATGGCATTGCTGCCGAAGGCGATCGACTCGCGCGATGCGGGCCGCTCGGGTGCGGATCGCGCCGCCGACGCCGAGATCGCCGACCTCGAAATCACCACTCCCGCGGCGCTGCCCGAAGCGATCGCGGGGCGACCCTACGCACTCGCGCCCGCGGCTCGCGGCGGTGCGGGCACGCTCCAGTGGTCGCTCGAGGGCGAGCTTCCCGAAGGCCTGGCGTTCAACGCCGAAGCCGCTCGCCTCGAAGGCACGCCGAAAGTCGGCACGCCGAAACCGGTCGAGCTCACACTCCGCGTCTCCGACGGCCGCCGCAGCGCGGCCCGAGTCGTCCAACTGCTCGTCTATCAGTCCGACGTCCCGCTCGCGACCCCCGTTTGGTGGAAGCCCGGCGTTCCCCCCGTTCCTTGGCGCGAATGGCTCGAAAACGGCTTCGGATTCATCCTCGTCTGGCTCGTCCATCTCGTCGGAATGAATATGGTCAACGCCCTCGAAAGAGCCGCTCTTGTCAAAGATTGTGAAGAAAATTCTTTGACATCGGACGACGACCGTCGCGCCGCGATCGCTCGCCGCTTCCGTCTTTATCGCTGGGGTCTGCGCGCCGCGACGCTTGCCGCGACGGCGTTCGTCGTTGTCTGGATGGTCGTCGGCTCGCGTGACGGAACCCCTCCCGCCGCTTCTGTTTGAAATTTCCGGGAATTCCGGGCCGGTACCCCTTCCATTTGACGCTCATTTGTGGATATCGAGTCGAGCGCGGTCGAACTTCCGAGCGATCTTTTCCGCGATGCAATCGCGGCGAACCGGGGCGACCGCTTGCGGTCAACCGTCGCGCCGGATCGACTTGGTTACGCGCGACCGATCGCCCGCGGAACGACTCATTGTTTCCACAACTTTCAGCCGGGAGACCCCTCGAATGGCAATGCATGGTTTCTGGAATCGACGCGCCGCGTACACGCTGCTCGCGAGTGCGCTGACGTGTGCGTTTGCGGCGTCCGCAACGGCACAGGGGCCCGGGGGTCGCGGCGGCGGCTTCGGTGGACCGGGTGGTTTTGGAGGCCCCGGCGGCTTCGGAGGGCCAGGCGGCCAGTCCGGCATCCCTTCGATTCGCTTCGTGCTGAATCCGGCGATCGCCGAGGAGATCAAGCTCACGCCCGCCCAGAAAGCCGACCTGGAAAAGGCCCAGAAAGAAGCCGGCGAGAAGCGTCAGGCTCTGATGAACCAGATGCGCGCCATGGGCTTTGGTCGCGGCGGACGCGGTGGTCGGGGAGGAGGCCAGCCCGGTCAAGCGGGCGGCATTCAGCCCGGTCAAGCGGGCGGCATTCAGCCTGGTCAGCCCGGAGGGGTTCAGCCCGCCCAGCCCGCTCAGCCCGGCGGCGGACGCGGGCAACGAGGCGGCGGCGGTCAGCCGGGTGCGCCGGGAGGCACTCCAAACGGCGGTGCTCAGCAGGGAATGGACCCCGAGGCGATTCGCACGGCCTTTCAGAAAATGGGTGCGATCGAGTCCGACGCCGTGAAGAAGACCCTCGCTCCCAAACAAATCGCTCGCGTCAATCAGATTGAGTTGCAGCGTCAGGGTATCTTCGCCGTCGTGCGTCGTCCCGACATCGCTCGCAAGCTTAATCTTTCGCCCGAACAAGAGGAAATGACGAAAGCGATCGACCAGGAACTCCGCACCGGCGGTCGTCAACTGATGCAGAGTCAGCGTGAGATGATGCCCGCCTTCACCGATGCCAACGGCCGGTTCGACTTCAACGCAATGCGGCAGTTTATGCAGACCGACAAGGGCAAGGCGATCCAAAAGAAGACCGACCAGGCCCGCGAAAACCTCGATGCCACCGCGAAAAAGGCGATCACCCGCGTCCTCTCCTCCACCCAGCGCAAGCTCTTCAACAAGATGCTCGGCGAGCCGTTTGACCTCAAGAAGCTTGGTCAATTCGGCGGCTTCGGAGGACCTCGTGGACCCGGTGGTCCTGGTGGACCCGGTGGACCTGGTGGCCCGCCGCCCGGCGGCCCCGGCGGACCGCCTCCCGGCGCAGGCCCGGACTCCGCAAGCGACGACGAGGACACTCCCAAACCCGCAGCCTCGGCCACTCCGAAAGTCGCGGCCCCCGCGGCGAAAGCCAAGCGACCCAGCCGTTATTCAGACGATTGAGCCGCGTCCCGTTCCAGGGCCCGTCGGACGAGATCCGACCTGGCCGCCTAACTAAGCCGACCCAGTGAGGAGCATCCGCTGCTTCCGCCGGGTCGGCTAATTTTTTGGGATGAGGCTGTGCGACGATCGAGAAAGCTCGCTTTCAAACTCGCGAATCTCGCTTCCCGGCTTTTGGGTTCAGGAGTATAAGAACGCTGAACCTGGATGCGGGGAGAGCGCTGCGCGTGGGTTTGACCTGGGGCGGATCTGCGGGAGGTCTCGCCGCCGAGGCAAAGGAGGGCTGACAGCGATGCTTTATGAGTCGCATGCGTACCGACGCGCCGGGTTGATTTGCGCGGGCGTCATCTGTTTTGCGTTCGGGTCACCGGGATTCGCGACGTGTGCGGCAATCGGCGACGATCCACCCGCAAAATCAGCGCAAACCGAAGTTAAACAGCCGGTTGCATCGCCGCATGAGGCCGGATCAGTGCCTTCGCTGCCCGACAGCCGCAGGCATATTCGGACCGCGCCGCTGTTGTTGTTGAGCCGCGCCGACGTCCGCGCCGACCTGCGTCTCGACGCTCGCCAAATCGCCGACGCCGAGCGCGCGATCGCCGAGCTCCACGAACGCGCCGCCGCCCTGCGCGGCAAGAGCGGCCCCGCGGCGGTCGCGGCGCGGCGCGCGATCGACGAGGCCCAGCGACAGTGGATCGACCTTCGTCTCACCCCCGTGCAACGCGGCCGTTTGGTGGAGCTCGACCTGCGTTGGGAAGGGGCCTCGTCGATGGTGACCCGAAAGCCCGTCGGCGATGCATTGGGGCTGAGTCAGGCTCAAAAAGACGCGATCTCCGACGCACTTGCCGAGCGCGAACGCAGGCGGCCCTATTCTGCCGACGCCGACCGACATTTCGAGGAGGTCGCCCTCAAGCAGCTCGACGCAGCCCAGCGCAAGATTTGGGTCGAACTCCTCGGCACCGACCTCGCCCCCCAAACCGCGGCGAGGCCGGAGTCGACGACCGTTAAAGAATGAGTCGGACTGCCACTATCAGGCGGCATTGAGGTCGAGCCGCGATGCGCGTCGTACTCGTGGAGATTGCGGAACGAGAGTGGAGGCTGTTCCGCCAAGAACGTTGGATGGGCGAGTTGCGCGCTCGCCCCGAAGCCGGGCTGCGGCCTCGACGTTACTTTGACATCGAAGTCGAAGCGTTCTCGCTTTGTATGGCGGGTTGGGATCGATCCGGAGCGAGCCGCTCGCTTGACGCTGCCTTGGAGCGGCTGAGGTTGCACGCGGCACAACCTGTCCAACCGCCGTCGGTTTGATGATTTGCGGCAAAGTCGAACATTCCGTCGCGAACCGGGGCTAGGCCGGCGTTAGACTCGTGCGTAGAATGCGTAGAGGATACGTGCGAGGCGGCCTTTGCTTTCACCCCAATACTCGTTGCAATCGGTGTCGTAGATGGATCGTGAACAGAACGGCGATGCGCGCCAGAGTCGCGACGCGGCCGCTTCGCCTGGGTCTCTTGCGTCGGACAACACGCCGCAAGACTCAACGTCATCATGGGTTGCGTCGGATCGTCCCACCCCGCTGATCAATGGCGCGCAGTCTCGCCCGCCTGGGCCGGGCTTGCACACCACCGAGGACGAAGAGCTCCTCAACCGCAACATGCCGTCGATGCCGCGCTCGCAAGCGCCGGAGATGGCGGCCTTTACTCACACGGATTCCTGGCGGGTCCTGCGGATTCAGGGCGAATTCGTGCACGGGATCAACAGTTTGGCAGAGGTCGGAGCCGGCGTGGCGGTCTTTGGGTCGGCCCGACTGCACGAGGACTCGCCTTATTATGCGGCGGCGCGGTTGCTCGGGCGGAAGCTCGTCGAGGCGGGGTTCGCGGTAATCACTGGTGGCGGGCCCGGGCTGATGGAGGCCGCGAACCGCGGGGCCGGCGAGGCCGGCGGGCTTTCGGTCGGCCTGAATATCGAACTGCCGTTCGAGCAATCGGGCAATCGGTTCGTCAATCGCGCGGTCAACTTCCGCTACTTTTTCGTCCGCAAGACGATGTTCGTGAAGTACTCGAACGGTTTCGTGATTTTCCCCGGCGGTTTCGGGACCCTCGACGAAATGTTCGAGGCGCTCACGCTTGTCCAAACCCATAAGATCAAACGCTTTCCGATCGTTCTCTACGGTTCGAGTTACTGGAAAGGGCTGCTCGAGTGGGTCCGCGGTACGCAGCTCGAGGCGGGTGCGATCTCGGCCGAGGATCTCAACTTGCTGATCGTCACCGACTCGGTCGACGAGGCGCGTGATATTATTGTCGACTGTTACAATACGCGCTGCTGGACAACCTGGAAGAGATCCGAAGGCGCGCGACTCGACTCCGACCCGCCCGGCGCTCCTGCCACCGCGATCAACCCCGAGAAATCCGACGCCACCTGATCGCCCGCGTCGGTGGAGTAGAGGCAATTCCACTCCGGTGCACTCCACTTTCAAGTCGGGGAAACTCCACGCGGCTCAACGTAAGTGGAGTTTCGACTTGTATTTCTTTAATTTCGGAATGATGTAAAACTGACTGTAATCACTGTACGGGTGATTTCGGAAGTAGTCCTGGTGGTAAGGTTCAGCCGGGTAAAACGCAAAGAACGGCGCAAGTTCGGTAACGATCGGTGCCCGGAAGACCTTTTTCGCGGTCAGTTCCTTGTACATCTTGAGCGCGGCCTCCTTCTGGGCCTCGTCGTGGTAGAAGATGACCGACCGATAATTGGTGCCGAAGTCGTCGCCCTGGCTGTTGAGCGTAGTCGGGTTGTGCACCGTGAAGAAGGCCTTGAGCAGCTTTTCGTAAGTCACGACCGAGGAGTCGTATTCAACCTGAATCACCTCGGCGTGTCCGGTCTGTCCGGTGCAAACCAAAGCATAAGAAGGGTTTGCGACGGTTCCGCCGGAAAACCCTGAAGCCACGCGCTTGACGCCCGGAATGCGTTCGAAGATGGCTTCCATCGACCAGAAGCAACCGCCGCCGAAGGTCGCATACTCGATTTTGGACTTTTTCGGCTCGGCCTTTGTGGAGGTGGAGTCGGATTTGGCGTCGCCGGGCTTCTTATCGGCAGTGGATTTGTCGGCAGGGGTCTTGGTCGCGGCGCCGTTCGGCTGCTGCGCGGACTTGGCGTCGTCGGCGGCCGGCGACGGGCCGGCGTAGGCAATCAAGGCCGCGACGGCGAGCGCGGCCTGGAGTCGGTGGGTCATGGCGGGCTTCCTGGTTGGTGGCGTCGGGCCGTGGACCGGCCGTTTCGCAGGTCGATTCAATAGGAATCTACGCCTGGGGAGGATGCTCTGTTCTTATTCGCGGCGCGTTGTGATGTCAAGCGGGACGAGGTTGATCGCGGGGGGAGTTCGGTCGAGTCTAGACTTCGCTCGTGTTCCGCGGCGAAGATTGAGATGCTGAGCGCTCGCGTTGCGGGCGGTATGGTTCATGCCGAGGGGGTAGACGATGGGGCAGTCGACGACCGAGGCGGGCGAGAAGACGGCGAGCGCGGCGACCTCAGCGGGCGCGGAGTCGTCGGCAACCACGGTCGACGACGCTCCGTTCGCGGCGCTCGATGCGTCGTTCTCGGCGGGTGGAGCGGAAGCGGTGCTTGCACGGCTGGTTGAGGAACTCGAACGGCTGAATGCGCACCGGGCGCTGCTCGACGCCTATCTTCTGAAAGCTCGCTACGAGATCGGCTTGCCGCTGGTGCAGGCGGGCCCTCTCAATGAGATTGCGGAGCCGCAACGGTCGCGTTACGAGCAGCGTTACGTCGAGTCGATCCGCGCGGTCGGGCGTCGATTTCTCGATGCGGGCGATATCGCAGCGGCCTGGCCGTATTTTCGAGCGATTGCCGAACACGAGCCGATCGCGGCCGCGATCGAGGCGTTTGAGCCTGTCGAGGGCGATGAAAAGCTGCCTAAAATTGTGGAGGTGGCGTTCAGTCAGGGGGCACACCCCGAACGCGGCTTTCAGCTTATTTTGGACAATTACGGGGTCTGTTCGGCGATTTCGGCGTACGACCAACTCCCTCCCGACGACGCGATTCGGGTCCGTTGCGCCGAGCGTCTGACGCGTGTGCTGCACCGGCAATTGAGCGAGAATCTGCGCTGGGAGATCGAGCATCGCGGTGAACCAAAACCCGACGCGGACGCCTCGATACTTGACCTAGTGCAAAGCCGGTCTTGGCTCTTCGACGACGACGCTTATCACGTCGATGCTTCGCATTTGGCGGCGACGGTGCGACTTTCGCCGCTGCTGCGGGAGCGCGAGACGATCGCTTTGGCACGCGATTTGACGGAGTATGGGCGTCGTCTGTCGCGTCGGCATCGGTACGAGGGGGAGCCGCCCTTCGAGGATGTTTACGAAGACCACTACGCTTACCTGAGCGGACTTCTGGGAATTGACGTGGAGACCTCGCTCGCGCGTTTTCGGTCCAAGCTTTCGCCTGATCCGGCGTCTTCAGCCGACGCGGGGGCGGTGCGGGACGCGGGTGAGGAAGGAGAAGCGCTCTGGGGCGAGGGTCCGAGCGAGGCGGACAGAGCTCACGACCGGATGTTGGCGGCGCAGGCGCTGGTCACGCTGCTCGAGCGTCTGGGGCGTCTTGAGGAGGCGATCGACGTCGCGGCCGAATCCTTCGCAGAGGTTCCGGACGCGATGTTGCGGTGCCCAAATCTGGCTCAATTATGCGTTCGCGCGGGGAGGCTCGACCGGCTCGCGGCGGCCTCGCGGTCGCACGGCGACCTGATGAATTACGCGACTGCGCTCGTGGAGCGGGCGAGATCGACGGCGGGTTGAGCCTCGTGCGACGAAAGTTTTCAAGCTGGATTCTCGATGACCTGAATGGACCGATCGACATGGAAGTACAGGGTGAAGGCGAGGGCGGCGGAGTTTCAGGTCGAGGCGAGAGCGCGGTCGTGAACGCCTCGACGGGCCAGGCGACGCCGTTGCGCGGGCGGATTGCGGCGCTCGATCAATTCCGCGGCTACACCGTGCTTGGCATGCTGTTGGTCAATTTTGTGGGTCGATTTGAGGCGACGCCCGGCTGGCTCAAGCATCACACGGTGAACTGCTGTTATGCCGATACGATCATGCCGCAGTTTTTCTTCGCGGTTGGGTTTGCGTATCGTCTGACGTTCTTGCGGCGATTGCGCGACCCCGGCGCGGGGGCGAGTTTGGCGTTTGGCCATGCGATTCGTCGCAACTTGGGGCTGATTCTGTTGGGGGTGGTGTTTTATCACCTCGACGGCACGTACCTGCATTGGTCCGACCTGCAGCGGATTGGTTTGGTCGGCGTGCTGAGGGCGTCATTCCAGCGTGACCCGATTCAAACGCTGACTCACATTGGGTTTACGTCGCTGTGGGTGTTGCCGGTGATTGCGCGGAGTGTGCGTGCGCGGTTGGTTTGGACGTTGATGTCGGCGGTGTTGCATCTGGTGTTGTCGTCTTGGTTTTACGCGGAGTTCGCGTGGACGCGGCCGGTGATCGACGGCGGGTTGCTGGGTTTCTTGACGTGGACGATCCCGCTGCTGGCGGGCTCGCTCGCTTACGACGCGTTGGCGGCGCGCGGAGCGAGTCGGTCGATTGCGCCGTTGTTGTTTTGGGCGGTGGTGTTGGCGTTGGCGGGTTATGCGCTGGCCTGGCTGGGGGGCGGCGGCGGGGGAGAGAACTCGTCGCCGGGACAGGTGTTCGCTCCGGGGCAGCCTTGGATTCCGTTCGCGACGCCTGTTCGCCCTGTCCACATCAATATTTGGATGATGAGCCAGCGGTCGGGGAGTGCGACGTATCTTATCTTTGCGACGGGGGTGAGTCTCGCGGTGTTGGCGGTCTTTGTCGCGCTGGCGGACGTGGCGGGGGTGCAAATCGGCGTGTTTCGGACGTTCGGAGGAAACGCGCTCGCGGCATATTTGGTGCACGGTATCGTCTCGGGGGCGATCTCCCCGTTTGCGCCGCGGGACGCGCCGGGCTGGTACGCGGCGGCGGCGACGGCGGTTTATTTAGGGATAAACTGGTTGTTTATACGCCATTTGGAGCGGACGGGCGTCGCTCTGAAGATGTGAGGCGGATGCGTTGCCGTCCTGCGTGCGCGCGGTCGGAATGAGTCGAGGTTGGATCGACGGGATCCGCCTGACGGCGGGGGTGCGCGATTCCCCTGGTATCTGTGTGGTTTCGTCGCGGGCACGCGCCGCGCTTAATGCGATGTCCGATCTGGCCCGCCTTCGCGAATGCGGCAGTGAG
>JAJYDB010000178.1 GCA_021777845.1 Planctomycetota bacterium
GCCCATGCCGCCGCCCATCATGCCGCCGCCCATGCCGCCGCCCATCATGCCGCCGCCCATGCCCCCGCCCATCATGCCGCCCATGCCCCCGCCCATACCGCCCATCTGGCCGGTCGCGCTTGAGGCCACCAAGCCCGGCGGCAGCACCACGCGCAACGCGTGGTTCGTGCGGTTCGTGATCCCCAGCGTCATTCGACCATCGCCCGTCGACTCCGCCAAAACCGAGATCTTCCGCGTCCGCAGTCCCTCGAATAGGTCGATCTTGGTCGGCTCGGAACCCGGCCTGATCGTCTTCGAAGCCGCTTTGGGCTTCGTGGCCGTCTCGTCGATCCCCCAGGCCGACGGCACGGCGGCCGCCATCACCAAGACTCCGATCACCGCAGGATATTGCAGTCGTCGCAAACGATTCTTCATGGTCAGCCACGCTCTCCCAGCAAAAGGGGGGGATTCATCGAGCCTCGCCCGCGGGCGCGGCCGACGCGCACCAGCACGCCGCCGACTCGATGGAAAAACAAAACGCGTTCAATCAGGTCAGGAAGCCATGGCCGGACGGCCAAGGCGCGATAATCGGGCCGGGTTGCGAGGTGTGATCGAGAAAGGAGGATCCTTCCCAAGCTGCCGGGCTCAATCAGGTCGCATACTCAGACGTGCGACGCCCGCGTTTCATTCACTCGCAGTGCCGAATAATCAAAGAATCACACAGCGATGTCTCGCCGTGCTACAAAACTCGTGTGAATTAAGCGGCATTTGATCAAAAATAGCGTGCCGCGTCATTTTGCGCGCAGCAACACGCGGGATCAGGCTCGAACGGCGCGCTTCCTCTCAAGAATCGGCGCGGCGGCCGCAATCGCCCCCAGCCGAAGCACGTCTCAGAAGGGAACCAGCACCGGCGGCGGCTGGGCGGGCCGGTTGGCGGGCGTACCGGGTTGCGTCCCCGGCGCGCCGACGGGGGTCGTCAGCGACAGCACGCAACGGAAGCCGAGCACCGGCAACCGAGACGTCTCGCGATACCCCTCGCGCCACGTCAGCAGCCAGTTCTTCGACCCCCCGCGGACCGCGTACGTGACCGACTTGCCGCGCTTCGACGGGTTCGACGGCTCAACCGCAACCTTCGTCCGATACGGCAGATACGCCTTCGAGTCGTAAACGTCGGCGGTCCACTCGAGCGCGTTCCCCGCGAGGTCGAACGCCCCAAACGGCGAAACGTCGAGCGCAAAGCTCATCACCGGGTCGATCTGCCGAGGCAAACGCGGCCGCGGCCAGGACGGAGGCTCCGCACCCCACGGATGCATCCGCCCCTCGCGCCCTCGCCCGGCGCATTCCCACTGCGCCTCGGTCGGCAGACGCTTCCCCGCCCACGCGGCATAATCATCGGCGTCCCGAAAACTCACGCGCGTCACCGGTGAATCCTCCGAGGGTCCCGACTTCACCGGGTCGCGCAACGCCTTCACCGTCCCGTCGTTCGTCCGACGCGACTCCTTCACGAACGCCAAATACTGCCGGATCGTGACTTCGTGCTGGTCGATATAATAAGCGGCCAGCTCAACCTCGTGCGCCGGCCGTTCCTGCGGGTCGCCGTCCTCGCGACCCATCACGAAGGTTCCGCCGGGTACGAGCACCATCGTCGCGCCGTCGCGGTCGCAGACAATCTCGCGCGGCCGGCCGGAGGGATCGCGCGTCGTCCCGGCCTTCGGTCGGAATCCCGCGGGCAACGGTAAGACGCGCTCGGGCGTCGTGATCGGCGCAGGGGCCGTCTCGATCATCGCGTGCCGTCCGCCGGGCGCGGGCGACCCACCTGAAGGTGTTGCTTCAAGAGGCGTTACGGCCAGACCTCCATGCGCCGCGGGAATCGACTTGGGGTCGACCGCCGGTTGGCCGGGGGTCCCGCTCGGAACCGCGGGCGGTGTCCTCGATCCAGTCGGGCCGGGTACGCTCGCAAGCAAATTACCGCCCGCCGGACCGCCGATCGGCGGCGCGTTCTTCGGCTGAATCGGGTCCGCCGCGCCCGCCCCGTTGATCGGAAAGAGCGGCTCTTGACGATCGGCATGCGCCAGGGCGGTCGCCGCCGCACGCGACGTCCGCGTCCGCGGATACGCCTTTTCAAGCTTCTTTAGCGTCGCGACCGCCAGACTCTCTTTGCCTACGTTAGCGAGACGCTTCGCTTCTTCGAGCAGGTGCGCGGCCTCTTGTTCATCGCGATCGGGAACGGCGTTCGGGACCAAATTCGGCGCGTCGGGCGACTGCGCCAGCAAGACCGCGTCCGGACTCCCCGGCACACCCGGCGGCAGCGGAACCACCTCCTCGCCGCTCCCGGGCATCATCCGCATCACGATCACAATCAGCCCGAGCACCGCCAATCCCAAAACCCCGCCGACACCCCAACGCGCCCATTGTCGCGCGTCCTGCGTGTCAAAACGCGGCGTCGGTTCGAGCTTACTCGCGCCTTTGTTGCCGTCGGCCTCCGCGCGGTCGCCCCCTTTGTCGCGGGCTCGAGCCGACTTCTCCTGCGGCTCGCCCGACGACTTTGCCTTCGCTCCGGACTTGGCGGCGCGGCGCTCGCTCTTTGACAGAGCCTTCGCGACTTTCGGCCCGGGGGCCTCGGGAGGCGGCTCGGCCTTCCAGATCCTGGGCAGATACGCCGCTTGTTGCGGCGCGGGCGACTTCGGCGCGGCGCTCGCCGCGGTGTCGGCTGCGTCGTCGTCGCGCGACCGACTCGGTCGCGCCGGACCGTTCGCGACAGGACGTCCCGGAGGCGGCGCGGGGGTCGCCGGTTCGTCGGGTTCCTCGAGGTCGTACGTGTCGTCCGCCATCCCCCACCCCCGCGATCATCGACCTGTCACAAGGGTCGCGACGCGCATCGCCGGCGCGTCGGTCATCGACACAACGTCGCACTCTCTCTTAAACTAACCACGTGCGACGTCGCGGACAAGGCCGACGCCAAGCCTACGACCACGCGTCGTCGGCGTGACGCCGCCGGCCTCGGAGCCGCGCCGTCGCGATTCCACCCCCCTGCCCGCGGACCTTCCCGCCCCTCCCACGGAGCGACTTCGCCATGAGCCCGCAACCAACCCCGCCGCGCCGACGACTTCGCCCGCGCACCGCGATTGCCCTCGGGACCGTCCTGTGCGCGAGCTGCGCCGGCCTGATCGCCGCCGCGCCGGCGCTCTCCGACCCGCCTCGACCCGCGACCAACCGCGCCGACGCCGACGGCTTCGTCCCGCTCGTCACGGAAACCTTCGCGTCCGACTTCGACTTGGTCGGCATCGAGAAAAGCACGCTCACGATCAAGGGCGACGAAGTGGCCGTGAGCGGACACCCCGACGGTTACTTCGCCACCCGCAAGTCCTACAAGAACTATACGTTGCGATTCGAGTGGAAATATGACCGACCGGCCGGTCTGAAGGACGACGCGAAGTTTTCCGGCAACAGCGGCCTGCTCATCCACATCGTCGGCCAACACAAAATCTGGCCGAAGTGCATCGAAATGCAGCTTATGAACGCCGACGCGGGCCATGTGTTCGGCGTCGGGGCGAAATTTGCGTCCGCGAAAGTGCCGGGCGCGCAGCAGCGGGCGATCAAACCCGTCGGCGCGTGGAACGCGACCGAAGTCGTTTGCAAAGACGGCGCGATCGCGGCGAGCATCAACGGCGTCGTGATCAGCTCGGGCCGCGGCGACGACGTTGTCGAGGGCAAAATCGCCTGGCAGTCCGAAGGCGCTCCGATTCGGTTCCGCAAACTCGAAATCAAGGAGACGAAGCCATGACGTGCATCGCCGCATCCCGTCGGTTCGTTCGCGTTTTCGCGCTGGTGATCGTCGTCGCGTCGGCGGTCCGCGGCCTCCCGCTCGCCGCGAGCGCGCGCGACGAGGGTCCGCGCCGGCCGCCCAACATCATTCTTGTCCTCGCCGACGACGTCGGCTACGGCGATTTCGCCTGCCTCGGCAACCCGATCATCAAAACCCCGTCGGTCGACGCCTTTTGGTCGCAAAGCGTCCGCTTTACCGACTTTCACGTCAGCCCGACCTGCGCCCCGACCCGCTCCGCCATCATGACCGGCCGCCACGAATTCAAGAACGGCGTCACGCACACCATCTTTGAACAAGAACGCCTGACGCCGAAGGCGACGACGATCGCGCAGTTCCTCCAATCGAAGGGTTACTCCACCGGGATTTTCGGCAAGTGGCACCTCGGAGACGAGGCCGCGTATCGACCCGACCGTCGCGGTTTCGACGAAAC
The DNA here is from genome assembly GCA_021777845.1 of Planctomycetota bacterium. Lineage (GTDB taxonomy): Bacteria > Planctomycetota > Planctomycetia > Isosphaerales > Isosphaeraceae > JAJYDB01. The sequence goes on from JAJYDB010000178.1 coordinate 4,236, forward strand.
CTACATCCACGGCGGCGGCGGTATTGGACAAACTTATCCCGGCAGTTGCGGCGACGCGCCGGGAAACTCCAACATTAACCCGGCCCTACTCCACAACGGAGTTTTCGAGAAGACCAACGGTTACTGCACCGACCTCTTTTTCAAGGCCGCGACAAGCTGGATCGACGCGCGACGTCGCACGGACAAGCCTTTTTTCGCGTACATTCCGCTCAACGCCGCGCACGACCCGCACGTCGTGCCGCTCGCGTACTACCGTCAATATCTGGGCAAGGTTCCCGACGAGACCGCGAAGTTTTACGGGATGATCGAGAATATCGACTCGAACTTCGGCGCGTTGCTCCACAAGTTGGACGAGTGGAGTATCGCCGAGAACACGCTCGTCGTGTTCATGACCGACAACGGCGGCACCGCGGGCGTGAAAGTGTACAACGCCGGGATGCGCGGTCAAAAAGTAACTCCCTACCAAGGCGGGACGCGCGTGCCGAGCTTTTGGAGACTGCCGTCGGCCTTCAAGGGGGGCGTCGACTGCCGCGCCTTGACGGCGCACATCGACATTTTCCCGACGTTCGCGGCGGTCGCGGGCGCGAATTTGAACGGCGAGATCGCGCGGCAGGTCGAGGGCCGCAGCCTGCTGCCTCTGCTCCAGGATCCCGCGTCGTCGTGGCCGCGCAGAGTGCTGTTCACGCACGTTGGACGCTGGGGGCGAGGTCAGGCGGAGGCCTGGAAATACAAGCGTTGCTCGGTGCGGGACGAACGTTGGACGCTCGTCAACAACGCGGAGCTGTACGACCTCGCGACGGACCCCGGCGAGTCCAAAAACGTGATCGACCTGCATCCCGAGGTCGCGGCCGCGCTGCGGAGCGAATACGACCGCTGGTGGGAGTCGATCAAGCCCTGCTTGGTGAACGAGGACGCGGTCGGCCCGCGGTTGAACCCGTTCAAAGAGCTGTATTGGAAGCAGTTCGGCGGCGGTCCCGACGCGGCGCTGCTGAAGAGGATGGATCCCACTCAGCCGGCGGTCGAGCGACGGTGAGGCGCACCCCACGCGACGCCGGCGGCGAGGCGGTGGATGGCGTTGAGAACGCATGCGCGCGAATTCGTCGCGCGGGAGGCTAGTTGAGGAGTCGACGCTCGGAGAGCGGGTAGGCTCGCGCCCAGGCACGACCGCCGACGTCCTTCATCGCCACCAGCTCGATCCCGCCGAGCGACGCGGAGTCGCCGTCACGGTCGGGGTCGACGAGAAGAAAGCCTTGCGGGACAAGGAGTTCGAGCTCGGCGGGGGGGAGAATTCGCTTGGCGCGGGCGTCGAGCGGGACGCGGCGACCATCGACCTGAAACGCGTTGTCGCGCCAGGTGACCTGCTCACCTGGTCCGGCGACGACGCGGCCGGCGCGTGCCCCGCGGGGGCGCGCCGACCCGTCTCGGAGCCAAACCCAGTCGCCCGTTTGCGGAGCTTTGTCGCGAAAGGCCCAGAGGTTGACGAAGTAGCCGCTCGGGTCGCCGACGGCCCGCGACGCGTTTGAGTCGGGCCAGGCGTACGTGATCGCGACGACCATCGCGGGCGCATAAAGCCCCAACCCGAGCCCGAGGCACGCGACGAACCACGCCTCGCGCCGCCGCAGAGGCGGGAAGGCGGACTGGCACAACGCGTCGCAGACAGAGCCGGCATGGGTCGCGAAGCAGACCGCCGCCAGAAGCCACCCCAGGCGCGTCCCCCACGCGAACGCCGCCGTCGCCGCCGACGACGCGAACAACGTCGCCAGAGCGAAACCGCGGTCGCGCCTTCCCCAATCCCACTGCGGCAGCCCAGGGACCAGCAGCCGAGGGAACGATCGACGCAAGGTCGACGAGGCGTTCGAAGCCGGGGCCGCGGATGCGTGCCGAAGTGCCGACAATAAAGGCATTGAGCACCTTCCCCGCCGTCGGAGGCGGTCGGAGCACAGAGTAACCACCCCGCGGAAAACGGAACGAACCAGGACGTTACCGAAGAGGCTCATCATTCACGAACGACGGCAAACCACACATTGCTACTGCGTTGATTCTTAGCGATCCGGCCGAAAAAATCCCGAACTTTATGAGAATTTTATACGTTTTGGTCGAGTTTGCGGCACTCCTCTTGAAAGCCGGCCCCTGGTTCGCGATAATCAGTCGATCGGCCCTCCTAGCTCAATTGGCAGAGCAGCTGACTCTTAATCAGCGGGTTGAAGGTTCAAGTCCTTCGGGGGGCACTGTCGGCGTCGCGGGTGCGATCGAGGCAATTCCCTTGATCCCCTTCTGCCTCCTAGGCGACGGCGGTCGGTACAAGTCGCCGGATCATGGCGACCTTCAGGGCGTCGTTCACGACGAGGCAGGAAACCAGCGCGTAACCGAAGATGACGAGCATCTGCGGCCACGGCAACGGTGCCAGGCCCGGTAGACCCACGAGGGCCAAAACCGTGCCGATGAGCGCATCCGCCGTCAGTGCCGCCAGGAGGGTCTTGCTGGGCATCGTTGACCAAAACCAGCGCCGCTCGCGCGCGGACACGACGGAGAACACCGCGAAATAGAGCAGGATCAGGAAGCTGAAGGTGTGCAAAGGCTTGTCCTTGACCTCGGCGATCGGCGCCAGGTCAAATGGCGACCAGCACAAATACAGCAAGAACAGAGCCTCCGCGACCATCGCGACGCCCAGTGCCACCGACACCGTGACGAAGCCGCCGATGTTCCAGGTCTCGGGCTTGCGGGACGAGCGAACTTGGTCGGTGGCGAGCGTGATCTTCGCGAAGTCGGTCATGAACGTGAGCAGCAGCATCGCGAAGGCGGAGACGACGAAGCGACCGGTGATCACGAACGCAACGGCCACGAAGGCCGACTTCAGGATTGTCCGGCTGATTTTGTTGATGATCCACGTCAGCACTCGCTGGTAGATGGTCCGCCCTTGCTCGACCAACGCGACGATGTTGGTGAGCCCTTGGTCGGTGAGGACAACGCTGGCGGCTCCCTTGGCGACGTCGGTCGCGCTGCTGACGGCGATGCCCACCTCGGCCTGGCGCAGAGCCGGCGCGTCGTTCACGCCGTCGCCCGTCATCCCGACGACGTGCCCCGCGGCCTGGAGGTGCCGCACCACGAGGTATTTGTCCTCGGGGTAGACTTCGGCAAGGCCGTCGGCGCCGGCCAGGAGGTCGACCGCTTGGTTGCCGGGCTTGGCGTCCGCCGCCTTCAAGTCCGCCACGCGTCGGATCTTCGCCAAGCCGACTCCCTGACCGATCTCTCGCGCGACCGCCAGCGCGTCGCCGGTCAGCATCTTGACGGAAACACCGAGGTCGTGGAGCTTCGCGATCAGTTGGCGGGCATCCGGCCGAGGCGGATCGTAGAGGGTCACCAGCCCGAGCAATTGGGGAGTGCCCGGCTCGGGGCCGCGCGCCACCGCGAGCGTACGATAGCCCTTGAGGGCGGATTCGCTGACGCGGGCCTCCAACGCCTCGATCGCCGGGGGTTGAAGTCCACACGCCTCGGCGACGGTTCGCACCGCCCCCTTCATCACGCGGAGACGCTGCCCGTTTTGCTCGACCACGGCCTCCGTCCGTCGATTCCTCGCATCAAACGGCGCGAACGAGAGCGGTATCACGGCGGGAACGCCGTCGTAGACGCGTTGCGCTTTCGCGGCGGCGAGGAAGGCCAGGTCGATCGGGTCCTGGTTGGCCTCTTGAGACGCGAGCGCCCCTGCGAAGAGCACGTCGGCCTCCTTGGCGTCCTCGAGCGGAATCACGCCGGTGACCGCAAGCTGATTGATGGTAATCGTGCCGGTCTTATCGACGCAGAGCACGTCCATCGTCGCGGCATCCTCCGAGGCGCCGAGCCGCGTGACCAGCACGCCTCGCTTGGCCAACTCCGCCGAGCCGACCGCCATGCTGACGGTAAACATCACGGGCAACGCCACGGGTACCGCGCTCATCAGCAGGACAAGCATAAGCGGAATCATCTCGAGCAGCGGCGCGCCTCGGATCAACGACAACGCGACGACCAGGCTCAGCAACGCGCCGACGATCACGAACAGCCAACGGACGACTTTAGACACCACCGCCTCGATGTGCAGCTTGGGGGCCGCGATCTGCACGAGGTGGGTGGTGCGTCCAAAATACGTCTGCGCCCCCGTCAACATCACCACGCCGTTGCCTTCGCCCCGACGAATGACGGAACCCGACGCAAGCACCTCGCCGCGAGCCTTGTCCACATCCTTCGACTCTCCCGTGAGCGCCGATTGATCGACGCTCAAAGTTCCGGTGATCACCTTCACGTCCGCCGGAACAATGTCGCCCGTGCGGACGCGGACGATGTCGCCGGGGACCAGCTCTCGTGCCGCAACGACCTGCCAGGCCGCATCGCGCAGCACGCGCGCACTGATCTCGAGCCGTCGCCGCAACGTCTCCATCACGCCCGCGGCACGCCGCTCTTGCCAATAACCCAGCACCGCATTCACGACCAGCAACGCGCCCACAATGGCGAGATCGGCGTAATTCCGCAGCACGAGCGACAGGATCATGATCAACTCGAGCATCCACGCCGACAGACCCCAGAACTTCCCGAGAAACTTGAGGACCGGGTAGCCCTTCGGCTCGAGAACTTCGTTGTAGCCGTGCTCCTTCCGGCTCGCGTCCACCTCCGCGCCCGTGAGCCCGACGTCGGGGTTCACATGAAGCGCCGCGAGCGTGTCGGGAAGCAGCTCGGACGCGATCTCGGGCGGCTTGACGCTTGCCGGCCGCACCGGCGCCGGCTCGGCTTCGAAAGGATTCGGGGTCGTCGGCATAAAGACTCAAACTCTTGTGGGGCGCCGAACGTTTCACGCGGGTCGGTTGTTCGCCGCGCTCCAATGCCACTTCAAATGTCTGGCATCTCGGCGCTGCGTTTGTCAATGTCCCGCCGATTCTCGACCCGGTCCGGAACCGCCTCCGCGAACCATGGTGCGACGCTCGTCGACGTCGGATTCTTCGCGAGATGCGCCGGGTTGGATCACGGCGGCCTCGGCCCAGATGCCGGACCGATCGAGGCGTGGAACGATACGCGACCGCAAATTGACTTGCGTCAGCGGCGAAAAACGACCGTCAAAGGACGATCTGACTACAACTCGACCGAAGAGGTCGTCTAGAAAGCCGGTCTTGTCACGAGTCTACGGACCATCAGAGAAATCATCGATAATTTGATCAAGGCTTCGCTCGATGACGTTGTTCCCTCATAATCCTTGCTCAAGCGACGCGATCGGCCCATCCAACCGAATGTTCGCTCCACGACCCGCCGGTGCGGTTCGACGGCGAATCCTCGTGCTTCTTTCGGTTTCTTCACGATCTCCAGATCGACTCGATCGCGCTTCCGTAGTGGACTTGTCCACTCCACAAGTCGGCCGCGATATGCACTGTCGGCCCACACTTTCCGCAGCCTCCAAAAGCGATGCCTCAGAGATGAGAGAACTCGCTTCGCGCCGTCGCGATCCCGCTCGTCCGCCGCGTGTACCCAGACCAAGAGAATCAGC
>JAJYDB010000179.1 GCA_021777845.1 Planctomycetota bacterium
ACAGTCCTTGCAATCCACCATCGGGTCCGAAAAGCCGCCGACGTGGCCCGACGCCTCCCAAACTTTCGGATTCATGATGATCGCGCAGTCGAGTCCGACCATGTCGAACGCCGACGGCGCGTCGCTCGCGACTTCAAACGCGTCGTGACCGCTGATGTTGTCCTTCCACCAGGCCTCTTTGATGTTGCGCTTGAGCTCGACGCCGAGCGGCCCGTAATCCCAAAAACCGTTGATGCCGCCGTAAATCTCGCTCGACGGAAAAATGAATCCGCGCCGCTTGCACAACGAGACCAACTTGTCCATGTCCATCTGTTCAATAACCTTTCAAGTATTTGCGTCTGACGATTGAAGGCGCTGTGACTTTATTATGTCGCTCTAGTCGGCGATGATGCGGAGCGGGTCGCGGCGGATTTCGGCGACGAGGTCGCGTCGGTCGACGTCGGCGGCGGCCTCGATGTCGGCTTCGAGTCCGAGCGCCGCGACGCGTCGTCCGCCCTGACCGGAGGCGAGGACGTCGGCGAGGCGGTCGCCCTGCTCGGCGAAGTCGGACCAGAGCACGGCGACGAGCTGCGCGGCGTCGTCGTCGAGGTTAAACAGGGGCGTGACGCCGTCGTCGGCGCCGCAGAACATCGAGAGTTGGTGCGCGAGCGCGCCCGCGAACAGGCTGTCCTCCCAACTTACGAGTCCGTTGGTGCCGGCGCAGACGATGTGCACGGGCCGCGCGGCGATCGCGAGCGTTTCGGCGGTCGCGGTCAGGTTCACGAATCCGGCGACCAGGACGCGATCCGCGGCGAGACTCGCATGCACGGCGCGGGTGCCGTTGGTCGTCGTGAACACCAGCGTGCGTCCTCGACAGCGATCGCGGGTGTAGGTGCCGGGCGAGTTGCCCAGGTCGAAGCCGTCGATCGGCAGCCCCTGACGTTCACCCCCCAAAAGGACGCCGTCCTCCGCGCGTCGCGACGCCTCCGCACGCGCCTCCTCGATCTCCAGGCACGGCACCACTTCGTTACAGCCCGACGCCAAAGCCTCGACGATCACCGTCGAGGCGCGCAACACATCCACCACCACCGCGATCCCGCCTTCAAGCGCACCCGCCGGAATCAGCGCGGGGTGCAGGTGGACGAGCACGGGGGGGCGCTCGGGGACGGAGTTGAGATTCAAGGCGCGGTCATCGTCGCCGGCAAACATCGATACGGGTTCCAGGCCGCCGTGTGCGAAGTTCAAAAGCCGATTATGGCATGACCGGGCCGTGCTTGGGGAGTCCCGAATCCCCCTCGATCCCAATCAAGCCCGCGATTTCGACACTGCGTACGTGCTTGCTCTTCCCGCCGATCGAGGTTTTCGGTAGTCTCTCGCGCGGTACGCCCCGACGTCGACCCGCCTCGAAGAGCGGATCGACGGCCCCGGCGTCCGACTCCACATTCCTTTTGGCTGCTTGAAACGACGTTGGACAGCGAGGTCGCAGGGATGCGCGAACCACGAGGACGCACACTGTCGTTGCCCGCGCCGCGGCGTTTTATCAACGACCTGGTCCACTTCGCAAAACAGGTGCCGACGGCGCCCGTCAGCCTCGTCATCAACGTCGAGCCGCTGATCTCGGCCCGCCTCGCGCACCCGTCGCGACCGTCGTGGGCCGTCCTGTTTATGAAGGCGATGGCGATCGTCGGCCGCGAGAATCCCCCCTTCCGACGCGCCCTCCTCACCTTCCCCTGGACACGACTCTACGAACACCCGATCACCTCGTGCTCGCTCGCGATCGAACGCGACTACGAAGGCGAACCGGGCGTCTTCATCGGACTCTTTCGCGCGCCCGAAGGCCAAACCATCGAGCAACTTCAAGCCGCACTGCTCGCTTACAAAAACAGCCCGATCGAAACCATTGGCTTTTATCGACGCGCACTCGCCTTCAGCCGCGTGCCGATGCCCATCCGACGCTTTTTTTGGTGGATGACGCTTAATTTGTCGGGCTACAAGCGCGCGAAGCGGTTCGGGACCTTCGGCCTCACCAGTTACGGCGCGCTCGGCGCCGAGCAGATCCACCCGATCTCGCCGCTCACGACCACCATGACCTACGGCGCGATCGCGCCTGACGGCGACGTCGTCGTCAAGCTGATCTACGACCACCGCGTGCTTGACGGCTCCGAAGTCGCACGCCGACTCAACGAACTCGAAGCCGTGCTCCGCGGTCCGATTCTCGACGAACTCCACGCCGCCGCCAACCGCGCTCGCCTCGCTCGTCCCGCCGGCGCAACCGCCTAAATCACAAGAACTTAAATCGCAAGCATCGACGGCGCGACCGCTCGGGACGATCGCGCCGCCCAGCCTGCCGTCACGGCGACTGCATCTCTTTGTCGGTGGTCACACGCACTTCGAGCCGGCCCATGATCCGCTTCAGCGCATCTTCTTTGCTGTTGATAAAGAGCACGTTTTCGAGCACGATCGACTTCCGCTCGTCCGCGACGTGCATCACCAGCCGACCCGAGCCGAGAAAGAGATACTCGAGCACGTCGGGGATCTCTTTGTCGAACTTCAGATTCAGGGTCGGATAACGCTCAAGGTCGCTTAACGGGCCGTGATGGTGCAGAATCTCGTTCGGCATCACCTCCCAGTAATCCAGCCAACGCGTCACCCAGACGACGGCGTACAGGACCGCGATGATCCCCGCGAAAGTGAAGTAAAAGCCCTTGTTCGCGACCGCGTAAACACTCCCCAAAATCGCGGTCACGGGTCTGAGCAGGTCAAGGTCGAACTGCGCACCCAGCCAAAGCACGAAAAACAGACCGAACAGACCGAGTAGGCCGACCGCGATCAGCGTGAAACGCGGGAAGTCGAGCGCCATGAACAGCATGTTGAAGGCGAACACCCCGAGGAAGAAGACGCCGAACAGGTTCGGCTTCGTCTCGAAGCGCTCGATCTTCGTCGGCACCGTTACCCCGGAGTCCGGCGACTTCTTCAACTCCGCCTTCGCAACCCGAATCGGGTCGGTGGTGTCCTCCTGAATCATGCTCATGCCGATGCCGCAAATCAAGGCAGCAACAAAGGTTGGGAAGACGAAGATGAACTTCGGATAGCTGAAGATCCTCAATCCCTTGTCGCGATCCTTCACGACCGGGGCCTGGGGCTTTTTGGGGTCGTCGTTCATCGCAAAGTCGCTCCGGGTAGATGGTTGAGGACAGGTTGAGCGGCCGTCGCGGAGAAGCGACGTCGGGCACGCGCCCGCCTCGTTGCACCCGATTTGATTCTCGCGTTTTTTTGAGAGCGCGAAAACGGCTAAATCGCGGCCGATCGGGCGTCGCACTTGAGACTCGTGTGCATTTTTTTCAATGTAACCGGCGGGTCGGTCCGGGTAAAGCGTCTGGTCGCCGCCGCAAACACGGCTTGCATCGGCGACGTCGCGCCGCGAGAGTGTTTTCGTCGCGCGCGCTCCGAGATTGAAGCGCGGCCGGAATCGCGGTCCCACAATCTTGAGCCGACCACGGGGAGACGAATTTGATGGCGCTTGGGCGCGCGGACCGAGGCGCGGTCCTGATCCTGACTGCCTTTTATGGCTTGTTTTGCGCCCGAGTCGTCGTCGCCGACGACCCGCGCGACGTCGGGCCTCGTCTCGTGCTCGCGGGCGCGGGAGCGAACGAATCCGCGCCGCACGGCGAGGGCAACGTGTACGCCCCCGACGTGATCGTCGCCGACGACCGCATCCGGATTTGGTACGGCGCCCAGGGCCGCGACGGCCATGACCGCATCTTTCAAGCCGAGTCGCGCGACGGCCGAGCTTGGATTCGTAAAGGCCTCGCGCTCGACCGCGGCGGCTCGAATCACGTCAACGACCCCTCCGTCGTGCGAGTGGAGAAACATTACTGGATGTACTACACTCGCGCCGACAACGAAGTCTTCGACGACATTGGACTCGCCGACTCCACCGACGGACTCCACTGGACCTCCCGCGGCGCCGTGCTCAAGCCCGGCCCGGCGGGCGCTTGGGACGCCCTTTTGGTCGGACGTCCGTCCGTGATTCGCGACCGCGGCCGCTTTCGGATGTGGTACGACGGCCGCAAGGATCTGCCTCCAGGCGCGCCGGCGGCGGGCGCGCCCACCTCGCCGAGTTCGCGTCGAGCGGTCGGATACGCCGAGTCCACCGACGGTCTCCACTGGACAAAAGCTCTGACAAATCCAGTATTTGAGCACGACGCGGGCGGCGTCGACGTCGTTCGGATCGGTGCCGCCTACGTGATGACGTATGAATCGCACGAGGGTACCCGCGCCGCGACGAGCGCCGACGGCCTCGCCTGGAGCGACCGCGGCCTCTGGGTGCCGCGATCTCCGGGCGAAGGCGCGCTCGACCGTCACGGGCACGTCACTCCGCGACTCGTGCCGCACCCCGACGGCTCCGCGACTCTCTACTTCGGCGCGGCCCGCGCGGCGAGCTGGGATCACAACTGCATCGCACGACTCGAAATCTCCCCCGCGAAACTCGACGAATTACTCCACAAGTCCGCGGTGCGCCCGGCGATTCCGAGATCGCCTCAATAGAGGCGTTCGCCCTGATGATTTCGCGGGGCCGTTTTGAGATCGCGAGGGTCGCGACGGGCTAGAGTCTCGGGTCGACCGGCTCGCTTTCGAGGGCGAGGACGCCGAAGACGCACTCATGAACGCGGCGCAGCGGTTCGCGACGCACGAACCGTTCGAGACCCTCGACGCCGAGCGCGAATTCACCGATCGCCAGCGCCCGCTTGCGGCCGAGCCCGCGCGACCGCAGCCGCTCGAGGTTTTCGGAGGTTGTGTAGTCGGGACCGTAAATGATCCGCAAGTACTCGCGTCCGCGGCACTTTACGGCGGGCTGGATCAGTCCGCGACGCCCTTTGGCGGTGAAGTCGAGAGGCTTCACCACCATCCCTTCGCCGCCTCGGGCGGTGTGATCGTGCCACCAGGCGACCGCTGCGGCCTGGCTCGCCTCGTCGGTGACGTCGACGACTTGGTAGCGGGTCGCCAGGAGCAGCCCAGGGTCGGCGCGGCAGACTTCGGCGAGGGTTTCCATGTGCCAAGCGTGGTCCATGTCGGTGTGGACGCGGCCCTCGACCGCGAGCAGGTGGAACGGGGCCAGCTTGAGGTCGTCGAGCGTCTCCACGGTCCAACAGTAGTGCCGGTACGCGGCCACGAAACGGTCGATGTTGTCCGACCGAAGTCGATACTTGGCCTCGACTTCAGCCAGTTTTGCGCGTTCGTCGCCGGCGAGCCGCGCGGCTGCCTCGGCGAGCGCCCCGACCGCGCGCGGGAGGGCCGCCGAGCCCGCCGACCCGACTGCGGCGTACTGGGTCCGCAGAAGTTCTTGGGCCTTGGCCGACCACGGCATCAGTTCGCAGTCGAGGCAGGCCCACGCGCTGTCGAGTCGGGTCCAGAAGTCGCTCGCGGAGAGCGCAGCCCGGACGCGGTTGAGGAACGCGCGTTCGAGGGCGTCGTCGCTAAAAAAGCGACGGCCGGTGCGCGTGACCACCACCCCGCATTCGCCGGTCGTCGCGCCGAAGCGCTCGCGCGCGGCGGCCTCGTCGCGACAGGCGACGACGACTGCGCGCGAGCCCATGTGCTTCTCCTCGCAGACGACCCTCGGCACCCCCTCGTCGCGATAATAAGCGAACGCCTCGGCCGGGTGCTCGAGCAAGCCCTCCTCGCGGCTCGTCTCGCAAGGCGACATCGTGGGGGGCAGATAAATCAGCCAGCGCGGGTCGGCGGCAAACCGACTCATCACTTCGAGCGCCGCCGCGGCGTTCTCCGCGCGGATCGTGACGCTGCCGCGCAAACGCGTGGGAATAATCCGTTTGCCCAAGACGTCGTCGGCGTCGAGGGTCTGGTCGTGAGCCTGCTGCGTCGAGAGCGGCGGCTCGGCCTCCGCGGTCGCGAGAAACGGTCGCGACGGTTCGCAATAGACCCGCGCGGCGGGGACCGAGACGAATTCGTCTTCGGGATAGCGGAGCGCGGTGAGCTTGCCGCCGAAGACGCAGCCGGTGTCGACGTTGACCGTGTTATTAAGCCGGTCGGGCTCGGGAACGGGGGTATGTCCGTAGACGACGAGCGCGCGGCCGCGGTACTCCGACGCCCAGTTGAAGCGGACCGGCAGTCCAAATTCGTCGGTTTCGCCGGTCGTTTCGCCGTAGAGCGCGAAGGCCCGCACCTTGCCCGATCCGCGGCCTTGCATTTCCTCCTTCATGCCGGCGTGGGCTGCGACGAGCTTGCCGTCGTCGAGGACGTAGTGGCTAACGAGCGCATCGAGGAAGCTCGCCAGTCCGTTGCAGTAGGACGCGCGCGTGCCGTCGGGCAGCGCGTCGATCTCCGCCAAGGTATTGGCCAAGCCGTGGGTGATCCGGACGTTCTTGCCTCGGAGCTTGTCGAGCAGCTTCATGTCGTGATTGCCGGGCACGCAGAGCGCGGAGCCCCCTTCGACCATCGTCTTGACGAGACGCAAGGTGTCGAGCACCCGCGGGCCGCGGTCGACGAGGTCGCCGAGAAAGATCGCCCTGCGTCCCCCGGGATGGACGTAGCACGGAGCGCCGTCGGCGAGGGCGACGCCGGGCGCGGGCGTCGGGACGTAGCCCAACCGCAGCAGCAGCGTCTCGAGTTCGTCGCAACATCCGTGGACATCGCCGATGAGGTCGAACGGGCCGTGATCATCGCGCTTGTCGTTCCACAGAGGCGTCCGCTCGACGACCGCCGCGTCGAGCTGCTCGGGGGCGTGGAACACGTAGACGTGGCGGAAGCCTTCGCGACGCAAATCGCGCAGGGACCTGCGCAACTGCGACCTCTGGTTGCGGATGACGTGCGCGCCGAAGTCGCGGTCGCCGCGCGCGGCGTTGCGGTCGCGACAAACCCGCTCGGGCAGGTCGAGCACCACCGCGACGGGCAGGACGTGGTAGTCGCGGGCCAGCTCGACGAGCGGCTTGCGGGCCTCGGGCTGGACGTTGGTGGCGTCGATCACCGTGAGCCGCCCCAGCGCGAGCCGCTTCGCCGCGACGTAATGAAGCACCTCGAACGCCTCGCGCGTCACCGTCTGATCGTTCTCGTCGTCCGAAATCATGCCGCGACAAAAGTCGGACGAGAGGATCTCGGTGGGCTTGAAGTGCCGGCGCGCGAACGTGCTCTTCCCCGACCCGCTGGGGCCGACGAGAACCACAAGGCTCAGTTTGGGGATGTTGATCGTCATTTCGCGGCTGCGCTTTCTTAAACTCGTGTTCGTTCGCACTTCGAGCCGAAACGTCGCGGTGGGTCGAGTCTTAACGAGGAAGCGCGCCCGCGCGGTCGAAGACCGCCGTTTGCGTCGGCGGGCCGAGCTTTTCGTCGACCGGCCCGACCGCCAGAAATCGCACGGAGTAGCCGTGACGCGCGGCGACTCCCTCGGCCCAGGATTGGAACTCGTCGCGCGTCCACTCGAAGCGATGATCCGCGTGCCGCAGCGTTTCGAGCCCGACGTTCTCCCAAACGACGTTGTACTCGCGGTTGGGCGTCGTCAGCACGACGGTCCCCGGGCGCGCGAACTCGAACACCGCGCGCTCGAACGCCGACAGCCGCGACGGCTCCAAGTGCTCGACGACCTCCACGACCGCGGCGGCGTCGAAGCCCGCCAGACGCCGGTCGCGGTAGGTCAGCGAGCTGTGCAGCAGCTTGATCCGCGCCGCCTGCCGCTCGGGGAGTCGGTCCAGCTTGAGCCTCTCGCGCGCCGTCTCGAGCGTGCGAATCGACACGTCGACGCCGACGATCTCCTCGAACCGCGCGTCCTTGAGCAGCTCGCGGAGCAGTTTGCCCTCGCCGCAACCCAAATCAAGAACACGTGTTGCGCCACTCGACCGCAACGCCGCGAGCACCGTCCCGATCCGCTGTTCGTGGAGGCTCAGCGGGCGCTCGAGGACCTCCTCGGCGCGCTCGCAGGTCGTCGAAGCGTCGGCCTCGACGTCGGGCGTCGTCTCCTCGCGCACCAGCCTCGCGAGCGCCTCGCGATATAAACCGGGCTGGAATTTCAGATAGCGCCGCGTGATTTCCTCGCGCTCGGGATGGCTCGCCAGCCACCCGCTTCCCTTCGAGAGCAGCTTCTCGAGTTCGGCCTCGCCGACGTAGTAATGTTTGGCGTTATCGAACACCGGCACCAGCACGTACAGATGCGTGAGCAGGTCGGAAAGCTTCGCGACCGCGCGCACCGCGACTGAATAATAAGAACTCTCGCCCCACGCCGGGAACCGCTCGTCGAGCGGGTGCCGCTGCGCCTCAACCTCATATCCCAGCGGCTCGAACACCGACCTCAAAAACCGCTCGCCGCCCCGCACGGGTAAAACGTCGAGCCGCGCTTCGAGCGGAATCGGCACGTCGACGAGCTCCGGGCGATCCTTGCAACGCCCCTGAAACGCCGAGCCGAACACTTCCGAAAGCGCTACGCTTAAAAAAGACGACGCGACGTACGGCCGATCGTTGACGTACTGGTCGAGCAGCCCCTCCGCGTCCCCTTTGCCGCGCACCGTGCCGACCGCGTCGACGTCGAGGAGCAAGCACGCCCGGCACCGCTCCGACGTCGCCTCGGGGTAAAACACGTGCGCCCGTCCAAAGCTTAGGTCGTAGCTCTGGAACCGGGCTGGATGCTTGTGCAGCAAATACGCGAGATCGTCGGCGGGTCGATGCGTGGTGGTGATCGTCAGCAACATTGTCCCGCCCCGTCCGTTGGCAATTTCCCCGCCCCGCGTCGCAATTCCGCCTCGCGACGTCAAACCCGCACACGACACCCACCCAACCCCGCCGGTTCACCGCGCCCGACCGCCGCGCGCTGCCGCTCCATCGCCGCGATCGAGATCGACTCGTTCATAGCAAATCCCGCACCCGACCCAGTTCCGCCTCGATGTTCCGCAACGCCTCCACCGCCCGATCCGGGTTCACCACGCAGCCCTCAAGCGTCCCGTAGTGCTCCTCGAGGCAATGCAGCAGCAACGCCCGAATCCTCGGCTCGTCGGGGGTCGCCCGCAACGCGCTCTCGGCGTACGCCCGCTCAAGGTGCGACTCCTTCTCGGCGCACCACGAGCTCAGGCGCTCCTCGGTCCACTCGCCCCGTCGAATCGCCTTCAATTGGTCGTTGTTGCGTTGCAGGTCGATGTCCTGCTCGACCAGTATCATCTCCACCTCGGTCAACGAAACCCCGTACGCCGCCGGCCCCATGATCGTCTCGTACTGAACTGCGCCGGAAGCCAACGCGGCGGCTTGATCAACCCCCGGTCCGTTAAACGCCGCAACGCGCTCATCATTGACGTCCTCCACCACAAACCCTTGGATCCTAAGATACTCCGGCTGGTTCCGCGGTTCGCCTGCTTGTGATCAAGCCGATCGCCGTTTCCCGAACGAGCTCCCAACCCCCGACGCTCGATCCCCCGCCCCGACCCGACCCCTAACCCCGCACCCTTCCCCCTCCCCAACCCCTCCTCAAAGCAGGACCTCGATCGAAAGGTGCATTGCTTCCACCGCGCCGGGGCCTTAGACTGACCCCTGACTCGAACGATTCTCCCCCTTGCCGTGTCTAGGACCACACCGCCGGCCGCAACCGGACTTGGCACCCAAAGCACGGCGGGAGAAACGTTTACAAAAAACGGAGAGGTGACCGAGAGGCCGAAGGTGCGGCACTGGAAATGCCGTGTACGGTAACACGTACCGAGGGTTCGAATCCCTCCCTCTCCGCTTTTGAAAACATTGCGTGCCACGTTCGCTGCAAATTACCCGC
>JAJYDB010000180.1 GCA_021777845.1 Planctomycetota bacterium
CGGCATGGGCGGGATGATGGGTCCGATGGGCAAGGGTGCCGGCATGGGGGGGATGATGGGTCCGATGGGCAAGGGTGCCGGCATGGGCGGGATGATGGGCAAGGGTGCCGGCATGGGCGGGATGATGGGCAAGGGTGCCGGCATGGGCGGGATGATGGGCAAGGGTTCCGGCATGGGCGGCATGATGGGTCCGATGGGCAAGGGTGCCGGCATGGGCGGCATGATGGGCAAGGGTGCCGGCATGGGCGGCATGATGGGCGCAATGGGGAAGGCGAGTGGAATGGGGGGGGCGCCGGAGTTTTCCAATGAAGCCGAAGCGGCTCAGGCTCCCTCGATCGACGAACGGATCAAATCGATGCAACAGAGGCTCTATTTCGACCCGGAGCTCCTCGCCGAAATCCGCGACCGTACCCGACGGACGATGCTTGCGACTCTCAACGCTGAAAACGAGCGGCACATCCGCGCCGAGAAGGGCGACTCGAAGTCGAAAGCAGCCCTCGACATTCTCGACAAACACATTCCGCTCTCGTTCGCGAAGCCGACGCCCTTCAAAGAGGTGATCGACTACCTCAAAACCGCGTCGAAGAGCGCAAAGGGCCCTGGACTCTCGATTTACGTCGATGAAACAGCGATGTCGGAGGACGAAAACGGCTGGGATTCCGAGGTGATCATCGACCTTGGCGACGTCCCCCTGAAGGCGTCGCTGCGACTGATGCTCCGGCAGCTCCACCTCGCTTCGTGCGTCCGCGACGGCGTTTTGATCATCAGCACGCCCGAGGAAATCACGACTGAACTGTCTGAGATCAAAGAGGTTGAGTCGATCGAGGCAGGGGAAGGCGAGGATTGACGGGAACGAGGCGCATCCAAGTCGGCCCGCGAACGCAGTACCCAAGGAGTCGGTTGTTCTTCGACAGCAGTGGCGACGAAGAGACGCTCAAGATGGCAGGCGGCGCGTCTCTGCCGGGTGTGGTCTGCTCGCTCGAGCGTCTGTTCACGTCCGGGAGTGTGGCCGGTTTGACCGAAGCCGGCCTCCTCGAACGGTTTGTGAACGACCGCGACGAGTCGGCGTTCGAAGCGATCGTCGCGCGGCACGGGCCGATGGTCCTGGGTGTCTGTCGAGGACGACTCCGGGACCCGCGCGACGTCGAGGACGCGTTTCAAGCGACGTTCCTTGTCCTCGCGCGCCGCGCCGGCTCCATCAAGCAGCCCGAGCGTTTGGGCACACGGCAGTTCGGCACGGCGACGCGGGTTGCGCTTCGTGCACGTTCGTTGTCGGCGCGTCGGATCGCGACTGAAGTGCTTTCAGAATTAGTGGTTGAGACGACCCAAGCCGACGTCTCCAGCGTCTTTAAAACGCCGTAAGATCTGAGTTGCGCGGCCGGGTCCAGGAGGAATTGGCGCGGCTGCCGAGCCTCGACCGCACCGCGGTCTTACTCTGCTGTCTCGAGGGTCTGACGCACGAGCAGGCGGCCGACCGGCTCGGCCGGCCGCTGGGCACCTTGAAGGGACGCGTCGCGCGCGGCAAGCAGCGCCTCCGCCGCCGTTTGGAGCGCCGCGGCGTCGCGCTTACGGCGGGTCCGCTGGTCGCAACCTTGGCTCGCGATGCGTCCGTCGCTCTTCCGAAGTCCTTACTCCACAATACTATCCGCGCTGTCTTTGTCGCTGAGGGAAGTCGCGCCGTCACGCTTGGTTTGATCTCAAGCACGACTCTCACTCTGACCCAGGGAGGCCTTTCGGCGATGTTTACCTCAAACCTTCTCGTCGAAGCAGGCCTCGCCGCGACCGAGGCTTTGACCGCGGTCGGGATCGGCGTCGCGTCAGTGGACTCGTCCGACGATAACGCCGCTCCCCCTTCCTCCGCCGGCACCGGCCGCCATTGTAGGCGAGGTTGCAAGCGGATCCGCCTCAAGATTGGCGGATGCGCAATCACGCCCCATTGGGAAATTTAAGGCCGAACTCAAACACGAGGAGGCTCCCGCAGCCCCGATTCGGATCGCGCAACTCACGCAGACGCCGTCACGTCCTCAGCCCCCCTTGCGTCCGAGACTGGTCGAGCCCCTGTTCGACGGCCTTGCGGACGAGCCGGAGTCGACGCGGGTTCCGAGCGACATCACGATCAAGCCGCTCCCCTCTCAGCTTGAAAAAGTTCTCGAAGCGAACGACCTCATCCCGCAAATTGCCCAATATCGCCAAGAATATGTGGAACTGAGAGCGATGAGTCGTCGGCAGCGACTGCGGAGGATGCTCGAAAAGCTCGACACAAACCCCCGGTCGAAGTCGGCTTACGCGAAACTCGAGCAGGTGATCGACTTCCCGTTCAAAGCGGAAACGCCGCTCGAAGAGGCAATCGCGTATCTCGAGGAAACGACCAAAGGGCCGGATGACAAAGGACTTACGTTCTACATCGACATCGTGGGGCCTTCCGAGACGGACAAAATGCCGTCGTCGCTGGTGTCGCTTGACCTCGAAGAGGTACCGGTCCGATTTGGCCTCGAATTGAACTTGAAGCAGTTGGGGCTGACGTTTTACGTCGAGGAAGGGGTGGTCGTCATCACAACGGAAACCTCCGACGCCGCAGGTCCAAACGGCTATCGTCAAAGAATTCTCCGCAAAATGCCGCTGGAAGACGCCAATAAATGACGCGGACGGCGCGGCCTGGGACCAAGCTCAACAGGGTACTCCACGGATTGGACAGAGTGGAGTCATTCGGGGAAGGCTACCAAATGCTCTCCAAACCGACTCCACATCGGTGTGGATCGGCGCAGTCCCTGGATAGAATCTCCATTGGGAATTGCCGCGCCCACGGTGCGGCGCCGACGCGACGGAGTGAAAACAAAACGCGGAAAGCAGCAGCGCCGGGATCGACTTCACTCCACTCTCAAGCGACTGAGTCGCGCCGAGGTGGGTGGAGTGTTTCAGTAAACGCCGTGCGGAGAGTAACTTCGCGAGCCGTCAGCCCTGATTCTTGCCTGTAAGAGAGTAAAAAAGTGCGAGCAGCAGCGGCGTCGCATAGAGCAGCGTGGTGAGGATGCCCATGATCAAGCCAAAGTAAGCGCGGCCGCGTCCGCTGAGCTTTGGCTTCCGCTTCAGGGTCCGCAGAGCGACGATGCTGACGATGATCGCGACGATCCCGAAGAGCGGCAGGAGCGAAAATAAGCCTAAATAGCCCGCGGCGATCGCCGACGCGGGTCGCCCGACAGGCATCACGAGGCGTTCGACGCCGGTCGCTTGAGCCTGCTCCGCTTCCCAGGCCGCCGGCGCAACCTCGCCTTTGCAGTACCGGCATTTTTCGGCCAACTGTGTGATCATTTTGCCGCAGTGCGGGCAAGGTCGCATGTCGAACGTCCAACCCGGGGGGATCGCCATCTTCGACACCTCACAAATATGGACGTGACCTTCAAGGTTGATCGCACATTATTGTGGAGTAGAGTCGTCGACGCGGCAAGTGGAGTGAGGCGGCGATTTCACAGGGCTTGCGGCGGCGAACTGCGAAATATCGAGCGATTTAGAGCGGCCAATCGGCCTTGGGGTCGAAGTTGATCACGCCTGCATCTGCCTTCTTAGGAATTTGCGGGCGTAAGTAGGGTTTGTCGGATGCTTTGTGGCATGCATAGCAGGTGGTCAGGCTCGCTTTGTAGGCGGTTATGAACTCAAGTTTGTCCTTGCCGTCGATGGTCTTCTTAAGTTGGCCAAGTTGGCTGTTTTCAAAAGCTTCGAGAATGGCGACCAGCTTAATATCGCGTCCGGCGTTGTCCTTGCGGATCGGTTTGGCGCGGACGGCCCAGCGGAGGTGGGACTTGGTTTCAGAGAGATAGAAGTCGGCGAGCGGCCAGTTCTCGGCGTCGCCGGCAAACCAGAGGTTGGTGAAATGGTAGCCGACGTCGGCCATGATGTGGGCCTGGTCGGGGATAAGGTCGCGGAGGGATTTGAGTTCCGCGGCGATGTTGATGTCAACGGCGGCGGGAGCGGGGGCGTCGCAGCCGGCGTGCGGCAAGACGGCCGCGAATGCCGTCACGATGACGCATGTTATTACTGATAAATGACTTCGGGCTGCGGTTCGAGTGCTTTTTGATGCGTGGGTCGAGTCGATTTGAAGGCTGTTGGCGGGCATTGCGGACAGACCCTCCCAGGACGATTTGGTCGGGGTTGCACGTCGAGGCGGCGCGAAATCCTTGCATGCGTTCCGCGCGGCACGATGCCCATTAGAGCCGCGTCGCGATGCGACGGCAAGCACGCAGCGAGACGCGACGAAGGTTGTCAGTCACGCCTGGAAAGGCGTACTGTGAAGACCGACGGTGCGAGGTGCGCGTTCTTAAGCCTGATCTGCCGCGTGTGTCGAGCCCGCTGGAAACGCGAGTGCTGCGACGTAAGGCGTCGGTTTGGGGCTGCGGCGGTTTCTGGAAGGAAGGTCGCACCCGCAGGGGGTGTTGGTTTCGGTGCGGGTCGTCGGGTCGGACGTTGCTTTGGCCTCGACTTCTGCGTCATGAGATTCACGACTGGGGTGACTGTGGGGGATACGTTGAGTCTGTCGATGCGCGAAGCGGGAGCGGGCGTGTCGAGAATGCGGATCTGCGGTTGATTTGTCGATGCGTTCGATCCGCCGGCGTACTCCGCGCGAGGTAAGATTGCAGAGAGCGATGCGGAAATCTCCCTGTGGGTTTTGGACGCTGCTCACCTTACAAAGACCGTTGAGGCCTTTTAATGCGTACACAACATCGAATGCGAGCCGCTGTCGTGCTCGCGGCGGCGTGCGCGGCGTCGACCTTCGCCGGCTGTAGTTCGTTTCCGAAGCGTTCGCAAGTCACGACCGAGCCGGGACTTACCGTATCCGGCGGCGACGGCGTCGCGGTCTCGGACCCCGGCCTCGCAGGGGCGCGTCCCGCGACGTTCGCCGACCGCCACCCGCTTCTTTATAAGCCGCGCGAGTACTACGACAACTCGGGCAACAACACGATCGTCAAGACGGCGGCCGCGACCTTCGTGGGGGTTCCCGCGGGGATCGTGGGCGAACTGAAGCAGATTATCACAGGCACCCCCGGCGCGACGCGTTATTAAGCTGCTGACGCAAGCCTTCGTCGCAAGCACCGCCGGGGAAGACCTTACGCTCGCGAAGCCGTGGATTGACTGGCGGCCGCGCCGGTGAAGGCGTTATTTAATCGTTTTAGCGATAACGACGGTGCTTTTGATGACTTTGTCGATCGACTTGAGGTCGACGGCGGACGACTTCAGTCGTAGTTGGGTCGTCTTGGCGACGTTAATCATCATCTTGATGATTTTCGTATAGTTCTGCTCGAAGCGTTGGAGGACGGCGGTGGGGTCACGGGCGGCGAGCGGGAGCAGCAAGGCGTCCACGCGCACGAACGTAACCTTATTCTTCTTTAGGGTTTCCGTTGACTCCTCGAACGACTTCGTCAATGTTTCGAGGTCGTTTTGGACGTCGTGGACAGCTTTCTTCGCTTTGTCGAGCGCGCCCGACTCGTCCTTCGAGTCGTCGATTTTCTCCATCGAATCGGCGAGTGCTTCGAGGTTCTTGCCGGCTTGTGCGAGCAGGTCGTTGACGGCTTTGTTAAGTTTCGCTTCCAGCTTATTCTGGGCGGCCCAGAGGGTCAGCTCGGCGCGCAGGGCCCCGACTTGCTTCTCGTAGACGCCTTCGTAAATTGGTTTTTCGATCAGTTCGACCTCGTTGCCGGCGTGAGCGGCCTTGCGTTGTTTTAAGAAGGCGAGGATGTACTTTTTGAGCGCGTCGAAGGATTTCACGCGCATTTTGTCGGACACGACGGCGTAGTCGCGAAGTTTTTTCACATGACGGGCGGCGGCGCGGACGGCGATTTCCAACCCTCGGGCCGACGACGCACCCCCAGGCACGACAACCGCTCCGCCCGCCTTCACCACGCCGGAAACCCCGCCTTTTTCGCTGTTAGTCTCCTCCTCCTCGATGTCGTCGGTTGAAATCTTGCCCAATTCGCCCGGCCACGACTCGTCCTTCGGGTCGGGTTTGATCGACTTCAGGTCGGGGTTCGACTTCTGAAACGCATCGAGGTAGCGCTTCCACTGCGCTTTGACGATGGCGTCCAACTCGGTTCCGAGCTCGGCGAGACCGTCGTCGATCTCCTTATTAAAGCCGCGTGCTAGGCTTTCGTAGGCCGTCGGCTTGGCCTTTTCAATCTGCTTGTCGAGGTCGGCGAGCAGCTTTGCGAATTCAGACGCGGTCCGTTCGGCGGCGCGCTTGGCGGTGTCGGCAAGCTTCCTGAGGTCGAGCGCCGAATCCTTGCAGGCTTTGAGCTCGGCGGCGGCCTTGTCCGAGATGTGGAGCTCGACTCGACAGCCGGCGACGTCTTTAAAGAGCTTACTCTTGTATTTCGCGGTCACGGCCTTCGAAATATCGAACTCGAGCACCTTCACGGCCATGTCTAAGATCTCCGTGATTGAAAGCGTGCGCACACGCGCGGGCGTGCGCACGCTTTGTTTGGCGTTGTCTCGGTGCTTGTCGAGCGATCAACCAAGCGCATCCTTGACTTCCGAGAGCACGGAGTTGCCGAGCGAGAGGCCGTCGTTGGCGAGTGCGAGGGCATTGCCCGCATCGCCGGAGATGCTCACCCCCGCGCTTGCGCCGGCGAGCGCCAGGTTGGTCAGAACTGTAAGCGCCTTCTCGACATACGCGAGAGTCGTCGTCTCTTTCTTGAGCTCCTCGAGCACTTTCTTGATCGTTTTCAGATCTTTCTCGACGCGCTTTGCCTTCGCGTTCATGTCGGCCGCGTTGTCAAAGAGCTTGGAGAACTTGCCCTGAAGCGTCGTGAGCTTCTCTTCCGCCTTTTTAAGATCCTTGCCCTTCAATTTCGCGAGGTCGCCTTCGAGCTTTTTCATCGCGTTCAGGCTCTCGGTGACTTTTCGGGAGAGCTTGACCCCGCCGACGTAAGTTCCCGAGACTTTGCCGCCGAGGGTTTCGGCTTTGGACGACGCGGTGGAGGCGGTGGTGAAGAACGGCGCGCCGAAGACGGCGTTGACCGTGGTTTTCGCGAGATCCTTCCCGATCGCCTTGCCCTTCGACTCGGTGAATTGTTTCAAGAGCGACTCGACGTCATCCTTGAGTGCATTCGACTGTGTCTCGACGTCGACGGCGATCGAATAGACAACTTGCGCGATCTGCGCCACTGACCGCGTCATCCCGATCACGCCTAAAACGAGCGACGCCCCGCCGGTATGGACCGTTCCGGCCAGGGCGATGCCGCTGCCGACGACCCCCAAGGTACCGACGGTGACGTCGACGACCGCGTTCACCTTGTAGCTTTTGTACTCTTTCTTCGCCTCGGCGTACTTCGCGAGAAACTTCTTCCACTGCTCCTCGGGCAGCTCCTTCAGCTTCTCGGCGAGGTCGTCGAGCTGCTTCTCGACCACCGCGCGGTAATCTTTGACCGCCTTTTCGCGGGCCTGTTCGTCGGGCAGCCTGGGGAGGATCTTGTCCAGGTTCGACATCTGCACCGCGAGGTCGTCGGTGACTTGCTTGCAGAGCTTTTTCGCCTTCTCGACGATCTTTGCCGCCGCCAGGTCTCGGTCTTTGCTCTTCTCGAGCTCGTCCATGACCTTGTCGTCGATCGTGAGCCTAAGAAGCGCCTTCTCGGCCTTCACGAAGATCTTCGACTTGTACTTCGAGTTGAACTGCTTGCTCACGTCGAACGTGAAAACCACCGTCCCCATTGCGCAACCCCCTTGTCGGCAGATGATTCGATCAAAGCGTGAGACCGACGCTCAAGCCGTCGCGACGATCATCATACAAGCGCCCGCGCAACAACTCACGCCTGCTGTCGTCGTCGCCCTCAAGATCTCTCAAGGCGTTGTCGGATCAAGCTTTGTCGCACCCCGCGCGCACTTGAAAACGTGCGCGCGGGAGCGTTTCCATGACGGCTGCCACGTCAACCCTCGAGCGCCTCCTTGGCGTTTTCGAGGACCTCGCCCGCGAGCGTGATCCCCTCCTTCGCGAGTTCAAGCGCGTCGCCCGCGGCCTCGTGAATCCCGACGCCCGCGCTCGCCGCCGCAAGCCCGACGCTCGTGAGAATTGTGAGCGCCTTCTCGAGATACGCGAGCGTCTTCGTCTCGTCCTTGAGCTCCGTCAACACGGCCTTCACCGTGTTTAAATCCCTCTCGACACGCTCCGCCTTCGCGTTCAGGTTTGCCGCCTTCTCAAACAGCTTGTCGAAGTTTCCCTGGAGTTTCTCGAGCTTCGCCTCCGTCTTCTTCAGATCCTTGCCCTTCAGTTTGGAGAGATCCCCCTCGAGCTTTTTCATCGCGTTCAGGCTCGCGGTCACCTCGCGCGACAGCTTCATGCCGCCGGCGTACGTACCCGCCACCTTCCCGCCGAACGTCTCCGCCTTCTTCGACGCCGTCGAAACCGTCGTGAAAAAAGGCGCGCCGAAGACGGCGTTGACCGTCGTTTTCGCAAGATCTTTCCCGGTCGCCTTCCCCTTCGAATCCGCGAATTGCTTCAGGAGCGACTCCAAATCCTCCTTGAGCGCGTTCCCTTGCTTCTCGACATCGACCGCGAGCGAATAGACAACCTGCGAAATCTTTGCCACCGACCGCGTCATCCCGATCACGCCTAAAACAAGCGACGCCCCGCCGGTGTGCGCGGT
Source organism: Planctomycetota bacterium (assembly GCA_021777845.1). Taxonomy (GTDB): domain Bacteria; phylum Planctomycetota; class Planctomycetia; order Isosphaerales; family Isosphaeraceae; genus JAJYDB01. Next base: position 8,628 of record JAJYDB010000180.1, read on the forward strand.
CCCCGCCAACGCCGCCGCGCTCGCCGCCACGCCAAGCGTCCCGACCGTCACGTCCACGACCGCGTTCACCTTGTACTTGAGATACTCCTTTTTCGCCTCGGAGTACTTCGTGAGAAACTTCTTCCACTGCTCCTCGGGCAAAACCTTCAGCTTCGCCTTCAACCCCTCGAGTTTCTTCACCACCTCGGCGCGAAACCCTTTGATTAGCTTGTGTTGCTCGTCCTTGTCCTTGCCCTCGAGGTTGTGCTCGAGCTCCGCCAAACGCACCGCTAACTCGTCGGCGGCGACCTTGCAGATCTTCTGCGCCCTCTCGACGATCTTCGCCGCCGCCAGGTCGCGATCCTTGCTCTCCTCGAGCGCGGTCATCACCTTGTCGTCGATTTCGAGCGCGACCGTCGCGCCGTCAATCTTCTTGAAAACCCGCGACGTGTACTTCGACTTCAGCGCCTTACTGATGTCGTACTCGAAAACCACCGTGCCCATCCCGCCACCCCCAATTTCCAACGAGGAGACGCTCCGCACCCGGCATTGACGCTCAAAACCGGCGTGAACGCAATCTTAAGCGCGCGCACGCACCGACTCACGATAAAAATCGTCGTCGTTTCAAGATTGACCGAAAACGCTTGCGGGTCCGCCGCAAAATCCAACCCGACGTGCTCCAGCCACGACATGACACGAAGCACGATCGGTCCACGAATTGCACCGATTTCCACACGTTAAAGACTTGACACGGCCCCGACGGACAGCTGTCCTAGCTTGTTGGCATTACAGAAGGTTAAGTGCAGGACGCCTCTACTCCACTTCACTCTCAAACCTGCGTCCTTGCGTGAAAAACGCGGAGGGACCTCCCTCCGCAAAAAAAAACGACCGCGACGGAACGCGGGTCGCGACCGCAACGATATTACCGGACGGAGAACACTCGCGGCGTCTTTTTTAAAAAAAAGAGCCCACGGCCCCGTACACCCCAACCGAGGTCCGCACATGGCCACGCTCCCCGTCGCTCCCGCCGTCACGCTCGAACGGCCCCTCGCCGACGTCGCCGTCTGCACCGCCGCAGACGCCC
>JAJYDB010000181.1 GCA_021777845.1 Planctomycetota bacterium
CGCGGCGAACGACGCCGAAGAGGACGTAGAGTCCGCGCGGGTGCGGCTGCGCGAGTTCGGCGGAGAGGTCGGGGTCGTTGGCGTCGTTCATGGCCGCGGGTATCGACATCGGCTGCGTCCTGGTCTCGAGCGGAGGAAGCGAGAAGACCCGCCGCGATCGGCGAGTTGCGAACGTTAGGGAGGCGCGGAGCGGTCGCGCCGATCGCGACGGACGAAACCAGGAGAGCGGCCGAGCGTCCGTCGAGCGATCGAGATTAACGCATCGTGGCCGTGCGCGCAAGGGGGTTGGGAGGCGGCGTCGTGCGTCTCGGGGCTAGTCGCGCGGCCGCGGCGTGGGCATCGAGGCCGCCGGCGCGGGCCGCACGGGGGCGTCGATCGCGAGCCGCTTCAAGAGGAAAGGCATGCTCGCGACGGGGCCAGGGTCGGGATAGAGCAGGGGGGCGCGGATCAGCTCGAGGTGATTCGCGTGGACAACCTCGAAGTCGTCGACCCCCGCGAGCCTCGTCCGCGCGACCGCGACGCAGCCGTCGCCTCGGCCCGCGGTGAGGTCGTCGAGACGCGCGGCGAGGTCGCCGGCGACCGCGCGCGCCACGCCGCCGAACAGACCCCCCGCGCCGCTCGCGAGCGCCATCCGCTCCTCGATCCGTCGACGTCCGTCGGCGCTCAAAAAGCCGGCGTCGCCCGCGAGAATGTGGTAGCGCACGCCGCTCCGTCGCGGCCGCGCGTTCAAGCGCGTCAAAAACGCGCTGCCCGGCGCGATATCGCCGGCGGCCTCGCCCAGACCGTCGCCGAGCTTCGCCAGCGCCTGGGTCGAGGACGGCCGCGCGACTGTCCCGCCGCCCCCCTCCGCGCCGTCAAACGCCTTCGACGCCCCGCCGTCCCCTTCGAGCGCCCGCGCCGTCTGCAAATACTGCATCAACGTCTGCGCGCCCGCGAGCGCCGACCCTTGATTCACAGGCGCGATCAACATCAAACTCGTCGCCTCGCCCGGCGCGTAGTCGCTCCCTTCCACATACGATCGCGCCGGCAAAGCTCCAAGCGAATGCGCGACGATCACCCAGCCGAGGCGTTCGCCCGCGCCGCGACGGAACCCGCGCCAGTCGTCGACGAACTCGGCGCAGGTGTCGTCGAGGCCGCGATTGTAAGGGAAATCGTAGACGACGAGCCCGTAGCCCGCTTCTTCGAGCGGTTTGAACATGTGCTTGAAGACGCCCGACGTTGAATTCATCCCGTGCACCAGGCAGATCGTCGGCCGCGACGGGTCGTTGGGGCGATACGACGGTCGGGAACGCATGCCGTAGAGCGACCTGCGTTCGATTTCGGACGCGGTCGCGGTCGCGAGCGCCGCGATGCGGTCGCGCCACAACTTCAAGGAGGCGGCGTCGCGCGGGTCGCGGACGCGGACGATGAGCGCCGTGTTCGTGATTTCGACCGGCGTGTCGGCTCCGAGCGACTTCGCGAGAAACGCGCGCGTGAGCGCGCCCGCCGCGCCGCGCGTCCGCAAAAGCAGCTTGCCCGCGGGCCGCGCCACGTCGGAATCAATCGCCTCGTTCAACCGCGCCGCAACCTCGCAGGCATCGACGCGGCCGCGGTCGTCGAGCGGCACGCGCGCCGCGCGCGACGTCTCCCCCCGGAGCGCGACCGGAAAAAAGACGAGCGGCAAGACCAGAATCAACGACCGTCGCATCCTTCGCATCGTATCACTTCGGGCCGCGCGTCGCGAGTCAGCCCGGCCACTTCCAATTCGTGATCTCGGGCCGATCGACGCCGTGCTCGCGCGCATACTGGCTGTGGTCGTGAATCTGGTCCTTGAGCCATTCCTTCACGTGCGCCGCCGAAACCCGCACCCGCGCCACGCGGTCGATCACGTCGATGCACAGGTTGAAGCGATCAACCTGGTTGTGGATCGCGAGGTCGAGCGGCGTATTGATGTTGCCGCGCTCTTTATACCCTCGTACGTGCAAGTTCACATGGTTATGACGTCGGTACGCGATTTTATGAATCAGCCAAGGATATCCGTGAAAGTTAAAGATGATGGGTTTGTCGGTGGTGAAGATCGAGTCGAAGTCGCGGTCGGAGAGCCCGTGCGGGTGCTCGGTGTCGGGCTGGAGGCGGAACAGGTCGACGACGTTGACGAAGCGGATTTTGAGGGTTGGGACGCGTTCGCGGAGGATGGCGACGGCGGCGAGGGCTTCCATCGTGAGGACGTCGCCGGCGCTCGCGATCACGACGTCGGGCTCGGCGCCCTGGTCGTTGCTCGCCCAGTCCCAAATGCCGACCCCCTTCGCGCAGTGTCGGAGCGCGGAGTCGAGGTCGAGGTACTGCAAGTGCGGCTGTTTGTCGGCGACGATCACGTTGACGTAGTTGACGCTGCGCAGGCAGTGGTCGGCGACGCTCAAGAGGCAGTTCGCGTCGGGCGGCAAATAGACGCGGGTCACCTTCGGACTCTTCGTCGTCACGACGTCGAGGAAGCCGGGATCTTGATGCGTGAAGCCGTTGTGATCCTGCCGCCAGACGGTCGACGTGATCAACAAATTCAACGACGAGACCGGCGCGCGCCACACCACTTCCTCGCACTTCTCCAGCCATTTCGAGTGCTGATTGACCATCGAGTCGATGATGTGCACGAAGGCTTCGTAGGTCGCGAAGAAGCCGTGCCTGCCCGAGAGCAGGTAGCCTTCGAGCCAGCCTTCGAGGTTGTGCTCGCTGAGCATTTCCATGACGCGGCCGTCGGTCGCGAGTTCGCCGCCGTCGGCATCCTCGGGCAGATAGCCGTCGAGCCACGTCTTCTTCGAGACCTCGTAGATCGCGTGCAGCTTGTTGGACGCGGTCTCGTCGGGTCCGAAGACGCGGAAGTCCTTGATGTTCAGCCGCATGACGTCGCGGAGAAACTGACCGAGCAGAAAGGTCGACGACGTCTCGGTCGTGCCGGGCTTCGCGACGGGGACGGCGTAGTCGCGGAAGTCGGGCATTTCGAGCGCTTTGCGGATCAGGCCGCCGTTGGCGCGCGGGTTCGCGCTGATCCTGCGCGTCCCTCGCGGCGCGAGCGCGCGGAGCTCGGGGATCAGCCTGCCGGCGTCGTCAAAGAGCCTCTCCGGCTCGTACGATCGCATCCAGCGCTCGACCATCTTGAGATGCTCGGGATTCGTGTGCACGTCGGCGATCGGCACCTGGTGCGCCCGCCACGAACCTTCGAGCTTGTGGCCGTCGAGCTCCTTCGGGCACGTCCAACCTTTCGGCGTGCGCAGGATAATCATCGGCCAGCGCGGTCGGTTCGGGACGCCGGTCCGTCGCGCCTCCGCCTGGATCGAGCGGATCCGACTCACGCAGTCCTCGAGCACCGCCGCCATCCGCTGGTGCATCAACGCCGGGTCGTCCCCCTCGACGACGATCGGCGCGTATCCGTAGCCGATAAACAGGCTCTCGAGCTCCTCGGGCGTAACCCGCGCCAGCAGCGTCGGGTTCGAGATTTTATAGCCGTTCAGGTGCAGGATCGGCAGCACGGCGCCGTCGCGAATCGGATTCAAATACTTGTTCGAGTGCCAGGACGTCGCGAGCGGGCCGGTCTCGGATTCGCCGTCGCCGACGACCGCCGCGACGATCAGGTCGGGATTGTCGAACGCCGCGCCGAAAGCGTGCGAAATGCTGTAGCCGAGCTCGCCCCCCTCGTGGATCGAGCCCGGCGTCTCCGGCGTGCAGTGGCTGCCGATCCCCCCCGGAAACGAGAACTGGCGGAAGAACGCGCGCATGCCGCGCTCGTCCTGACTCTTATCGGTGTAAATCTCGGAATAAACGCCTTCGAGATAGCTGTGCGCCAGCACCGCGGGCGCGCCGTGGCCAGGCCCCGCGACGTACAGAACATCCAGGTCGTATTTGTTGATGAGACGATTCAAATGTGTCCAGACGAAGGTCTGGCCGGGGTCCGAACCCCAGTGGCCGAGCAGCCGCGCCTTGATGTGCTCGAGCGCGAGCGGCTGCTTCAGGAGCGGGTTTTCCTTCAGATAAATCATGCCGATGCACAGATAATTGGCGGCGCTCCAATAGTCGTGCAGCTTGCGGAGTTCGTCGGCGTCGAGCGGCTGCGCGTCGGAGACCTTGGAGGTAAGCGGAGCGGTCATGGGGATCGTTTCCTCTTCGAGGATGTTGTGACTCGCCGCGTGCGCGCCGCGCATAAAAAAAGCCTCGGAGCGCGGGGGGATCCACACGTCGAGGCTTGCGCAGCCGTAAATCGGTCGTCCCGTCGTGAACGACCTCGATCCCTTGTACGGCGTCGGGCGCGGACTGTCAAGCGCGCGCAGCCCGCGCCCGAGCGCGACCGGCGCGCCCGCACTCGGATTTGACGCGCGGCGTTCGGCCTCCGCGCACCGCGAACCCGCCGCCCCCTTTTCGAAGCATCAATTCGAGAACTCAACTCCGCCGCGCCGCCAAACCCCTCGGGCGCGACTTTTTTCAGGCGCCGTCGCCGTCGCCGCCGCCGACAGACCCGTCGCCGCAAACCCCGCCGGCCCGCGGGTTTTCCCTGGAATTCCCGGGAACTGCGCATAGTATTGGGTCTGATAATGGTCGTTATGTTCGCTTGGAGGTCGGGGACGCTTCGAGGCCCGCCGGGTTCGGTTTGCGCCCGCCCACGCTATACTTCAATTGGTCTTGGGCGCGTCGCGACGGCGCGCTCGTCGGCGGCATGAGTCCGCGTTTTTCAGTCCAGGCTCCGAAGGCGTTCAACGTGGAATCGATCAGCGTTTTCGACATGTTCAAAGTCGGCGTCGGGCCGTCGAGCTCGCACACGATGGGACCTTGGCGTGCCGCGCGGGCGTTTCTGTCGGCGCGCCGCGCGCGCGGCGAGTTTGAGCGCATCGAGCGGGTGCGCGTCGACCTGTTCGGGTCGCTCGCGAAGACCGGCGTCGGCCACGGGACCGACCTCGCCGTCGTGCTGGGGCTCGCGGGCGAGGATCCCTCGACGTGCGCGACCGAGACGATTCACGCGCGCTTTGCTGCGGTTGCCGCCGCGCGACGACTCCGCCTCGACGACGACCGCGCGATCGCGTTTGACCCCGCCGTCGACGTCGTTTTTCATCGCGACGTCACGCTGCCGTTCCACCCGAACGGGCTGACGTTCACCGCGACGCTCGACGACGCCTCGACGCACTCCGAGACGTATTACTCGATCGGCGGCGGGTTCATCACGCGGGAAAACGAGCCTCGCGACGAGACCCCGACGGTCGCGACCCCCTATCCCGTCGAGCACGGCGGCGACTTGCTCGCGCATTGCCGCGCGACCGGGCTCTCGATCCCCGCGCTGGTCCTCCGCAACGAGCTGGCGCGCCGCGACCTCGACGCGATTCACGACGGGCTGCGGCGGATTTGGCACACGATGACCGCCTGCGTCTATCGAGGCGCGCACACCGCGGGCGTCCTGCCCGGCTCGCTCGGCGTCGTTCGCCGCGCCTCGAGCCTGAACGCGACGCTGCTCGGCGGACGCGTCTGCCCGACGATCGACGCCTGGCTCGACGCCGTCCGCGCGGCACCCCACGGCTTCTCCGAAACCTTGAAGTGGGTCAGTTGCTTCGCGCTCGCCGTGAACGAGGAAAACGCCGCCTTCGGACGCGTCGTCACCGCCCCCACCAACGGCGCGGCCGGCGTCGTCCCCGCCGTCCTCCTCTACGCCGACCGCTTTCGAGACGCTACCGAAAACGACGTCTTCGACTTCCTCCTCACCGCGAGCATGATCGGCGGACTCTTCAAAAAAGGCGCCACCATCTCCGCCGCGCTCGGAGGCTGTCAGGCCGAGATCGGCGTCTCCAGCGCCATGGCCGCCGCCGGACTCGCGCAAACCCGCGGCGCAAACCCCGAGCAAGTCCTCATGGCCGCGGAAATCGCCATGGAACACCACCTCGGGCTCACCTGCGACCCCGTCGCCGGCCTCGTGCAAATCCCCTGCATCGAGCGCAATACCATGGGCGCGATCAAAGCCCTCACCGCCTGCGAAATCGCGCTCGCAAGCGACCCCGCCAACGCCAAAGTCTCGCTCGACGCCGTCATCCGATCCATGTGGCAAACCGCACTCGACATGAACTTCAAATACAAGGAGACCTCCGAGGGCGGACTCGCCTTGCAAATCCCCGTCAACCTCGCCGAGTGCTAAAAAGCCGCCGCCGCCCCTCGATCCCAAGCACGCTTCGAAAACGACAACCCCGAGCGCGCTTCCTGCGGCTCGGGGCTGACGCGTCTGACGACACTCGATCGATCAAATGTTCACATCAGGTGCATAGGGCAGGGGAGTCGGTTTCACGAGGCGTTCGCGGCGTCGTTGGCCTTCCACGCGGTCCAGTTCGTGATCCACGCGGGGTTAAACGCCGGGGCGGCCTTCGCCGGGGCCGGCGTCGCTTGGGCCGTCGTCGTTTGGGCCTTGGGCGGCGTCGAGGGCGTCGACGAGTAGCTGACCGCGACCGTCGGCGTCGCGACCGGCGTCGACTGCGCGATCGAAACCACCGGCGTCGAATTCGGCAGGATCACCGCGGTCGACTTCGCGATCGTCACGACCGGCTGCGGAGCCGGCGTCGGCGGCGTCACCACGACCGGCTGCGGAGCCGGCGTCGGCGTCGGCGGCGCGGTCGGCTGCGGCAAGGGAGCCGTCAGGGTCGGCGCGCCCCCCTGCCAGGGGTCGCTGAGGTCGAAGTTGACCTGGACGTTCACATTGCCGATCGTCACCGACTGCGTGTTCACCACCTGGCCGTTCGAGATCGCCGTCACCTGATACGTCCCGGCGCTCAGCGGCATCTGATAACCCCCCGCCGCCCACGTCTGCGTGCTCGATGCCTGACCCGTCGCGACGTTCACTGCTTGAATCGTAACTCCCCCCACGCCAGAGCCTTGCGCAAACTGATGCGTGTGGTTCGGGTCGTTGTAGACGACGCCCACAAGCTGCGACTGCTCGCCCGCCTGCGCCCCGAAGTCCTGCGTGATCACCATCGGGCCAAGCCCGTTGTTGTTCGTGTTCACAATCCCAATGCCGACATCGCGGAACGCGTTCTGCGCCGACGTCCCCGGCTCCATAATATTGTTGTAGTGACCATCCGACGCCACGCCCCAGTCAATCACAAACGCCTTCATCGCCTGATTGATCGAAGTGGAGTAGGCGTAGGCGTTCTCAGTGGAGTTGCTCGCGTTCTGATAGCCCGCCGCCTGAATCCGCTGACCAAGCGACTCGCCGTTCGGTCCGCTGTGAGTCTGCTGGCCGATATTCGCCTGGTATTGGCTCTGGCCCGTCGCCGCCGATGCAAGCTGGTCGTTCCACGCGAGCGGCGGCTGCGGCGTCGCGTTGTCGAGTTTCTGCACCACCGAATTCAAGTTCACGCCGTAATACTGAATCGTCGCCGCTTCGTCCGGACTCAGGTTCGACGTGATCTGCTGCGCCATCGCACTCGGATTCGTCCTCGTCTCGTTCAGCAACTCAAGCATGTATTGCGCTTGTGCCGACGGCCCGGCCGTCGTCGAAAGCACCCGACGCGACTCCAGACAATCCAGACTCAACATCCGGCGACGAGTTGAACGAGCCATGCCGACCTCCGTGTCTCAAACGCGTTCGATCCGTCCTGAAACCAAGGACAAACCGTGATGATTGCAGCGTCCGTGTGCGGTTTTCACCGCGATGCCGTGAATGAAAGGCACAGCCCGTGCCAAACCCCGACGCGACGCGCGGATTTTCTCGTTTGTGCAAGTTAAGTCTATAGTTCATAATGAGTTAGGAAAATCTATCAAGTGCGAAATCGAGTCTGCCGACGAGATTGACCCTGCGGGTTGCGCCGATTCGACGGCACCGGTGCGGGCCGCGTCGAAGTTACAACGCGTCGTTGTTTTTACAACGCGACGGATCCCGCGGATATTCCCCAAGATTCATTCAAGTTTCGAGTTACGTCGACCGAAGCGGCGTGCTCGCGGCTGCTTTCGACGGCCGCGCGGCCGGTAATTTCGAGACTTCCGCCGACCTCCGACCCGCGCGCCGAGCCACGCTCTCGACGGCAACGACCTTGCGGCAAACATCGCGGACGGCGTACCTTGAAAGGCCGCGATTGACGCGGCTAAACGCGATCTGCGACGCGACGATGGGTCCGTCCCACGACCGCGGCGGTTTGAGCAAGGAGTCCGCGAGGATGTTGACGTCCGACGACGCGCTGCGACGAGTCGAAGAGGCAGGGACCGCGGGACGTCTTTCCAAGGCGTCGGTCGCCGCGATCCGTCGCTGGCTCAACGAGCCGCCGTTCGCCGCCTACCGCGACGACCTGCTGCACGCGATCGAATCCGCCTCCTGGGCCGACCTCGACGACGCCTTCTACGAGGTCTTGCCCTTCGGTACCGGCGGTCGACGCGGAAAAATGTACCCTGTCGGCACTAACGTGCTTAATAAAAGGACGATCGGCGAGAGCGCCCGCGGCCTCGCCGACTACGTCAACGCCCGCCTCGGACCCGATGCGCCGAAGTCATGCGTGATCGCACGCGATACCCGTCACAACTCGCCCGAGTTCTCCGACCTCTGCGCGCGCGTCCTCGCGGCGGCCGGTTTTAAAGTCTTCGTTTTCGAGGATCCGCGCTCGACTCCCCTGCTCTCCTTCGCCGTCCGCTACCTCAAGTGCGACGCCGGCATCATGATCACCGCTTCGCATAACGCCCCTTCCGACAACGGGTTCAAGTGTTACGCGGCCACCGGAGGGCAGGTCGTTCCGCCCGACGACACAGGCATCATCGCCTGCGTCGAAGCCGCCTCGGAGGTCGCGATCCCCGAGATCACGATCGCGGAGGGCCGTGCCCGCGGCCGCATCATCACCGTCGGTCCCGAGGTCGACGACGCCTACCTCGCCGCCGTCGTCTCCGCCGCCGTCGGCGTCGAACGCAACCTCTCCATCGTCTACACCCCCATGCACGGCGTCGGCGAAAGCTCGGTCGCCGCCGCATTAAGGCGTGCTCGCTTTGCCAAAGTAAACGTTCTTGAATCGCAGCGCGCTCCCGACGGCGACTTTCCCAACGTCCCCGGCCACGTTTCGAACCCCGAAATCCCCAAGACCCTCGACGCCGCGATCGCCGAGGCCCGCGCAAGCTCCGCCGACCTTGTGATCGCCAGCGACCCCGACGCCGACCGCATTGGCGTCGGAATTCCCGTAAGTGCCGACCCCAAAGGACCTTGGACCACGCTTGACGGCAATCAAATCGGCGCGGTCCTGACCGCGTTCATCGTCGAAAAAATGAGCGCCGCGGGCTTGTTGCGACCCGAGCATTACATCGTGACCACGCTCGTCAGCAGCACGATGGCACGCGCGATCGCGCACCGTTACGGTGTTCGCGCCGAGGACGACCTGCTCGTTGGATTCAAGTGGATTGCGGTCCGGATCGACGAGGCCGGCCCGGCCGGATTCCTCTTCGCCTTCGAGGAGTCGCACGGCTATTTGAAGGGGACGCATGTCCGCGACAAGGACGCCGCCGTCGCCGCGCTGCTGCTCGCCGACCTCGCCGCGGACCTGAAAAAACGCGGCAAAACCGTGAATGGGTATCTCGACGAACTCTACCTCGAATACGGCGACTTCGGCGAGCGGCTCATCAATAAAGTCCTCACCGGCCGCGAGG
>JAJYDB010000009.1 GCA_021777845.1 Planctomycetota bacterium
TGAAGCCGAGCGTCAGCGCCATCAGCACCAGCCCGAACCACCAGTTCATCTCGCGCGGCGCGCGATACGCCCCCGCCAGCACCACTTGAAGCAGGTGCAGGCCGAGCAAAATCACCATCGCCTGCGCGCCGAAGTGATGGACGCCGCGAATCAGCCAGCCGAGCGTCATCGTGTCCTGAATGTAGAACACGCTGCCCCACGCCGTCGACGACCCCGGGCTGTACGACGTCATCAGCAGCAAGCCGGTCGCGAGCTGAATCATGAACGCCGACGTCAACGCCGACCCGAACACATACTTCCAGCGCGCTCCGCCGGGAATCGGCTCCTCAAGCGCCTCGTGCACGAAGCCGCGATAACCCGTGCGGTTGTCGAGCCAATCGGCAAGTCCCTGCATCATTGTGCTAGCCAAGGGGGATCCTCTCCTCGGACTGTGTCCGGAACCGCTCGAACTTGACCTTTACCGTCGGGTCGGCGTCGTCCGAAAGACTCACGTCGAGCCGATCCATACCGCGCGGCGGAACCTGGTTCAGAGGCGTGCCGTCAAACTTGAACGCGCTCGTGTGACAAGGGCACAGGAAGCTCTTGCCGTCGCCCGAGAGGTTGATCGCGCACCCCAAATGCGGGCACTCCGCGGTAAACGCGATCACCCGTTCCTTCGCCTGCTCCGGCTGCCGGATCAGCCAGACCAATCCAACCGGCTCGGGCGGGTATTTCACCCAGGCGTCCTCGCGAGCCTCAACCACCGGAACCGCCAGCGGTACGCCGACCTTCAAAGGACTGAGCCGCGCCAGCTCGCGAAACGCACTCGCCCTCGAACCGCGTCGCAGCGGATCAAGCAAGTACGCAACCCCAGGCACCGCAAGCGCCAAAGCCATCAGGTTGCCGACCACCAAAGTACCGATGCGGGCGAATTCGCGGCGGTTGATCATTGTGCGTCTCGTCGCGGTCGCGGGGAGGGAACAACGCGGGACGGCGCCCGCGGGCGGGTTCAAGAGGGTTCTATCCTAGGAAATCGGTCGACGTCGTTCCAGAGGGTGCCGGAAAGGGAAGCGTCGTTCGACCGCCGCGACGGTCCGATCAAGATGCCCCTTCGTCGTTAAACCGACGTTTCCAACGCCTGCCGCACCGCCGCCAACACCGCCGCGACCGCACTCTCAAGCGGCTCCGGAAGCGTCGCGCCCGCCGCCGCCTTGTGTCCGCCCCCTCCAAACACCGCCGCGACACGCGCCACGTCCAGCCCGTTCCGCGACCGCAGGCTCACCTTCACACCGCCGCGGGCCTGCTCGATAAACAAGAGCCCGACCTCGACCCCCTCCACGCTCACCGTGTAGTCGACCAAATCCTCGGTGTCTTGCGGGATCGCCCCGTTCCTCGACAGATCCTCCCGCGTAATCGTCGCGTACGACACCCGGCCCTCGAGCGCCGTCCGCAGCCCCGCGAGCATCTCACCCATCAGACGCAGCCGGCCCAGCGTGTTCCGCTCGAAAATCCGCTGGTAGATCAGGTGAATCTCCGCCCCCGACTCCACCAGGTCCGCCACTTCGCGAAGCGTGCTCGGACGCGTGTTCGGATGCCGGAACCAGCCGGTATCCATCGCGATCGCCGTCAGCAAGCCGTTCGCCATCGACGGCGTGATCGGCACCTGCAAGGCCCGCGCGGCCCGCGCGACCAACGTCCCCGTCGCCTCCGCCGTCACGTCCTTCAAAAACGTCGCGCCGAGGTCGTCCTGGCTCACGTGATGATCGATCACCACCCGCGGACCCGGGAACGATCGCACAAAATCGACCATGTCGCCCAGTTGGCTCCACGCCGACAGGTCGAGAATCACCAACACCTCGCGATCGGCCAGATCGCTCGCCTGCACGTCGCCGCCGAAGTGCCGAAAGAGCGTGCCGTCCTCGTCGAGGAAGTCGTACCGAGGCGGAGTCCGGCTCGAGTTCACGACCCGCACATCTTTCCCTTTCGCCCGCAACAGCCCCGCCATCCCCACCTCGGACCCCAGCGCGTCGCCGTCCGGACGCACATGCGTCGTCACCAGGAAGCGCTCGTGTTTTTCAAGAATCGCCGCGAGCGGGCTCCAGTCAATCGGCATGAGATATCCTTATCCAAGGTGCGTCACGCGCCGGCTGCGACCAACCGGGAACAAAGGTCCGGCCGTGCCCAAACCATGTTGACGAATGCGACGGCCGGGCCGTTGAGAATTCAGCCCCTCGCAAGCGTCCGCCGGCTATTCGTCCATTATCACCAACGACGCCGCCGCACGCGAGAGCGTCTCCGCACGGTCACGTCGTGTATTCGTCAACCCGATACGTGCTCAAGTTGTCTTTGATCCACGCGATCGTCTCCGCGAGCGCCGCTTCGAGCGTGTAGCTCGGACGCCAGCCCCAAAGTTCGGTCGCGAGCGCCGTCCCCGCGAGCAGCCGGCCAACCTCGCTCGCCGCCGGACGGACGCGCGCCGGGTCCGTCTCCACGCGCAGCTCCTTACCGAGCAACCGGCCCACGATCGCGACCAAATCGCCGATCGAGACGTCCTCGCCGCGCCCGATGTTGACCGCGCGACCAACCGCCGCATCGCATTCCGCGATCGCCGCGAAACCCGCCGCCGTGTCCTTCACATAGGTCAAGTCGCGACGCGTCTCCAAACTGCCCAACTTCAACACCGACCGCGACACCGCCTGGCTGATGATCGTCGGCACAATCGCGCGCGCCGACTGACGTGGCCCGAAGGTGTTAAACGGCCGCAAAGTCGCTACAGGCAACCCAAACGCCCTAAAGTAACTCTCGCCCAAGGAGTCGGAGGCAATCTTGGTCGCGGCGTACGGCGATTGACCACAGAGCGGGTGCGCCTCGTCGATCGGCGTATAGCGAGCTGTACCATACACTTCCGACGTCGACGTAAGCACGACGCGTTCCAAATTCGCGCTCGCTCGGCAGGCGTCGAGCACATGCGCAGTCCCCACCACGTTCGTCTGCACGACGTCGAGCGGGTTCTGATACGAATACGGGATCGCGATCAAAGCGCCGAGGTGAAACACCCACGCGCGCCCTTCGACGGCCCGTCGGACAGCCTCGTGGTCCTTCAAATCCCCGCGGTGCACCTCGACCGCGTCACGGACATCACGGTCGAGCCGGTCCAGCCAACCGCGATCGTCGCGCCCGTTGTATCGAACGAACGCACGGACCTCGTGCCCCGCGCGCACCAGCGCCTCGGTCAGATGGCTGCCGATGAACCCCCCCGCCCCCGTCACCAACACCCGCTTACCCATGCAATCACTCCCCTCGGTATCGCCGCGTCGCGCGCCATCGTACGACTTTTCCCGAGACCGGCAACGCGAACCCGGATCCTCGGCCCCCCTACCCGATCGCCCGACCACGACACCACGCACCCACGCTCGCCCTCGACATCGTGCGACTTGCCGGGCAAACTCCGAATGTCTTCGTACTTCCCTCGCGGACTCGCTCTCGTGAGCCAAAAACACAGTTGGCAAGAGTTGGCCGAGTGCGCTCGATCCACCTCGTTTGACAAAACGAAGCCAATCGAGGTTAAGGGCTTTGAAATTAAGGCTTTACGGTGACCACTCTGCTCGCCTGCCAGGTGCTCGTCGGTGCGCGGCGCTCAGGAATGGCCGGACTGGCGTGTTTCGGTTCAACTCCGCGTCGCGACGGTCTCGTGTATCAAAATCGAGCGTCTGACGAAACGAAGCCAATCGATGTTATCTTCCGCTATAGCTTCAGTTTATGAGCGCAATGCTGTTGGGCTTGTACACTAGGTGCCGCTGCGCCGCGCGCATCGCTCGGGCGGGCCGCGAGGCCCTTCGGTACCCAGCGGCCGCGCGAGGTCGCCGGACCAGGATTTCTCTCCGTAACCCGACCTGCCTTGCTGATCTTACTTTTCTCGTTAAAGGACCCAGATTGCCTCGTCGATGATGTTTAACAGCCGTTTGGGAATGATTCCTGAATCACACAACCAGCTTCGGAAGATGGATGGATGTCATCGCCGTGGTGGGGACTTTGCCGGGAGAGGTCACGCGCTATGGGTTTGCGCATTGTGCTTGTGAGCATGGTCGCGGGGTTGGGGATGACACTGCCCACCCGCGACGACGTGAAACAGTGGTCGCATTCCGCGGAACTGTGGATGAATGCACGGCTTGCGGAGTGGGACTCCGGGATGCCCAACGATCAGCGTGCTTTTGCGCTGACGGCGATTGAGCCGAGCCGGAAGCCGGCCGAGGCGGAGACCTCGTGGATCGTCGAAAACGTCGACGCCGGGTTGTCCGACACGATCGGCGACTGCTTTTCGACCGAGGGCGAGGCCCTCACGCGGCACGCCCGGCGACCGAGCCTCGATCGTCCGGCCGCGGTCGCGATCGTCGCGAACACTCCCGCGCCGCAAGTCAAACCAGAACCGAAGTCCAAGGCGGCAATCAGCTTCGAGCCGATGATCGCGCCGGCCGACCTGTACGAGGGGCTGGCGTTCGCGATCAACCGCGCCGCCGACGGCCTCTCGACCCCGACCCCCGCGTTGTCCGCAACGACTCCGCCGTCGATCAGTCTGGCCAACATCCAGCCAACGCGGTTCGGCCCGCTCCCGCGCACCAGGGCAAGCTTGATCCAGCCGGTCGAAATCGTGACGGCGGTCGAGCCTCCTCCCGCGCGGGAAGCGTCGCCGAAAGTCGTCGCGACCAAGCCGCAAGTTAATTCTGAGCAGGATCTTGCGTGGTCCGAGCCGGCCGACGACACGGCCGCTCTCGACTGCGGGGCAACCTTCGTGATGAGTTGGAACGAGGAGCCTGCTCCGACCCCGAGCGGCGAAGTCACCGTTTCGTCGACTTCGGCGCGCGACTCCTCGGTCTCGGACCCCGCCCCGGCGGTCCCGAGCGATCGCGGCGAGACGCGTCGCGAGACAAACCCGCCCGTGCTGGAGACCGACCGCGACCTCGGCCGCGCCGTGCGACTGACGCGCGAGGCCGTTCACGCCTGGGCCAACTTGTTCCACGGCCCCGCGATCGTCACTCTCGCCCGCTAAGGCCAAACCGCTCAATTCTTCTCATCGCACTCATAACGCGAGCGGGTTATCCTCTGCGAACAGGCCCGGCGTTCTCCTCACTTCGCGAGGACGCCGGGCCTTGCTGTTTCGATGTGTGCCGAGCCGCCCGAGGGTCGCAAAGCCGCGGCGATCCGCCAAACAAAACGCGTTCGAGCGATCGTTCCCGCCTTACCGTCATCCCAACTCAACTTCGTCGATCGGTCCGATCCCTGCACCGTCGTCGTTCACTTCAGGCTCTTCCACGGTCACAAGTTTGCGATAACCCAGACTCAGCGCGACCTCGATCACTTCCCGGTGCGTGGGGAATGTCTTGCCATTTAACTCCTTAAAACGCTGGATTGCGTTCATGAATTCGAGTTCGTCGTCGGTATATTGTTTCTCAAAGGTTGTCGGGTCGATGCGTCGTCGGCGTTCCTTGCGTTCGCGACGCTCGGTCGGAGCGGTGCCGGGAGCGACGACGGGTCCGGCCCCGCGACGTTCGCGGCCTTCGCGACGGTCATGAAACAGCGTGTCGGCCGGATATGCGGAAAAATCGAATTTCGGAGCCGACTCGGTCGTCAACTTGTCAAGCGGGGGCGAGTCGTCCGGGATCTTCATAGGATGGGCACTCCGCTCGATCGGACCAGTGATTCGTTTTTGAATTCTCGCAAGCCGACCGCGGCGGCTACGAGCTTCTCGAGATCCAGAGGCATACGTTCCGCGGCTGTCCTTTTCTTGGTCTTCCCTGAAAGGCTTAGAACGACGCGGCTCGACTGTCAATTCGGCGTGTGATTTCCGCGGTCGGCGATTCGTGCCCGCGCACCGCGATTTTTTTTCGAAGGTTTGCGCCTCTGAGACGTTCGGACGGATTTTTTCTCGGCTCCGCGGCGGGTCGGGGCTGATTCCGTGTGTCATAATGAGGAATGTGCCGCCGCGCCGTCGGCTCCCGCAGACCTTGCCGGGCGACAGCGATTCTCCGCGCGACCGCTCTTTTGGGCGGGTTCGAAGCGTGGAGGAGCGAGTCGCGGGCAAGCGATTGAAGCGGTTCGACTTCGCGTGGTAGACTATTTTTGTTGGGTGACTGCGCCTCCCCGGTTCTTGCGCCGGACGACCCTTCTTGGGAGTATTGCGAACATGTCTCGATCCTCGCGGATGTTGAGAGGCGTTGGCGGATGGGCGCTGGGCGGCGTGCTGCTCGCTCCTTGGTCGCTCGCCGCGGCCGACGACACCTCTTCGCTGACTCGGCAATTGACTGAGCTTGGGCGTCAGGCCGAGAAGCTTGGCCGTGCCGACGACGCCGGCGGTTATTACCGCAAAGCGCTCGAGCTTGATCCGTCAAATGTCGCGGCGAAGAAGGGGCTGGACGCCGCGATCAAGCGCGTCTCGATGCTCCAGGCGCCCGCCGAGGGCGACAAGTCGAAAGCCGAGAACAAAACCGACGCGAAGCCCCTCCCCGACGGCGGCCTGCAGGCAACCATCGAAAACGCCGCGAAAATGGACGAGGTCGCTCGCCAGGAACTCACCGACAACATTCGCAAGCGGATGCAGGAGGCCCGCGAGCTGACGAACTCCGGTCAACCCGAGGCGGCGTACAACGCACTCCGGCTGGCGCAGACGGTGGTTCGAGCCGACGACAAGGCGGGCGAAGCCCTCAAGCGAGACCTCGATCGCCAAATCCAAAACCAGATGCTCGACACCCTCCGCAAGGAGGAGTTGGTCCAGCAGAAGCGTGCCGAGGCGGAGCGACTGGAGGCGATTTCCGAGCAGAACATGCGGGCCGTTGATCAACTCGCAAACGAGCAGTACCGCGTCAATACGATGATGACGCAGTTCGACGCCTTGATGTCGCGCGGCAACTACAACATCGCCTACGCGGCGGGTATCGGCAGCGTCGACGACATCATGGACAACACGCAACCGTTCGAGGACGCACGCGACCTTGCCCAGAAGGCCGGAGCCTTGGCTCCCTACAACACCGCGCCCGCGGCGGGCAAGTTCGTGGCGCAGACGTCGGCGTTCTATCAGCAGCAGATCCTTTACGACCTCGCGAAGGAATATTACTACATGTTGACGATGGAGGACGTCGACCGCGCCGCCGTCCCCTTCCCGGACAACAAAGTGATCCAGTACCCGCAGGCGGCTCGTTGGCGAGCCATCTCCGAGCTTCGCATCAAGCGTTACTCGAAGATCGACCTGCTCTATCGCGACCCGAAAACGCAGAACATCATCGAGCAACTCGAGCGACCGATCACGATGTCGTTTCCGACCGAGACATCGCTTGAAGAAGTCCTCAAGTACGTGAAGTCGGCGACCCAAGGCCCGAACGACGCCGGCATTCAGATCTATCTCGACCCCGTCGGGCTCTCCGAGGCCGACAAGACGCCGTCTTCGCCGGTGACGATCGACCTGGAAGGCATTCCCCTTAAAACAACCTTGCGACTGATCTTGAAGCAGCTCGGTCTGACCTACACCGTGAAGGACGGGATGATCACGATCACGTCGGAAACATCCGACGACCAGCCGACCGAGATTCGCGTCTACCCGGTGGCCGACCTTGCCTTGATTCCGATGTCGCTGATGATGGGCGGCGGCGGCGGCATGATGGGTGGCGGTATGGGCGGCGGCATGATGGGCGGCGGTATGGGTGGTATGGGCGGTGGAATGGGCGGCGGTATGGGCGGTATGGGCGGCGGCATGGGCGGCGGCATGATGGGCGGCGGTATGGGCGGTATGATGTCGATCGGCCTCGAACCGCAGGACGCGCCCTCCCAGAGCGCCTTCACGGAAAAAAAAAGCAACTGAGTCGGGTCGGCTCTGAGAGCAAATCCGCAGCAACCAACGACCGGGACGCGCAGGGTTCGCCCACGCGTCCCGGCTCGCTTTCGAAGCCCGGCGCCTCGACGTCGAAACCCGCGCGCGACGACCGGCCGTCGATCAAGCACAAACCCGCGGGGGCCGCGGATCGCGGCATCATGATTGAAGGCGCGCCGAAGGCGAGACTAAGCACCGCGCCGCATGATCCCTACGCCTATTGGATGAATTACTACAAACCCAACGCCGACAAGAAGAAGGATCACAACGAATCACCCGACAAGGTCTACGAGACGGTCGCGCTCTTGAACCGCGCCCGCAAATACGCCGAGGTCCAAGCGGTGCTCACCGCCTATCTGACGCAGCGCAACGAAAACGCGCGAACGTGGATGTATGAGGCGCTCGCGATGGCGATCGACCTCAACAAGGGCCGGCCGTCCGACGTTCGGCAATCGCTCGGTTATGCCGCCGACATGGCGCTGAAGAGCGGCGAACCAACCAGCATGGCGGGTGTTGCCGACGTCATGCTCGTGCACAAGTGGTACGACCGCGCCGGCGAGATGCTCGACGCGGCGTCCGCGAAGGTGCCGCATCGGGGCGAACCTTACCTCATGATGATGCAGCTTGCCTTGCAGACCCTCGACCCGAAGCGGATGGAGGTCGCCGTTGACGGCCTGCTCGCGCTCGGCTGGCCCGGGATGGACGATCAAGTCCGTGCGAACGTGCGCAAGCAGGTCGACACGTTGTGCAAGCGTCTTCGCGAAGCCCGCCGCGAAAAAGAGGCCGACGAACTGCTGGCGCGGGTCCTCGAATTTGAAGCGCGCGACGTTTACGTACGACTGACTTGGGGCGGCTACGCCGATCTCGACCTGATTGTCGAGGATCCGCTGGGCGGCCGCGCGGAGTTCTTCAAGCCGCGGACCGTCTTCGGCGGTGCACTGATCAAGAATGGCAAGAGCCCTGACTCCGAGGAGATTTACGTCTGCCCGCGCGGCTTCAGCGGCGACTACAAAATCCACGTCGCGAAGGTCCTCGAGGACGAGAAGAGACCCGTCCGCGCCGCCACTCTCGACGTCATCCTGCACGAGGGGACCGACCGCGAGGAAAAGAAAACCTACACCATTCGCCCGGGCGACTTCGCCAAACCGATCGTCGTTCACCTCTCCGACGGCCGACGCAACCAGGTCTTGCCCGCGACCGCCGCGTACTCTTTGAAAGATCAGATCGAGCTCACCACCCAGTATCTGCGACTCAACAACGTGTTGAAGGCCCGGGCCGAAAAACAGGGCGGGGCGAATCAAAGCCCGCCGAAACCCTCGAACACTCCGCCGCGAAAAGGCTTTCAAATCAAGCCTTGATTACGATCCGTGTCTATTCGCCTATCATGCGCAGCTATTTTGCAAACGCCCGCGACTTAATTACGACGAATCGTCCGAATAGCATGCACAATTCGTTACTGAACTCGGTTCCCCTTCACGATTGAAAGGGTGGCTGTTCATGAAAACGATTGACTCTGCCGACACGAGGAAGCGACTCGCCGATTTTGTTTCGGAAAACGGCGAGTGGACCGCGTTCAACATCCACCTCGGCTCCGAAGTTTACCCGATCAATCCCGACCTCACCGATGAAAGATTGCGGCGTATTGTTCAGTTGCTGTCCGACCTGGCCCACAAACCTCTCGACCAACTTCGCTTCGCCGACCTTGCGTGCGCCGAGGGTCACTATGCCATCGAGGCCGCGATGCACGGTTGCGAGTCGGTCGGCATTGAAGGACGAGAACGGAACACCGCGAAGGCACGTTTCGCGCAGAATATACTCGGGCTCGAAAGATTAACCTTCGTCACTGACGATCTCCGCAATTTCAGCAAGGAGAATTACGGCGTCTTTGACGTCGTGCTGGCCGCCGGGATTCTCTACCACCTCGACCATCCCGATGTGTTTCAATTTCTCGAACGAATCGGAGACGCCTGCGAAGACCTTTTGATTCTCGACACCTATATCAGCCTTGCATGCGCGACATCTTTTACTTACAAGGATCACACGTACCACGGCCGCTATTACAGAGAGCACCCCAAGAGTGCGACGAAGGAAGAACAGGAGCTTCAACTCTGGTCTTCGCTTGATAACCCGCGCAGCTTTTGGCTCACAAGGGCATCGCTCTACAACTTCTTGCAAGAGGTCGGCTTCACGTCGGTCCTCGAAGTCCACTTGCCGTGGGTGACCGACTTCCGCGCCGATCGGATCACGCTTGTCGCGGTGAAGGGGAAACGGGCTCACGCCTTGTCCTCGCCGGTCAGCGACGCGCTTCCGATCAAGCCTTATCCGGAGTCGACGCCGACGTCGGTCCATCCCATCAACGACCGCCGGCGACGGATCGTCGATCTGGTTCGAGCGCTATTGCCTGGTCCACTTCGCCGAGCCTTGAAGGCGATATTGATCAAGACGGGGGTCGTAAAGCCTCCCTCGGTCGGCGTCAAGGCTCCTTGGACTTGGAAGGAACCTTGGAAGAAGCGCTATTGATCGGAAGGGACGTCGCCCACCGGGCCGCACGATCGGCTTCCTGACGCGGGCCTTCAGACACCCGCGTCGGGACGGCTAGTTGGAGCTTGATTTCTTCGCCTTCTCGCGCGCGGCGGCCTCGGCCAGAATCGCGGCCGGGTTCTCGTTGAACAGGTCGCGGCAGCCTGAGCAACAAACGTAATACGTCTTGCCTTGATAGCTAACCGCGATCGAACCGCGGCCCTCGGTCACGATGCAGACGGGGCCTGATTCGCCCGCCGCGAACGCAACTCCTTCGCGCGTGTAGCCAACCTCGCCGAGCCGCGCGTAGTCGTCGTCTTCGCCGGGCCGGCTTTCGTAAAGTACGAGCAGCCGCGTGTCGTGCAGCGGAGTGAGGGTGATTCGACGAACGCCGACGCCCGCGGTCGGCGTCGTGGAGAGAATCAGCTTCCCGCCCGCCGCGGCCTTGCCGGCGAAGACACGCCTCGATTCGTCCGCGAGCGTCGCTTCGAGCACATAGGCCCCCGCCGACTTTCCGGGGACGAGCTTTGCCGACTTCAGGTATTTGCCCTTCGCAACCTTGATTTCGAGCGCCGCGGAATCGTTGTCGAGCTTCCAGATCCACTCCGCTGATTCGGTCCACGCACCCTGCCCGACGCCGCGACGCACCTGGCCGGTGCCGCGCCATTTGCCGACGAGCGAACCGAGCGGCTTGAGCGCGGTCTGCATCTTCTGTCGACGCGCCGCGCCCTCGGAGTCGGGCTCCGCGCCCATGCACGCCGCGACGACGAGCCACGCCGCCATCGCAAACCAGATCCTCGACGCTTGACTCCGCCTCATCGGAACCTCCTCGCGCGCGACCTCGGCCTGAATTCGCTCGGCCGCGCGGACTCGTCGCCCGCGGTCGACACGTTCATTTCAACCGGTCACTTCGGGAGATTCAACCCGCGCGGCGGCACGAGGTTTCGACCCGGTCCGCGGCGGCGCGGCAAGATCAATGTCGGAACAAGAATTCCTTCGAGTTGATCAGCACCCAGCCAAGATCCTCGATCGCTTGGCGACGGTCGACCGTTCGCGTCAGGTGCTTGACCGCGGAGGCGAGTTCGCGGTCGTTTGGACGTCGAGCCAATGCCGCCATATAGAGCTCGCCGACGATCGCGTCAGGGGTCAGCTTACTCTTCGCGAGTCGAGCCATGCGGCCGTTCTCGTCGCGCAGCTTGCCGTTCACGGTCGCTCCGCCGATCAACTGAAGCGCCTGCGAGAGGTTCGCGTCGCTCTCGCGCTCGCATTCGCAAGCGAGTTCACGAGCCGGGCGACCGAACGTCTTGAGGAACGGGTTGTCCATCTTGCCGTCCGGGATTTGCGTGGCGTGCGAGCCCGCGGGCAGTCCGGGGAACGCGTCGCGGGACTCGGTGAAAGCGGAAATCGCATCGAGCAGAACCTCGGCAGGCAGGAGCTTCGTCGCGGCGTGCGAGCAATAAATAACGTCGTCGGCGTTCGTAGGATTCGTCCGGGCCGAAAGCTGGTAGGTCCGGCTGTTCAAGATCATCCGCACGAGCGGCTTGAGGTGGAATCCGCCGCGAGCGAACTCCGACGCCAGACCATCGATCAACTCATCGTTCGAGGGGGGGTTCGAGTCGCGGAAGTCGTCGACCGGTTCGACAATCCCGCGGCCCATCAAGTGGAACCAGACGCGATTCACGAGACTCTTCGCGAAGAACGGATTCTCGGCGCTGGTGAGCCAGCGTGCGAGTCGTTCGCGGCGGTCGGGGGCGGCGGCGCCGTCGTCGTAAATCGGTCCGCCGAGTGCCTTCGGCGGCATCCGTCGGCCGGTGCGAGGCTGATTTACTTCGCCGCCGCCGGCATCATAGACCACCTCCTCTTCGGGCAGGTTGCCGCGCTTTTGACGCACCCGCGCGAAGAACGCCGCGAAGCCGTAATAGTCGTCCTGAGTCCACCGCTCGAACGGGTGATTATGGCACTTCGCACATTGGATTCGCACGCCGAGGAACAACTGCGCCGTCGTTTCGACCGCGGTTTGCGGGTCGCGGCTGACGCGATAATAATTCGCGGCGGGCTTCCCAAGCGTCGAGCCGTCGGTCGTGAGCAGGTCGCGCACAAAGGCGTCGAGCGGCTCCTCCCGCTGAATCGCGTCGTGAATCCAGCGAGTAAAGACATACGTCCCCTTCGACTCGATGAGCCGAGCGTTGGCCCGCAGAATGTCGGCGAACTTGAGCGTCCAGAAGTCGTCGAACTCGGGCCGAGCGATCAGTCGGTCGATGAGCCGCGAGCGGCGATCAAGCGCAGAATCGCTGAGAAACGCCTCGACCTCGGCGGTCGTGGGCGCGGTCCCGATCGCATCAAAATAGACGCGGCGGACAAACTCGGAGTCGGTGCACGCCTCCGAGGGAGTGATCCGCATCCGATTCAGCTTCGCGAAGACCGTGCGGTCGATCACGTTGTCGCTCGGCACGGCGATCGGGCTGAACCCGGGCACGTCGACGAGATGGGTCAAACGTACGTTCGCGACGAGGTCGAGATAGTGCGCGATCACCGCGACCTCGCCGCGGTTCTTGAACACGACGTGCCCGTCGACGTCAACCTCGGCGATTTCCGGACTCGACGAATTGTAGTAGCAAATCGGCGTGACGTCGCGCGAGGTGCCGTCCGCCATGTGGGCAATCACAACGACCTGCTGCGACCGCGCAGGAGCGTTCAAAACTCGCGCGCCGGGCAGGATCTCAAGCCGGACCGCCGCGACGGCCGCCGGGTCGTCGTGCGCGCCTTCGGCGATCCAATCGCGCAGGTACTCCAACGTCTTTGTGTGTTGATAGAGCCTCAAGCCCCCTTCGTGCGGGACGAGGCCGAGCGGCTTCGCGAGAATCATGCTCGAATCAGGATCGAGGACGCTGATTCTGCGTCCCGCGGCCTCGCGCGTCAGGACCTCGAAATCCTGGTCGGGGAGATAGCCGCGGAGACTAAGGCGGAAGCCCCCCTTGCCCGTCGGCGTCCCGTGACACGAACCCATGTTGCAGCCGGCTTGGCTGAACGCGGGAACGTCGTCGCGTCGAAAGCTCACCGGCGACGGCCGCGACATCGCCTCCACGCGCACCGTTGTCTTCGCCTCGAACCCGCTCGCGCGAGCGACGATAGTCGCCTGACCGTCCTTGACCGGCGTCACGCGCCCCTTCGCATTCACCACCGCGACGTCGGGATTCAGGCTCACCCACTCGACGAGCCGCGTCAGGTCGCGTTCGGTGCCGTTCGAGTCGTGCGCCGTCGCGATCAATTGACGAGTCGCACGGCGACCCGACAGCGTCGCGCCCGACGGCTCAACCAGGACCGACTTCGGCGTCCCGACGAGTGCGACCTCGACGCGCTTCGAGCCAACGTCGGCGGCGCGCGACGCTGCACTCGCGGCAAGGATCGCGATTCCGGCGACGACGGCGAAGGTTACACGCATCGACGATCGAGCGGCATTGAACGGCATGGCGGGACACCTTCTCAACGCGGGGGCGGGTCGGATTCGCGGGCTCGGCCCAACGGACAAAACCGTGAGGGCCTTGTCAACGCCGCGGAGGACCCGTGTCCGGGGATTGCACGGCAAGGCAGGTTCAACCCCCCAATCATACCCGACCAGCCACCGACAATTCAAGCAAAATCAAACATTTTTCGGAACCCGATCTAAGGTGTTCCGCACGGAGCGGAGGTGGTTGCGAAACAGCCTCGCCGGTTCACTTGCCGGATCGCTCCGGCAGCCTCTCCTTATAAAAGTTTGCGAGGCCGCCTTCGCCGTGTTTGGCGTGATAATCGGCGAGCAAGCGGTTGGGCTCGAGCAGGCTGGGATTTGATCGCAAGAATGTCGGACGAGCAACTCGAAGGGGAAGCAGCGGAGGACGAACGATCCGAGACGTCCCGCGAGCGTTCGCCGCCGCCCAAGAGCAGTCGTCCTGTTTACATAAAGTTCCGAGGGCGGACCTGATTTGTCAACGCATCGCAGGGCGACTACAATGCGCTTTCAGTCGGGCTCGCAATGGATTGCGCTCCCGGAAGACGGACGTCGTCGCGATCGGACTCGCAACGTCCGGATTGACGGCTCCGCGTGATGTCGGCGGCTTCCGGTTCCACGAGTTCAATTTGATGCGTCTTTCGGGTCGAGAACTTCTGCTGGCCTTCGCGGCGGGCGTCCCGTTGGCCGCCGGAGGTTTCTTGATCGTCTCGGTGAACGGTACGCTTCGCGCGGACCCGGCCGAGGTCATGCGGCTTGCTCGCGAACGACGCTTCAACGAGGCCTCGGAACTCGGCAAAAGCTGCCTCGCGAATCGTCCCGAGGACGTCGGTCTGCGGTTGCTGCTCGCGCAGATCGAACTCGATCGCGACCCACCCCGGCCTGGACGCGCCCTCGAATTGCTCGAAAACGCGCCGACTTCGCCCCGACGGTTCGCCGCGACTTGGCTCTTCCAAAGAGGTCGCGCTCGACTTCTGCTTGCTAGTCACGACCTCGCCGACGCCGACTGGAACGCCGCGCTCAAGCTCGACCCGCTCGTTCCCGAAGCCGCCTGGGCGCTGCTCGACCTCTATGATTTGCAGGGACGCAGACGCGAAGAGCGCGCCCTCGCACTCCGATGCCACGAGATCGAACCCAACTCTGCGGATCGCGTCCGATACCTCGTGACCCTCGCCGAACGAGACAATACGCCGATCGATCCAGCTTCCTTGATTCCGATCTTCAGACCGCTGGCGGAGGCTCACCCGGAGTACGTTCCGGACGGCGTCGCGCTCGCGTCGGCTCTCGTCCGCGACGCCCATTACGACGAGGGCGTCGACCGTGCCAAGCTGGTCCTTGCGGCGAATCGCGAGTCGCCTGAAGCCTGGGACGGACTGCTAGGCGTGCTCGACGACGCGGGCCGGTTTGGAGAGCTCGCGAGCACCGTCGAAACTCTGCCGCCCTCGCTCGCGGACGACCCTCGCTTTTACCGGCACCGCGGACGCGCCGCCCAAGAGCGCGGCGACTTCACCGCGGCGGCCCGCGCCTATGAAGCCGCCCTCGACGACGACCCGAGCGACCCGGTCGTAATCTATCGGCTCTCGCGCATACTCCGCCGCCTGGGACGCAACGTCGATGCCTCCAAACTCGAGACAATGACGAAAGACCGCCCCAAATTGCTCGAGTCGCTGAAGTCGCTCGTCAAGGAGTCGACCCGGGCGGCCGAGTTGTCCGCGTCGCGGCGCGTCGATCTTTATAACCGCTTTGCCGAGCTTCGAGATCGCCTCGGCCGCCCGGACGAAGCCCGCGCCTGGCGACGTCTCGCCGCCGAGTCCGAACCGATGCCGAGGCCCGCTCCATGAACACCCCCGCAGTCCCCTCGACCGTCGCCGTCGAACCGACCCCCAAGTCTCCGCCCGTGCGTAAATCGCGTCCCAGGCCGCGCCCCCGCCGGGTGGTTACTCTAATCTACTGGGTTGCGGTTCTCACCCTCGTCGGCGTCAACGTATGGAGCTATCGTCGCGATGCGCGCGAAGTACCGGCGACGGCGATCATCGAGGGCTGGATCCGCCAAGGTCGTTACGAGGATGCCCACTCCGAACTCGCCGAGCGTCTGCGACGTCACCCTCACGACGTCGAGGCGATGGTGCTTGACGCCCGCGCGCTCGCCGGCAAGGGCGATTATCTCGCCTGCGCCGGCCGTCTGCACGCAACCCCCGACTGGTGGCCCGCCAAGCGAGAACTCCTGCTCCGCGAAGGCGAGGCCTACCTCGAACTCGGACTCGCCGTGAAAGCCGAGAAGGCCTGGCTTGCCGCCGTTAAGGATGACCCGCTGCATCCGCTCCCGCCAAATCTGCTCGCCGACGCCGTCATCAGCAGCATGCTCAATATTTATACGATCGAAGAGCGATACGAAGACGCCCATAAGCTGATCTGGGAGGCCTACAAACAATCCCCCGGGCCCGACCGTGCCAGGCTCCTTGAGATGCGCGTTCACGGCGAACTCGAACGACCCGCGCCCTCGGCCACCCTGCCCCGACTACGGCAATTCGTCGCTGCGGACCCCGACGACTGGGAGGCCGCGCGTGCTTTGGCTCGCGCCGAATACTCCGCGGGGAACTATGAGTTCGCGGCGATTCTACTCGCGGAACGACTGAAAGAACGTCCCGACGAACCCAGACTCTGGCACGACTGGCTCTGGCTGCTCCACCAACGCGGCGACAAAGCCGAACTCCTCGCCGCGGCCGAGTCCGCACCCGCCGCCGCTGAATCGGTCGCCGACGTCTGGAACTATCGCGGACAGGCAAGGCTCAATCGAGGCGAGTTCGACGCCGCCGGCGACGCCTTTCGACGCGCCATCGAAATCGAACCGAATACTCCGGAATATCATTACCGACTTGCGATGCTCGCTCGACGTCTTGGCCGCACCGCGGAGGCTGCGGAACACGCCGCCATCCGGAAGCGGCTCGACGAGAACCGCGCCAAGCTTCGCACGTCCTTTGGCGAATACGAGTCCGCTTTGCTCGACGCGCCGGGAGCTCCTAAACTGGAGAACGCCGTGCTCGACCTCGCGAACATCTGCCGCGACCTTGGCTTCAAACGAACCGCCGCCGCCTGGTTGAGTCTCAAGCCGAACGACTTTCGAGCCGGTCGTTAGCGACCCTCGACAACAGCCCTCAAGCGCGACAATCGCGCGACCTTGCGGTCCTCCGAGGCCCCGTCTCGACCCGCGATTCTCGTCGTAAGCCCAAGCCAGGTCAATGCAAACCTTGGTTTGGCTTCGTTTCGTCAACGACGCGAAAACCGACCGCCGCCCGGCGCGCGGACGCTGACGAAGCGAACCCAAAACAGTGCCCAGGGGCGTCCGCATCCCAACATTGGCAGCAGCACCCAAAGCAGCGGCTCAGACGCGTGTGTCGACGTCCGCCGCCTCAATGAGCTTCGGAACCACGACGCCCGCGACGCACTCGTCCACGCACGCACGCTCGCTGGCATCGCCTTCGCCGCGGCCCACATCAACCCACCCGCGAACACATACCACGCATGCGTGCATCAGCTCGTCCAGCTTGCATAAGCTCGCGAAAACCGGTGGGATCAAGGCCGCCTAGTAAAGCACGACCCGGACGTACCGGCGGGCTCGTCACTGACCGCGCTTCGAGCTACCCTCGCCGGTGGCGAGTCGAGATTGATAAGCAGACGTCAGCGCATCGAACGCAACGCCGCGCTGTTCGTAGAGCCGTTTGAGCGGTCGAGGCGCGTGTCTGGCGAGTGCATACGCGGTGAGAATCGGCAGCGCGATCGTGGTATCGGTGTAGCAGGTCACCGAGTCGGGCAATCGGTCGGGGTCGACTTTGCCCCAGGTCATGGCCTCGCTCGCCGTCGCGCCCGAAAGTCCGCCTGTGTCGGGTCTTGCGTCGGTGATTTGGAGAAAGTAATCGTGTCCCGCCTCCTCGAGCCCGAGCACTTCTTGGATCTGGGGCTCGGTCTGCAAGATAAAGTTCTTGGGGCTGCCGCCTCCCAAAATCAGGACGCCCGACTCGCCGCCGCCGCGCTTCGCCTGATACACCAGGGCCGCGGTCTCGTTGACGTCGAGAAGCGGGTCGATGCGCAGGTCGCCGCCTTGCAGCGCGAGCGCCGCGAGATTCATCCCGATCGAACTGTCGCCGGGGCTCGATGTGTAAATCGGCACGCCGCACTCATAAGCGACCGCGAGCAGGCTCGACGACGCGCGACCGAGCGCCGCCGCGCGACCGTGGAGGTATTTGCCGACTTCAAAGTGAAACTCGGCGGTGCCCATCGACTTTTGGAACGGTTCGCCCGCGATCAACTCACGATAAAAGGCGTCGGTATCAAGGAGAGTGGAGTAATCGAAGACGATGTCGAAAATACGAATGACGTCATGCTCTCGCAATTCGAGGTCGTTGTAGTCGGGACGTCCCTGGTGCAGCGGCAGGTCGAGCGCGAAGTGGGTATCGTGATACAGATTCGCGCCGGTTGAGACGACCCAGTCGACAAAGCCCGCGCGCACCAGCGGCACGAGGCTGCTGACGCCGAGCCCCGCGGGGGTCAGGGCTCCTGAAAGCGTCAGCCCGACGGTACATTTCGGCTCGAGCATCTTCCGCGTGAAAACCTGACAGAGCTCGCGCAGACGGCCCGCGTTATAGCTGGAAAAGCAGCCGTCGACGAGGTCGGCGACGCGCTCTTGCCCGTCAATAGCGGGCGGGGCGATTCGGCGGTTGCTGAAGCGGGAGAGACTCATTAGGCGCGCACCCTCATCGATCACGCCGCGCTCACGACGGACGTGCTTAATTCCAAATTCATAAATCGCACGTCAGGGCAGCAAGATCGACGCCGCGACGACGGTCGTCCAGTGCCCGTCCTTGTGCCCGACGGCCGACGCGGTCACTTCCTTCGTCTTGTAAATGACGTCGGCGATCCGCCAGATCTCGCGCTTTTCGTCCCACGAGCTGTCGGGGTTGAACTCAACGCCGAGCACCGTCGCGAGCATTTCCGCGGCGAGATCCTCGGAGTAATCGGCGGACGCCTTCGCGGTCTGCCCGTACGAGTGATGTTCCGAGAGGTATCCGAACTTCGACGGGTCGCGCGGAATCGCAACTCCGACGCTGGCCGCGATCAAGCGATTCGGCTCGGCGGTGGCGCTTTCGCTCAGGACGCAGTGGACGATTTGGCCCGGCTCGAGTTCCTTCAGGCCCTCGTCGACCTCGATCTCGACGCAATGCGGCGGGAAAATGCTCGAGACGCGCACCAGGTTGTAACACGCGATTTTCGCGTCGCGCAGCGCAAGTTCAAAGCTCGTGAGCTTTTCGCGGTGGGTGCCCACGCCTGCGGTGAAGAACAGTTTCTTCGGTACGTACATCGTGTTTGCAAACACCTCCTGGATCGCCGCCGCCGCCGGCGCGGCATTCGCGAATCGCTCTACACATCGTCAAAGGGGGCGACCCGGCCCGCTCCCATCCTCACGCGACGCCTCGGTCGAGAGCGTCCGTATCGAAGCCAAGAGACTAAAACATTCGACCCGCGTCTTCAAGGCCGACACATTGATTTTGACCCGCTCGAGCATGCCCTCAGCGGAGGCTTCACGATGCCCGATCCCGCTTCCAGGCTCCGCGGCTCGCTCGGTCAACTGTTGGTCGGCAAGTCGCGACGGTTGAAAACAATCAGGGCGAGCGCGATCGCGACCGCACCGATGCCGGACAGAATCCCGGTGTTGAAGGCGAAGGTGTCACCCTTTACGACCAGCTCGACGGGATTGAAGGCCTTGAAGATGGAGAGCTTGTCCATCCACTTCCACTCCTCAAGCGACGGGATGTTTGCGACGACGTGCAGAATGAAGCCCGCGAGCGTCGCAACCGTGGCGATCATGATCGGCCGCCAGCGGACAATGTCGACTGCTCCAAGAAAGAGAGCATAGCCATAGACCGCGAATCCGATTGCGGCAAGGTTGATCGCCGGGCGCAGAACCACTCGCAATCCGGGCGGATCGTTGAGTACGAACCGCAAGTGGGCGAGTTGATTGCCCGCGACGAGCGCCGCGCCCAGGACCGCCAGCCCGAAAAGTGCCCAACTCGCCTGCGTAAGCAGATACGTCGTGCGCGTGATCGGCCGCGAGAGGACCATGTCGAGGGTGCCGCGATCGATTTCGCCCGCGACCGCCGCGGTCCCGCGACTAATCGCCCAGACGCAGAACATCAGGATGATCATCGGGTGGTTCCAGAACGCCATCTCGATCGCGCCGGTCGAAAAATCCATCGAGCCGCCGCCCATCCCGCGCAGAAAGCGCATTGTCCGCGCCGGGTCGTTCTCTCCGATCTGTTCTCGAATCGCTTGCTCGGTCCGCGCCGCGACGAACACGAACAGCCACGATAGCCAGAACAACGCCGCGGCCGTCAGCCCGAGCATCCAGCGCGAGTCGAGGATCAGTTTTCGGGTCAAGGCCCAGGGCGCGCTCACGGGACTACTCCTCGTTCAGGCGGCGTCGTCGACGTTCGGACCGTGGTAAAGGTCGTAGAGCGCCCGCAGATCCTCGGTGCCAACCGCGACCTCCTCGACGCGCAGCGCGGCTAGCCAAGCCATCAGTGCAGGCACTGGCCCGCGATGCTCGAATAACGCGGTCTGCTCGTCCACGCGGCGACGCAACGTCAACTCCAACTCCGCCGGCCAGTCGCCCGGGACCGAGTCGGCGAAACGCGCCAGCAGCATCCGCAAGGCCCGCCGCGCGTGCATGTCCTCGATGTGCATGAGCCGACCGCGACGCATGATCGCCACACGGTCGGCGACGGCCTCGACCTCCGACAACACGTGGCCCGAGAAGATCACAGTCTGCCCCGCCGCACGCGCTGCGCCCACGAGCTTCAAGACGTCGTTGCGCGCCGATGGATCGAGCGCCGACGTTGGTTCGTCCAAAATCAGAATGTCGACGGGATCCGCAAACGCCTGTGCGAGTGCAAGCTTCTGCTTCATACCGGTCGAATACGTGCGCACTTTGCGGTCGATGTCGAGCTTCATCACCTGCTCGGCGATCGCCGCCGCGCGGTCCAGCCCTTCGCCGCCGCGGAGGTCGCTCAAAAATTTGAGCATTCCGTAGCCCGTGAGCGCGCCGAACATCCGCAACTCGCCGGGCAAATACGACACCAGTTGACGGACCTCAAAACTCCGCCGCCAACAGTCGTACCCGGAGACCGTCGCACGTCCCGACGAAGGTCGAATCAAGCCGAGCAAAAGTCGAATCGTCGTCGTTTTGCCCGACCCGTTCGGACCCAGCAAGCCGAAGACCTCGCCGGGTCGAATTTCCAGCGAAAGATCGCTGAGCGCGGCTGTTTCGCGGTATCGCTTCGACAATCCCTCGGTGACGATCATCGACATGAGCTGCGTACGCGCCTCAACGGCGACTATCGGTCCCGAATGGAACGCGAGGAGGTGAGAACTCCGCGCATCGTGACAAACACAGTCTATCTTGAAGTTCAGCGCGCGCGAATCCCTCGACATAGCCGGAGCCCGCGTCGCCCTCTCCGGAAGTGCGCCGCGCAGGGCAAAAGCGAGATCAAGGTCACCTGGTTGATATTATCCAAGTGACCATTAAGCCGAGAGTTAACGTTACCGCAGACGTCACAAGCAGCCTGCGCCCCCCTCTTTTTTAGAAACTCCCAGACTGTGAAATCTCGCATGACGGCCCCGCGAAATGCCCCCAGCCCGCAAGGTCGACCGACGCAACCCCAGGCCTCGGACTCGTATTGACCCCGTCGCCCCCAATCGTCGAAAACAGATCGAACACATTTCGTCAACTTCGACTCTAACTATACACTCAATAATGAATTACGACATTTTTCGGAAGCTCGGCCGACCCGCTTCCAGATCAGACCTATGCGGTACAAAATCGCGACTCCGAGCACAGCCCAAAAGACAATCCGGACCTCCACAAAATGACACCGTGTAAGAATTAGCATTCCTATTTCTCGCACCCTTTTATAGCTCAAATGATTCCGCCTAAAAAGAGAATTGCTGCTTGCATCTCGTCGCGGGAGTCATCAGAATAGTGTTGTAAACGCGTCAAATTGTCCTCCGTTGAATACGACGTGAAGGCGAAAAGAAATAGCGTTTGTTTGTAAGCGTAAGGTGTGACGTAGAGGCGTTCGACGCGAAGAGTCATGCTTAAATTGGGTTAAAATGGGGGATTTGCCTGAGCGGTCGGAGCGAGATTCGGCGTCATAATCGAGTCCAACAATGATTCACAACGCTCCGCGGATCGATGCAGACCCGCGGAGTTGGCGAGGAGGCGGCGGAGATGAGTCGGATTGGGTCTAGGAATCGCGTCTATTCGGGGCTTGATGCGCAGGAGATGCATCTGACGGTTTTCGCGCCGCAGATTGGAGAGGCGGCGGGTGCGCGGACAAACGTCGCGCATTGGCGGATCAACGGATATCGGGCGGCGGTCATCGTGTGGACCGCCGAAGAGTGGGGGGTGCTCACTGAGCGGCCCAGAGACGCACAACCGCTGCCGTCAGGAATGTGGTGTGCGTTGCGCTGGGAGTGAACGAGGCTCGCGACGACGAGGTCACGCGGATGCGGCATGGAATCAGGCTGCAACCGACGGCTCCGACGACTTGTACCGCGTCGGTTCCTCGTTCGGGACGTGATTGCAAAGAGCCTTGAATTATCGTAGGTGCGCGACCCGCCGCGTCTGTTTGAGTGCTCAATCCTTTGAAGATCGGGCACAAGACACTGTGTCGGTCGAGAGCGTTGCGGCGAGCGGTTTCGAGCACGTCGGACGCGATCGGTTGCGCGCTGATTTGGATCCTGCACGAAGACGACGGCGGCGAGTCCGACTGATCGTCGAGTACGGCCACCCCCACATTTCGGATTTAGGACCGCCAGGTGCGTCACGGATGTCGCCCACCTCCGTAATAATTCGTTGTATCCGTAACGAGTTCGTGCCCTGGGTCGCAAGCGAGGTGGGCAAACTCGGAACCGTCTCTCTTCCGAGAGCGTAGAACATTTAGACTCGCCTGGCGAATAAGTACTAGAGTTTCTTCAGTGTGTGGATGCGGACGCGTAAGCTCGCACGAGTCGTCCGCTTGATGTGGGCTGAGGCGCGTCTCGGGGTCAAGAGGCTGCAAACTCACGATTTCGCGGGAGGTTTTTATGAAGAACGGCATGGGTTGGTTGAGTGATCCGATCTTTCACATGGTCGTCGTCGGCCTGATTGTCGCGGTGTGGGCGATCAGCGTTGGTGCTGGGTCGTCCAACTCCGAGAGTGGGTCGCGGCCCGCGTGGTGCCAGAAGTGTTTTGCACGGCACGCGACATCGGCGCCCTGCCCGTAAGGGTCGAAGCGTTGATTTCGATGCGAGCGTGCTAACGCGGTGCTCTTAGGCAAGCTGAGGTGTATCAGTCGAGGGTGCGCGCCCGGCTGCGGCGGCGGATTTTGCCTTTGGCTGATGTTTCCAGCGTCGGTGCAACCAAAGATACTGCTCGGGTCGCTCGCGAATGATTGATTCGAGCGCGGTTGTGTAGCGTTGAGTCAGAAGACGGACGTCGTCCGCGGTGCCTTGCCACTCCTCGGGCTCGATGACGTCGAGACAGCCAACTTCATAACGAAAGCCCGGTCCGATGCGTCGCGCGTAACCCACCACCACCGGCGCGCGGTGCTCCAAGGCCAAGAGTGCGATTGCCTTGTGCGTCGAAGCGGGCCGCCCGAAGAAATCGACGTAAAGTCCGCGCTGTCCGGCGTCTTGATCGGCGAGGAACGAGAGTACGCGCCCCTCGCGCAGGACGGCGAGCATCTCGTCGTAGCCGCCCGACTTCGCGATCAGCTTCTGGCCGGTGCGCTCGCGGAACGACCTCAGAAACGCGTCGAGCCGCGCGTTGTCGAGCGTCCGCGCGACCGAGTTCGGCGGGAACCCAAACAGGCCGAAGAGATAGCCCGCCATTTCCCAGTTGCCGTAATGCCCCGTCAGCATCACGAGTGGTCCGCCGCGCAATAGCCGCTCAATCACCGGCTCGTGACCGACGAGCGTGATGTAGCTTCTCCAGTTGTAGAGGTTCAGCTTGCGCGGGATGTGCAACATCTCAATGACCATCCGGCAGAAATGCTGATAAACACCCCGGACGAGTTGGTCGCGCTCGCGGGCGTCGTAGCGGTCGCCGAAGGCGACGCGCAGGTTATCAATACCGACCAGCCGATGGCGTCGATCGACCCTGTAGATCAAGGCCGCCAGCGCATCGGCAAGCGCGTACGACTGCTCGATCGTGAGCATCTGCGCCAGCGCGACTACCAGCCGCACTGAGAGATAGACGAGGTCGTCGAGAATCAGGTTCCGCGGTCGCTTCATGTTCGATCCTTGAACTCGCGCAGCACGTCATCTCTGAATGATCAGGGGCAAATCCAAGTTGTTCGCGATCTTGCAGCGGGAATAAATGGTCGCGACCACTCGGTGCGCGTCCTGTTCCTTGTGTGCATGACCGAAGCGGACGATTCTGTTGTCTTCGTACTGGATGGCGACCGTGCAGCGCGGGTTCGATGTCTTTGGCTTCGTCATCGGGGCCTCCTTAGAGAGGAACGTTCCCGGTTGGCGGACGAGGTTGTCGTCAATGCGACCCCGGATCGCCCTGAAGAGGTAATTCGACGCTCCTACCGGTTTGTGAAGACAGATAAATCGCGTGGATGATTTCGACCGCCTTGCGGCCTTCGCGACCGTCGATCATGGCGGACGCGCCGGCGTCGATCGCGTGCAAAAAGTCGGCGAGTTGTTCGCGGTGCCCGGCGTGATTGATGCCGCGGGGGTCGGAGGCGCCGGAGTTCGAGGCCGAGCCGCCCGCGATTCTCGCGAGGATTTCGGCGTCGCCCTCGGCGCCGGTCTCGAACGTCCAAAGCGTGAGGTCGTCTTGCTCAACGCGTGCCGAGCCGCTCGAACCGTGGATCTCGGTGCGCTTGAGCAGGCCCGGCCAGGCGCTGGTGGCGGCTTCGATCACGCCGAGCGCACCCGATCGGAATCGCACGGCCGCGACGGCGGTGTCCTCAACCTCGATGCGGTCGTGCGCGAGTGTCGCTGTGACGGCGGAGACGCTCGCGACGTCACCCATGAACCACTGCAAGAGATCGACGTTGTGAATCGCTTGATTCATGAGCGCGCCGCCGCCGTCGAGCGCCCACGTGCCGCGCCAGCCGCCGGAGTCGTAATAGTCCTGCGTCCGCCACCACTTCACGTGCGTATCGCCAAGCGTAAGGCGTCCGAACCGGCCCGCGTCGATCGCCCCTTTGAGCATGCGGTTCGCGGCCGAAAACCGCGAGGGAAAGATCGCGCATAAACGCACGCCGGCGGCTTCGCAAGCGGTGATTAAGGCGTCGCAGCGCGCGAGTGTGATTTCAAGCGGCTTTTCCACGACGACGTGCTTGCCCGCGCGCGACGCGGCGAGCGCCGGCTCGAGGTGCGCGCCGCTCGGCGTGCAGATGCACACAACATCGACGTCGGGCCGCGCCAGCATGGCGTCGAGGTCGTCATACACGCGGCAGTCGCCCTTTTCGGACGCGATCGCGGCGATTTTTGCGCCGTTCGTTGCCGACCGACTGTACGCGGCGACAACCCGCGCGCCGTCGATCTCGTTGAGCGCGCGGGTGTGATATTCGGCGATCATCCCGCAGCCGATGATGCCGATGCCGTGCGTCGCCATGAATTACCTCTCGCGCCGGATCGATGCCCAATCCACAGATCAAACCTCGCCGTCGTTTGTGAGCCCGACGCGAGCCAGTTTGCGCTTGCCGGCGCGGACGATCAGGCCGTCGACGACCGCGATCGACGCCGACGGGTCTTGGATGACTGCCCGCGCCGGGCCGATGTTGAATCCCCCCTGCTCGATCACGCGGCGCGCGTTCGACGTCGACGTTTCGAGGCCGAGCCGGACGATCAGTTTCGGCGCGGGCATACGTCCGTCGGCGTCAAGCTCGCTGCGCGCGATCGCGACCTCCGGGATCTCGTCGGGGTCGGCACCCTGCGCGCGGCGTCGAAATTCAAGCGCGGCGGCGTCGGCCTCGGAGCCCAGACCGAGATCGCGCAGCAGGTCTTTCGCGAGCAGCTCCTTCGCGTCGCGCGGGTTCACGCCCGGTGCCAGGAGGCGGTCGATCTCATCGAGCGGGATCTCGGTGAGCAGCGTGAAATACTGCCGCAAAGGCGCGTCGGGGATACTCATCAGCTTGCCGAAGAAGTCGTTCGCGGGCAGGCCGATACCGATGTCGTTGCCGAGGCTCTTGCCCATCCGCCGGACGCCGTCGGTGCCGACCAGAATCGGCATCGTGAGCGCGACCTGAGGCGCCTGCCCGCGCGACCGCTGTAGGTCGCGCGCGACGATCAAGCTGAAAAGCTGCTCGCTGCCGCCCAACTCGACGTCGGCCCGGATCTCGACCGAATCCCAGCCCTGCATCAAGGGGTAGAGGCACTCGTGCAGATATACCGGCTTCTCGGCGGCGAGCCGCTTCGCGAAATCATCGCGCATCGTCATCTGGGAGAGCGTCATGTGCCTCATGAGATCGAGAACGTCGAGGAACGACCACTGCGCGAACCAGTCGCCGTTGTGATGGACCTCCGCGCGGTCGAGGTCGATGATCCGGCCAACCTGCCGCAAATAGTCGACTGCGTTCGCGGCAACCTGCTCGCGGGTCAGTGTCGCACGCGTTTCGTCGCGGCCGGAAGGATCGCCGACCAGCGCGGTGTAATTGCCGATGATGATGACCGCGGTGTGACCAAGCTGCTGGAATTGTCGCAATTTCCGCAG
The DNA here is from genome assembly GCA_021777845.1 of Planctomycetota bacterium. Classification (GTDB taxonomy): domain Bacteria; phylum Planctomycetota; class Planctomycetia; order Isosphaerales; family Isosphaeraceae; genus JAJYDB01. The sequence continues at coordinate 26,608 of JAJYDB010000009.1, forward strand.
CGGCACGGTGTGGCCGAGATGGACGTTGATGCCCGTCGGGTCGATGCCGTATTTCACGCGCAGAGGCGTCCCGGTCGCGACCGAACGCTCGAGCTTCGTCCGCAACTCGGCCTCGCCGCCGATCGCGTCGACGCCGCGCCTCAGAATTCGCAATTGCTCGTCGGCGTTAATCGTCACCAAAACAGCCTTTCTTCGAGGGTCGCCGCGGGGTTACGCACCGACGGGTTCGGTCTGGGCATGATTCTAGAGGGCGGCCGACTCGCGAGCAAGCCGGCCTGAACTTCGCCGGCGCGGTACGATCTCTGTTCGTTCCTGGTCAACGGCCCCCTACTCGTCCAAAGGACCGCGCGCGTGCCGCTCGCCCTCAACTCCGTCGCAGTCGTCCGCGCGCTCGGCGGCGCTTGGATCTTTAGCCTCCTGAGCGCGATGATCCTGGCCTGGGGATGGACCATTGGGCGGAAGTTCAGGGGTCGAAGACTGCTTCCGGACGGGGTTCGACCCGAAGTTCCCTGGCGATTCGGCGCGATCGTCTTAGTGTTGGTCTACTACGTTGGACTTCAAGTTGCCTTGGTCGGCACCTACGCGTCCGTGACCCACGTGAAAAAGGGGGAGCACTTTAGTCCAAGGGAATTGATGTGCCTAACCTCGGTGATCAATGCGATTGTGATCGCGACCCTCCCTTCGATGCTGCGAAAAACCTACGGGAAGTCACCCTGGACGCTGTGGCTGCCGAGCGATCAGGCCGGCCTTGATGCCCGTCGCGGCGTGATGACGTATTTGCTGGTGACACCGGTCGTCTACGCGGTCAATATCGGGGCGCTCAAAATCTGGCCCAAGAAGGAGCACCCGATCGAGGAGATGCTCAAGGGCGGCCTCACGCCGACGACGATCTTGCTCGCGTACGTTTCGGCGACGGTGTTCGCTCCGATCGCCGAGGAGCTGCTCTTTCGCGGAGTCTTGCAGTCGTGGCTGGCGCGCGTGGCCGGGGTGTGGCCCGCGGCCGCTCCGCGGACGGCGGAGATCGTCCCGCCTCACGGTCCGCCCGAGACAAGAGATTCGCTTCTGAACGCACCCGCCGAGTCCCCGGCGAGCGACGGACTCGCGCCCCTCGAGCAGTTTGATTTCAACACCGTCGACGACGAGCCGAACCCTTACGCGGCACCCGCGACCCCGGTGTGGCCCTCGAAGCCCGCGCCGCCCGCCGCAAACGATCTCGCCGCGATGCCGAAGCCGCTGCGTCGTGCGGTGCCGATTGTTGCCGCGGCCGTCTTGTTTGCGATCGCGCACGCGACGCAATGGCCGGACCCGGTCGGACTCTTCGTCTTTGCGGTCGGCGTCGGACTGGTGTTTCAACGCACTGGCAGTTTGGTCGGTCCGATCGTGATTCACTCCCTCTTCAACGCGACGAGCACGACGGCGCTGATCCTCGGCATCTTCGCCAAGGAATAAGTGTGCGGCGACGTCGTCAACGATCAAGACCGAGCTCGCGTCCGATTGCGAGGGCTTCGGCGGCGTCGATTACGCGGTCGTTAGACTCGAAGATTTTGCGCACGGCGGCCTTATGGATCTTCATTTTGATCCCGCCGACGCCGAGCGCTCCCCAGCAAACTGTGCCGTCGCGTTCGACGCCGCGGTCGTGGACCTCGATCCATTCCACGCCGAGCGGCGGGACGGCGTTGAGGTCAAGCACGACACGAGCCGAGGCGAGTCGATCCCGAATCGACAGAGGCAAGAGAGTCGCGCCCGCGGCCCCCGCGGCAACGACGATCGCCGCGCCGTCCAAACCGGAGGCGAGCAAGTCGACGCTCGAAGTCTCGAAGGCTTCGATGTCCCCGGGTGTCTCGATCCCGGCGAGCAGCGTTTCGGCTAGAGCCGCGGCGCGGTCCAGTCGCCGTGAGCCAAGCCGCACGCTCGCCCCCAGACCAAGCAAGAGGCTCGCGACGCGACGTCCCACCGGGCCCGTCGCGCCCAAGACCGCCGCGCGTGTGCCGTCGAGTGTCCCGCCGACACTTCGGAGCGCCGCCAACACGGCAGCCGCCGCCGTCGTGTTCGCACCGCTCGGGTCGAGCAGAACCGAAACGCGGAACGGACCGAAAAACGTCGCGACGACGGCATCCTTCAGACGTTCCGCGGCGTCAACGTCCGACCCGCCGATAAAAACGGCCGTGCGACGCAGCTCGGCGGGTCCGCGCGTGAACAGCGCACCGTGCACGAGCGCCGTCGCCTCGGCGGGTACGACGCCCCCGTGCGCGAGCAGATGGTCCACCCCGGCGTCGATCGCGACCACGGAGTCGAACACGCTCGGACGGGGATCGACGTCAAGGTGCAACAGGATGGCGGGCTTTTCGTCGGCCATCGCTCAGCCCGCGAACGGGTGCTTCGCGGTGTCTTTGCCCTTCACCACCTCGGCGGGCGTCGGGAAGCCCTTCATCGCGCATTCGATCGCCAACTTGGTGGCTTTGTGGTTGAACTCGAGGATTTTCGCGTTGTCCTCGGCGGCGGGATGAATGAACACTCCGCAAACAATGACGATGTCTTCGGCAATTGCGGCCGGAATCGTCCCCTCGGCGAGGCAGTCGGCAACGGCCTTCGCAACGGCGTACTGTGCCGGTCCAAACATCTGGACCGCCTGCTTCATGCCCTTGATCGTCACTTTCGTGATCATCACCGTGGCGGGCTTCACGGCCAGGTTCGGCTCCAGCACCGCGAGCAGGTTCGTGTGACCCGCCGACTGATTCGCGAGCGCGTTCGCGAACGCGACGCCCACCGGACCCGTCTTCAGGCCGATCAGGAGGTCGATATGCGCGATCTCGTTCCCCTCGCCGACCAGCCCCTCGCCCACACGCATCGTCAAATCGGAACTCATGAGTCGTTGCTCCCCGGACTGATTGAATCAAACTCGAACGCATCGCGACGTTCGACGCGGACAGCCGCGTCCGCAGCACGCGATGTCGCCCGTGCGAAGTCGGCATCATAGGATAGATCGGCGCGCGACCGCAAGAGCCGGACGCCGGCCGCCGCGATCCAAGTCGTACGACCTCACACCCGCGCAATGTTTGACATTTGAAAAAAAAGAGTTGTCCCGGCCGGTCCGCGTTGCTTCAATAGGCACGTAGTCGTTATGAAGTGGTTCGGAGTTCCGCCCCGCCGGCCCACACGGTGGTCGCAAGTACGCGACTCGGGCCGCGATTGCATTCCATTCACGACAAGGAGTTCGACGACGATGCGCAAGCTGTATTCGTTGCTGGCAGTTGCGGTGGCCTTCTCGGGCCTCGCGATCCTGAAGGCGGCCGAGGAGAAGACGATCACCGGCATGGCTCAGTGCGCCAAGTGCGCGCTCAAGGAATCGAAGTCTTGCCAGGACGTGGTCGTGACCAAGGAGGGCGGCAAAGAAGTCAAGTACTACCTGACCGGCGAGGTTGCCAAGAAAGAGCACCGCGCGAAGGGCTTTTGCACCGCCGCCAAGGGCGACGGGCCGACCGTCAAGGTCACAGGCGAGGTCTCCGAGAAAGGCGGCAAAATGATGCTCAAGGCCTCGAAGATCGAAGCCGTCGAATAAGCGATCATCCCGCAGAAACTCGAATACTCGTCCGCCCGTCGACCACCAAGCGTCGTCGGGCGGCGTTTTTTCGTAGACCTGATTCCGGGACGAGCCTCTTGAATCCGCCCGTCTGGATCGTCGGCGCAAGCACGCGAGCCGCGGCCTTTTCCGCGTTGCGTGCCGGACTTTCGCCGCGCTGTGCGGATCTGTTCGCCGACCTTGATCTTGAGTCCGCCGCGATTGCGGTACGCGTCGACATTCACAATTATCCTTCGCGACTGCGCTCACTTGAGCGAGTTCAGCCGGCTGCTCCCTTCCTCTATACCGGCGGGCTTGAAAACGAACCCGACCTGATCGACGACCTCGCGAGTTGTCGCGAGCTCTGGGGTAATCCAGGGAACGTATTGCACGCCGCACGCGACCCGAGTCGCGTTGCCGAAGTTGCTCGCTCCAACGGCTTTCCCGTACCGAAGCTTGCGTTCGATGCGCGCGGACTGCCGCGCGACGGCTCGTGGCTGCGAAAACCGCGACGCTCGTCGGGTGGCGTGGAGCTCACACCTTTGGTAGATCAAGACGAGCCGAACCAGGACGGCTCGATCTTCTTCCAGGAGCGTGTCCCAGGGTTGGACGCCTCGGCGATTTTTCTCGGCGACGGCGGCAGCGCCCGACTCGTGGCTGTCACGCGCCAACTACTTGGCCGCCCCGGCGCTCCCTTTGCTTACGTTGGAAATGTCGGTCCTTGGCCGGTCTCGGATACGACGCGACGGTGGGTCGAGCGTCTGGGCGGAGCGGTCGCGCGCGGGTTCGGTCTACGCGGACTCTTCGGGATCGACTTCAAGCTCAGCGACGGCGTTCCCTGGCTGATCGAGGTCAACCCGCGTTACACGGCCTCGGTCGAGGTGATCGAGCACGCGCTCGGCATCAGCCTTCTGGCCGATCACGCGCGAGTTTTCGACTCAGGGGCGTCGATCAGAATTTGCGAGCCTCGCGTACAGCCGAGTTTCGTGGGCAAACGCGTGCTCTTCGCGCGCCGATCACTCATCGCGCCGGATTTGTCGGGATTCGTAACAAACTGCCCCGAGAGGCTTCCCACTATCGCCGACATTCCGCAGCCCGGCTTGAGCATCCGGCCCGGCGACCCCATCTTGACGGTCTTCGCCGACGGCTTCACGATCGAGGAGTGCGAGTCGAAGCTCGCACGCTCAGCGGCGTTTTGGGACGACCGCCTGCACGTCCAAACCTGACACGCCCGCGCCGAGTCGGCGAGAAGGCATACGAGCGTCGTGGACATTTTCTCCTGGCTGATCTGGCTCGACCCTCTCTTCCTCGGCTTGCTCGCTCCGGGATTGGCAACCGCGCTCTGGGCGCGCCGCGCGCAACGTCGCGTTCGGTATTCCTTCAAGTCGGATCGCACGCAGAGCGGCCCGACCGTCTCGGAATTCCTCGAGAGCGCAAGCGCCGCGTTCGCGCCTCCCGCGCAGCCCCTGAATGCTGAGCGGGTCCGCTTGGATCTCCCTCGCGATATTCTCGAGAGTCGAGCACCCGAGGCGTTCGCGCTCGCGACTTTCGCTCTCGCGCGCCGCTTGCAACACAACGAGCGGCCGCGAATGAGTGCGCTGCGCGACTTTGTCGCCGACGGCGCGGGCGTCGGTGCGATCGCCTGGGTGGTTGTTCTTGTGTCGGGATGGACGTTCGGAATACCGTCCTTGCTGATCGTCGCCGCGCTGCTCCTGGACGCGAACGTCGCGGCTCAAGCCGCTTTTTTGCCGCTCGGACACACCGCGGCTCGAGGGGGACGACTCCTGCCGGCGGCGGTCGGGCCGCGAGACGAGGCCTGGCAAACACGAGCACACGCCGCTCTGAACGCGTCTGTTTGGAGCGACGTTGCGCGCACGCTCTCGATCTGGTCGTGACGGATCACAACGTCTTGAGATACTCCACAAGGTCGTCGAGCTCGGCGGCGCTCAACGCCCCCTGCCCGGTGACGTCCTCGGGGTTGTGCGCTCCGGTGAGCACGTCTTTCAGCGTCGCGGCGCGACCGTCGTGCAGGTAGGGATCTTTGTCGTAGACGCCGCGCAGCGAAGGCGCGTTAAATCCGTGATAGACCTCGCCGGGCTCATGCAAGCCAACCTCGTGAATCTTGCCGTCGGTGAGCTCGGCCCCCGCGTGGCAGACGTTACATGCCGCCTTGGTCGAGCGGTAGACCTCGCGTCCGCGCGCGGCGGCGGCGGAAAGCGAGCCGTCGGCCGCTCGGTACGGGTTGCGCGGGAAGTCAAGCGTCGCCAGATACGCAATGATCGCCCGCACGTCGTCATCGCTCGGACGTCGACCTTGCATGCTCTTCGTGAAAGATTCGACCATCGCCTGGTCGAGATTCGTTTGCCAACCGTGCCAGGTCCACGGGCCGGTTTTCGCGACTCGGCGCAGCGTCGGCACTTTTTTGCGGCTGCGTGCGTGATTCGTACTGAGGTCTTGCCAGCCGTCGTTAAGGGTGTCGAAATCTTGGCCGTTCGTGTGGCCGTCGCTGTGGCAGGTGTTGCAACTATACCACTGGTTCAGCGACCGACTCGCGTCATGAAAGAGCATTTCCCCGCGACGCACCTGCGAGAGTTCGCTCGGACCGCCGAGCGCTATCGTGCGCGCCAAACGCCCGGATTCGGCATCGACAACCTGCACGGCGTCGGCGAGGTAGTTCGCGACGTACAGCGTCTTCCCGTCCGGGGCGAACGCCAGCTCGGTCGGACGTCCGCCGAGCGCAACGCGTCGGAATCGATCAGGATCGCGCACGAGGTCGTTGGCCATCAAGTCGCGCGAGCCTTTCTCGCGCCACGGCAACTCGCTCATGTCCGTGCGAAAAATCATCAATTCGTGCGTCCCGCCGCACGCGACGGCGAGGATATTGCCGCCGGCCCCGATCGCCAGTCCGTGGACGTCGCTCGCCGCCATGCCGTGCGGGTCGAGCGAGAGCGTCTCATACGGCCTCGAACCGTCGAGCGCGATACGCGTGACGCGCTGACCGAGCACCCAACCCAAGTCGATGTTTTGCCGCGTCGTCGCGAAGCCTCGGTTCTTCATGTTCGCGACGTAACCGGTCTTGCCGTCCGGGCTGAACGCCACCTGACGCAGGTTGTCGCCGTCCATCGGCAACGTCCGCTCAACCCGCCACGCCTTGAGGTCGATCACGCTCAAATCCTTCGAGCGCGCGTTGCCGACCAGAAGTCGCGACTCGTCGGGTGCCGTCGCAACGCCGCGCGGCTCGCGTCCCACGCTTAGCCTGCCGCTCACCTTGGCCGCGTCGAGGTCGATCCGCACAATCTCGTTCGCGACCCCGACCGCGACGTACGCAACCTTGCCGTCGCGAGTGATCGCGACGCCGCGCGGCTCCGGCCCCACCTCGACGCGGCCGCTCACTTTGAGCCGATCACCCTCGATCGCAAGCACCGCGACGTTGTAACCGTACCAGTGCGCGACGATCGCGCGCCGGCCGTCGGCCGAGATTGCTACCCCCGCGGGCTTCTCGCCGGTCTTGATTTCGTCAAGCACGCGACCTGTGCCGGTGTCGACGAGCGAGACCGAGTCCGACGTCTGATTCGCGGTCATCAGCCGCGTGCCGTCCTTCGAGAGCGCGAGGGCAATCGGCGAACGGTGCGGCTCCGCGTGCCCCGCGGGCCCCGCGGCGACCACCGGCGAGCGATCTCGCCCCGGCCAGACCATCGCGGCGACGAGCACCGCGCAAATCGCCGACGCGGCGCCCCACGCCGCACGTCGAATTCGCGAATCTTCACGCATAAATCGACTCCACACATCCTCGGGGCATGCTGCGGCGGAAGGAAGGCGGCGAGGCAACACGACTACATCCGTTCCAGAACCTCGATACCGAGCAGTCCCAGACCTCGCTCGAGCACACGTGCGGTCAAATCGGAAAGCGCGAGCCGACTGTCGCGCAGCGCGGCGGACTCGGCTTTCAGCACCGGGCAGGCCTCGAAAAAAGTACTGAATCGATTCGCCGTTTCAAATAAATAGTCGGTGAGCACGTTCGGCTTAAGCTCGTTCGCAGCCAGCTCGAGCGTCTCCGGGAACCTCAGCACCTGCATCGCGAGTGCACGCTCGGCGGGTTGCCCGAGCGTGATCTCCGGCCTTCGCGAACGCAACGCGTACGGGTCGACCTCGCCCTTTCGAAAGATGCTCCGGATGCGCGCAAAGGCATATTGGTGATAAGCGCCGGTGTTGCCGTTCATGGCCACCATTTTTTTCCAGTCAAAAACGTAGTCGCTGAGGCGATTCTGCGACAAGTCGGCGTATTTGATCGCGGCCAAGCCGACCGTCTCGGCGATCCGCGCGCGCTCGTCGGGGTCGATATCCGGGCTGTTCGCGTCGATCAGCGCGCGGGCCTCGGAGACGGCGTCGTCGAGCAGCGACTCGAGCCCGACGACGTCGCCGTCGCGCGTCTTGAACGGACGCCGGTCCGCGCCCAATACCGTCCCAAACGCGACGTGCCGATAATCGACGCGATCGAAACCCCAGCGCCGGGCGACCTCGAAGAGCAGTTTGAAGTGATCGCCCTGCCGGTGGTCGACTACGTAAAGCATCAGGTCGGGGTTCCACGTCTTTACGCGGTATTGGATGGTCGCGAGGTCGGTCGTCGCGTAGGTGAACGCGCCGTCGCTCTTGCGGACCATGAACGGTGTCTTCGAACCCTCGACAAAGACGACAGTCGCCCCCTCGCTTTCGACTGCAAACCCGCGCGACGTCAGGTCGTCGACGACGCCCGCAAGCATCGGGTCGTAAAAACTTTCGCCGAGTCGGACGTCGAACCGCACGCCGAGCCGACTATAAATCGCCTCGATCGCTTCCAGGCACGACGGCATGAACTGCTGCCAAAGTGCACGATTTTCCGGGTCGCCCGCGTGCAGCTTCGCGGTTTCACGCCGCGACGCCTCTTCGACGCCCGCATCGCCGCCTTGAATCCGCGACTGGGCCAGCCGGTAGAGTCTGGCCAACTCTCGAACAGGAGAGGATGCGTACGCCGCGTCATCCCGAGCGTTCTTCCAGCCCCAAAGGATCATTCCGAACTGCGAGCCCCAGTCGCCCAGGTGGTTGTCCCGGATCACGTGATGTCCGAGCGCCTCGAACAGACGTGCGAGACAATCGCCGATCACCGTCGAGCGGATATGCCCGACGTGCATCGGCTTCGCGACGTTCGGCGACGAAAAATCGATCACCACCGTCCGCGTCCGACGGGGTGGCGCCACGCCTAGCGTAGGGTCGTCGAGCAACTCCCGAAGACGCCGAGCAATCCAGTCGTCGCGAATCCGGACATTCAAAAATCCGGGGCCCGCGACCTCGGGTTTAAGCGCCATGTCGCCGAGGTCGACAACTTCCGCCACACGTGCCGCCAAATCGCGTGGAGAGACCCCGAGCGACTTCGCGAGCGCCATGCACCCGTTCGCTTGGTAATCGCCGAATTTAGCGTCGGTCCCGGGGCGCACGCTGTTTCCAAGCGCGGCGGCGTCAACCCCCTCGGGCGCCGCGTTTGCGAAGCTCTCCCGCAAACGATCAAGCAGATTCATCGTCCCGGGCCGCCTCCGCCGTCGTCGCCGCCGTCATCGCCCGAGGTCGTCGCGACCACACCGGCGCTCACGCCTCGTCGGGCGACCGTTGCACGGCCCCCGCCCAATCCATCCGCGGGGCATCGCCCCAAAGCTCCTCGATCGCGTAGTAACCGCGTGCTTCCGGTGCGAACACATGGACCACGAAATCGCCGTAATCGATCAGAACCCAACTCCCCTCCTCGGTTCCCTCGATGCCGAGCTTTTTGTCGCCGCGACGCTTCATTTCCTGGTCGATCTCGCTCGCGATCGCATTCGCCTGTCGACGCGAGGCCGCGGTGGCAATTACGAAGTAGTCGACCAGCGACGTGGCCGCACGGACATCGAGCACAAGGACGTCTTTCGCGCGATTGTCGTCGGCGATCCGGGCGGCGAGTTGCGCATTCTCAAGGGCGAGCGCGAGCCGCCCGGCGTTCGAGCGCGCTGACGCCGAGTTCGCGACGGCGTCTTGCGCTTGCTCGAGCGTACGGTTGCCCCGTGGCTTCTTTATTTTTGTAATCGTCGAGCGTGATTCGGGGTTAGAGTTCGAGGAAGCCGCCTTTGAGTCCAATTTCGTCATGTATTCTTATCCGAAGGTGCCTGTCGGCCGGGCGCTCGACTCCATTTCGCTGCGTTCTCCGGACACGCCGGAGTACGCGGGAGTTCACCGCGATAACTCCGACAACTCGCGACGTCGCCGCGCGTCGGAAGTCGGAGAAGGTACAACCCACGTCAATGTATTTTACTCGACCGACGTCGCCTTGACTACCGCCCAAGCAGCGACGCCCTGAACCTCAACGCCCCCGAGGTCTATGAGGCTCGCCCCCCGGCGGAACGCGAGTCGTTTCCAAATCGATATTGGTGGTGGAACAACGTCTTTCCCTTCGTCGGGGCAAGATAGGACGCGCCTCCGCATCACCCAACGACGAACGCATGCATCTACTATTATTTCGCAGGCTTGCGGTGAACGGATTCATGCTCATCAATTGTTGCCTTGTACTTCCGTTGAAACTTTTTGCGGCGGCGAGTTTGATCGTCGCAGGAGTTCGCGCGCGCCGATTCGACCGCGTCGACGATCGCTGGGCGCGTCGGCGCCGCGTCTATCACGGCCTGCGGAACGGGATTTTGAGTTGGTCGCGCGACCCCGACGGTCGCTGGAGGGCAAGGCTCTCGTACGAAGCGACGCCGCGGACGGTCGAGCGTACCGGGGTTGATCGACGCGAGGCCATCGGTCGCGCCGAATTGGCGATCAAGCGGCTTTCGATCTTGAGGGCACGGATGTTTGACGAAAACTCGGGGGCGCGCGAAGGCTCGCTTTAGAAAATGCAACGCCCCATATGATTACTGAGAGAATTTAACACAATGTCGATGAGACTTTGGAAAGAGAACTTGGGCCCAAGCGCCTTGAGCGCGTTCTTTCAAGGGTCGCCGTTTAAAGCCGATGCCGACGCGGAGCTCGCGCGGTTCCAGGCGATCCGAGAAGATCTCGAGAAGCAGATCGGCCGCGGCGACTTGACGTTGAAGGTCGCGCGCGAGCGCGCCCAGAACGCGGTCGACCAACTGCGCGACCAGTTGCATAAAAAGTCGGAGGGTTACAGCCCCGCGCCGCGGGCGTTTCTCGACCGGCTGAACGAGGAAGGCGACGCGCGAAAACGAGCTCGCGAAAATATGTCGCTCGAGAGCTTGCAGCGCGAGACGAACAAGTTGCTCAAGCAGTCGCTCGTCGAACAGCAGCTCGCCAGTCGAGCGCCCGAATTCGAAGGGCGCGCGTTCATGAGGCCGATGACGGGCGGACCCGCCGCCCCGACGCTCGACTCCCTGCTCGACTTCCACCAGACCGCTCGCAACGCAGGCGACGACGCCGCTCTCGAGTGGGGCCGGCGTCAGCTCGAAGCCTTCCGCCCCCGCGTGCCCGACGACCAGAGCCAAGCGGTGATCGACCGCGCTTGCGATCGACCCGACCAGGTCAATCCGCGGCTCGTCGGCAAATACACGCAGGCGATGCAGGACGCCGATCCCGACAGCCTCGATACCTTCGTCCGGCAATCGCTTGACGCCCGCGACTCGAACGCCTGCCTTGCTTGCTATATGCTCGCGCGGCAGTCTCCCGAGGGTACCCGTCCGCGGTGGACGAGGACGCTCCTCAAAGGAATATCCCAGTTTCCTGACGCCGCCCTCGAAACCGCTCGCTCCTTCGAAGCCGAGGCGCGTCAACGCGAGGCCGACGCCGCCCGCGCGCACAGCGAATTCGCAATTGCGCAGGCCGCCGCGCAACTCCCACTCGACGCCGTTGCCCCTTCGAGCGACGACCTCGCGCGGCGCGCTCGCGTCTTCAACAAGCCGATCGCACAGCCCGACGAACCGATCGGTTTGGCACTCGACCGTCGCGGCATCCCCGCCGACGACTTTGACTCCAGCTTGCGACTCGCGACCCCTTGATTCTGCTCGCCGTCGCCAACGGCTTAATCGGTGGCGTCAACTGCGACGGCATCGGTCCGCGATCCGCCCGCCTGACAACGCCGGACTCGGTCGCCGACGCGTGCTCCTCCCCCGCGTCGGCCCCGACATATTCCGCGTCCTTCCCGCTGTCACCCCTGATCGAGACCCAACCATGAACGCCGACTTTCGCAGCGAGCTCGCCCGCCAGGCGATAGATCTTCTCGAACACTGCACTTGCTCGCCAGGCCTCTGGCAGAGTCCGTCGCGACTCGCCCGGGATCTCGGCCGCGACGAAGAGGCGGTCACCGACTTGCTCGCCGAACTCGACCTCGCGGGGTGGATCATCGTTCACGCCGAAGGCCCGGAACCTTTGATCTCACTCTCGCCGCGTGCCGCCGCCCGCCTCGGCGTCACGCCGCGCGTCTCCGCGGACAACGACCGAGCCTCATGGATGCGACTCGCCGCAACCGAAGCACCCAAGCGTCGCAACCGCAAACGACGGCGTCGTCCTTCCGATGCCTCCTCGAACCGACGCGGCGTCTCCTCTGAGCCGATCCCGGCCGACCGACCGCGCGAACAGTCTCCGGCTGAACACGCCCCGCGCGACCTTGCTTCGGCTCAAGTGCGCCGCCACTCTCTCATCGCCCCCGGTTCAATGCCAGCGGCAGCGCCCTCGGCGCGTAATGGTCACTCCTCGACAGCGTGCCGACCATGCTCAAGTAACCTCAAGGCCCGCTCGTAATCCATTGGAGTGTTCAAGTTGCACAATGTCGCGAGGTCAGGGTCGACGATCCTCAGTTCGTCGACTCCGAGATCGCGGGTGCGGAGGCTATCAAGCAGTGAAGTCAGACGCAGTTCGCCGCGCGCGAGCAGTTCCTCGGCGGCTTCGCGTGCGACGCGCGGTCGATAAATCGCCGCCAACGGGAACCGTCGCCCCTCAATACGCGGCGCGGCCGCGTCGTGTCCCTCGAGGTATCCGACGAGCAACGCAATCCAACCCCGCGCCAAAAAGGGAGCGTCGGTCGAGGTCGCGTACACGACCTCGGAGTCGGTCGGCAGCGCGGCCAGTCCGGTCGCGAGTGCGGTCAACGGTCCGCGATCAGCCACGGCATCACGAACCACAATCACTCCGACGCCGACCGGAGGCGCCGGCAAAACCTGGTCCATCCCCGCGACGAGCACCACGCGCTCAACCTCCTCGGCGAGCCGCGCGACCACCCGCATCAGCAGCGACACCCCGTCGAACGGCAAGTCGGCCTTCGATCGGCCCATCCGCCGGCTTCGCCCTCCGCATAAGATAATTGCGTCGGTTGCGGACCTCATCCTCCGTCCTTTACGATCGGGATCGCGTGCCCATCAGCTCGATTCCGCCGACGCAACCCGGCTCACTGGCCACGGATGCGGTCAAGCAAGACGCGGAGCGCGGCACGCGTGGACGGCCGGCCCAGAACCAGAACCAGAATCGGCAACACGAGAGCGGCGATGGAGACGCCGATCAAGCCCCAGGCGAACGGCGTCGGCGGACTCGTTTCACTCGAAAGCACCGCCGCCAGCCGGGGTCGTATCCGGTCAAGCAACGCCTCCGCCTGTGTCCCGTGCGTTTCCACAACCGCGGTCTGAAGCAGGCTCGACGTCTCGACGCGTACTCCGCGACCTGCGAGAGCGTCCTCGAAACCGCCCAGCGTACGAGTGAATTGGTTGTCATCCCCCGCCAACACGACCGCCAACGCACGCGTCAGCGCCTCGGGCTTGACGTGATACACAACCAACCGCCGCGAGGCCAGCCGAGCCACGATCGAGCAGACCATCGCGTAACCCGACGCAATCGTCAGCCAGTCGAGCAACCCCGGACGTCCAAAAGCGATTCCCGCGATCAAATGGCCGGGAGGCCCCCAAACGATCAAGCCGGCGAGCCCAAAACCAAGCAAAGCCGCGTCGATCGAGCCGGGAACGATCTTCGGCCTGCGTCCCCCGTGCCAGGTCGAAAGCAGCGCGCAATAAATCGCGACCGGCGCAGCCATCAAGACGTATTCGATCGACGCCGGCATCAACTACCTCGTCGCTTGGACGGATTCGCGCTCACGACGCGCCGCGCCGCCGCGAACTCGCCGCCAACTCCGCCAAAATCGGCTCGTTCGCTTCGGGAAACCGCAAGCCAGGCAACGCCGCACCCTCGACCCACACAAAACCCGAAGCCGCATCGGGCTCGTCGACGGGAGCGGCCAACCGACAATCATAGTATGAAAATTCCACGGGCCCGTGGGGTTAGTCGTGCACGACGATGCGTCGCAGCCGCCCCACGGTCACGATCAGACCGGTCTCTTCGCGACACTCGCGTTCCGCCGCGGTCTCCGGCGATTCGCCGGGCTCGCACTTGCCGCCCGGAAACTCC
>JAJYDB010000182.1 GCA_021777845.1 Planctomycetota bacterium
GCGAACAATGACGTGGACGACCTCGCGAGCGCTGCTCGCGGCGGCGGCGTGCCTGGTGATCGCGGGGTCGGCGGCCGCGAAGTCCGAGCCGGTCAAATTCGGACAAGGGGGCGCATACGAGGCGCTCGCGCGGCTGGTCGCGCAGCACGAGGGTCGCGCGAAGCCGTTCGATACGCTCGCCCGCGAAGAGGTGAAGTCGATCTTCGGCCGCGAGACGATCAAATTCATGGACGAGAAGGGGGACGTCGCCTCGACGTGGGGCCCGGTCGCGGCGGTTTTGGACTGGTCGGTCCGTCCTGAGTTTTGGGACGAGCAGCCGTTCATTTTGACGCCGAGCATCGCGCTGCGGCGCGCGATTCTGGCCGACGCGATCGAAGCGCGCCTGACCGCCGTCGCCGACAAGCCGACGACGTCCGCCGCCGACCGCGACGCCCTGCGGGCGCTCGTGAAGAAGGCCGATCTGTCGTCCGCCGACCTGAAGGCGTTCCTCGCGTCGGCCAAGATCGCGGACGAGGACGCGAAGCAGATCGGCGTTTATGTCGAGGCGCTCGGCGAGGCGCATCAGTGGCTGACGCCGCGCGACCTCGAGTCCGCGCGCATCGAATCCGAAGGGCAAAAGATCCCGTTCCGCACTTGGCTGGGGATGATTTCGGATAAGAGCAACGCGTTCGAGAACAACCCCGTGCAGTCGCCGCGGCCGACCGAGGTCGAGCGTCGCGGTCTCGAGGTCGGCACGAGGCTCCTGCATTACCAGGCGCTCCGCGACCGCGAATTCCGCGGCGAAAGCCGCGACCCGACGTTCACGATCCTGCCGAGGCCGTCGAACGAGGCGTACCTGAAATACACCGCCAAGGCGTTCCAACACGGCCAAAAGGTGTTCGACGAGCAAGGTCAAAAGGGCATCGGCGAACTCTCGCCGCTCGAAATCGACGCGGTGATGGCGTACACGCGGTTCCTCAGCGATCACGGGATCAAAAAGGAGCTGCCGGGCACCGACGCGAAGTTCGACGAGACCTTCACGACCTGGCTGCGCGGCAATTCGCGTTACGTGCCGCTCGGCGTTTTGCTGGCGTCGAAGCCCGAGGAATTGGTTGCCGCGGGCTATCCGCAAGCGGAGATCGTCGCGTTTCGCGATGCCTTCGCGGCGCTGGAGCAGGGCGAGAACGCGGAGCCTGGCCGCGTCGATCCGGCACTTGCCGAGCGGTTCGTCGCGGCGGCGCGTGCGGTCGGCGAGTCGCTCTCGGGCGGCTATTATTTGAAGCCCGCGCAGGTTTCGCGCGAGGTCCTGTTCAATAAGTACAACCCGTTTTTTCTCGCGCCGTACGGTTACGGGCTGGGGATGGCGCTCTTGCTCGCGAGCCTGGGGATTGCGTCGAAGACGGGCGTCGGCGGCGTGCTCGGGCGGCTGACGCACGTCGCGGGGGTGGTTGGATTGGCGTTGGGGATCGGCCTCGAATTCGTCGGCTTCGTGCTGCGGATTTGGATTTCGGGCTGGGCCCCGGTGACGAACATGTACGAGACGGTGATCTGGGTGTCCTTTGTCGCGGCGACGCTCGGGCTGATCTTCGAGCTGATTTTCCGACAGAAATTCACGGCTTTGGCGGCGTCGGGCGTGGCCTTGCTGGGGACGCTGTTGGCGTCGCAGGTGCCGCTTTTGGATCCGAGCATCCGGGCGCTGAACCCGGTGCTGCGGAGCAATTTCTGGCTCGCGACGCACGTTTTGACAGAAGTCTCGAGCTATGCGGCGTTCGCGCTCGCGATGATGTTGGGCCTGATCGCGACGGTGTACTACCTGGGGGCGACCTACAAGCGGACGCCGCGCTGGGGCGAGCTGGCGACGCCGTTTTTGTACGGCTTGCCGCTGTTCGCGGCCGGGATGCTGGGCTTGAACGCGTCGTACGGGGCGTTCGGACCGGCTTGGGTCGGCGGGGACGCGGCGTTTTACGTCTCGGCGGCGATCTTCAGCATCGGGATGCTGATCACCGGCGGGACCGCGGTCGCGCTCTTGGGCGAGACGTTCAACCGCGCGACCTTCGCGCCGTCGCCCGAGCCGCGCGTCGCGCTCGAAGCGCCGTCGCCGTACGCTCCCGAGACGTCGTCGACCGGCGTCGAGGACGCGCGTCGCGCCGCGGCGATGCAGGCGGCCGCGCTCAACATCAAGCCGCTGGCGAATTTCATCTACCGCACGATGCAGGTCGGCGTGCTTCTGATCACCGCGGGCACGTTCCTGGGCGGCGTCTGGGCCGACTACTCGTGGGGCCGATTCTGGGGCTGGGACCCGAAGGAAGTGTGGGCGCTTGCGACCTTGATCGTCTATCTCGTCCCGCTGCACGGCCGATTCGCGGGCTGGATCAACACGTTCAACCTCGTGATCGCGTCGGTCGTCTGCTTCCTCTCGGTGATCATGGCGTGGTACGGGGTGAACTTCCTGCTCGGCGTCGGTCTGCACAGCTACGGCTTCGTCGAGGGGGGCTCGCAGGGGGTCGTCGGCGTGGTGATCCTCGCCGTGTTGACGCTGCCCGCGGGCGCGATCTGGCGGCGGGCATTGGCGCGTTCGAGCAAGCCGGTCGCGCCGGTCGCGAAGCTCGTCGAGCGCGAGGAGTTGCTCACCGCTTCGCACGCGTGAGCGGGGTCGTCGCGACGTCTGCGTTGCGTCGTCGCGCTCACTCGGCGTCGGGGTCCCAGTCGGGGAAGAGGGCCCGGAGGATGAGGTTGCGCGCGTCGGTGGTGTGGAGGCGCGCGGGGGGCTCGGGTCCGTCGCCGATCAAGATTGGGCAGGCGTCGGGGTCGGTCGCGGGGACGCCGTGACTGCCGCGGATCAGCGCGGCGTCGAGCGGGGTGACGTCGAAGAGCGTCCGAAACCCGAGCTTCTTTTGGATCAGTCGGCGCGCCAGGTGGAGTTTCGGCACTCGGATTGTCGGGTCGATGAGCAGCTCGCAGGGGTCGTAGCCGGGTTTGCGGTGGATATCGACGGTGCGAGCGAAGTCGGGCTCTTGGCGGTCGTTGAGCCAGTAGGGATAGGCGAACCAGGCGTCGTGATCGCTGCAGGCGACGACCTCGCCGGCGTGGGGGTGGTCGAGCGCGACGTCGCGGCGGGCTGCGCCGGCGTAGACGCGGCTCACGCCGGTTTGAGCGGCGACGAAGTCGGCGACGGCTTGGACGTCGCGCGGGTGCTGCACGTAGACGTGCGCGACCTGGTGGTCGCAGACGGCGAAGGCGCGCGAGGCGAAGGTGTCGAGGACCGCGCCGAAGGGTCCGTCGCGGACCGTGAGCAGACCTTGCGCGGCGAGCGCGCGGTTTAAATAGACAGGCCGGCTGACGTCGACGTGCGCGTATTCGGCGACGACCCAGACGCGCGCACCGAGTCGCTCGGCGGCGTCGAGGAGCGGCGCGGCGGCGGCGTCGAGTTCGGCGACGAGCCGGGGCATATCGGCGCGCGCGGGTCCGAAACGCTGCGGGTCGTAGTCGAGGTGCGGGAGGTAGACGAGCGTGAGCTCGGGGCGTTCGCGCGCGAGGGTGTGCGCGGCGGCGCGGGCGATCCACGAGGTGCACGGAAGGCCCGCGAAGGGTCCCCAAAACGTGTGGAACGGGAAGGCTCCGAGGTCGGCCTCGAGCCGCGCGGTAAAGCCTTCCGGGGTGCCGGCGATCCCAAAGACTTTGCTGCCGTCGGCGCCGTAGTGCGGCTTCGGGGTGGCTGTGAAGTCGACGTCGGCCCCCTGGTTGAACCACCAAAAAAGCTGAGCGGAGCGGAAGCTCGCGTCGCGGCGCGCGGCGGCGCGGCGTGCGGTCGCATACAGCGGCTCGGCCTCGATGAGGCGGTTCGACTGCTGCCAGAAGCGGATTTCGCCGGTATCGCGAAAGAGCCGGCCGTTGGCGACGACGCCGTGCTCGCGCGCGGTCTTGCCGGTCAGCAGGCTCGCCTGCGCGGTGCAAGTGACCGACGGCGCGACCTCGGCGAGCGGTCGCGACCAGCCGCCGCGGGCCAGCGCGCGCAGTCGCGGCGCGTGCTCAAGCAGTCGCGGAGTGAGGCCGACGGCGTCGATCAAGACCAGGGGTCGGATATCCATCGCGGCGCTGCACCTTCGGGTTCGGGTGTGGGCCGGGCGTCGTGCTTGCGCAGGCGGCCGGAGTCAAAACAACAGTGAAAATCGGATCCCCGATCGAGTCGATCCTTGACCTCGCGACGTTGCTCGTTTCCAATGATGATGAACCAATCGACGGCTTGGATCGGACCTTTCTCAAAAGGGAGGAGCCGACGCGATGGACGATCTCGAGCGCAATCGCAGCAACGAGCTGGATGAAACTCGCTTTTTTTCCCGTCCGGGAGGCACGGCACCGACGACTCCGATCTGGGAGGACACGGTCGCGCGCGACGACTCGATCGGCGCGACCGCCGCGCGCGAGGACGTCGACTCTCCGACCCCGCGGACAACGGAGTTCGACGCGTCGGCCGCCGCGGGCGACCGCGGGCCGAAGCGCTGCGCCGGGATCCGGATCGGCAATTATATGCTGGTCGATCGTCTGGGCGAAGGGAGTCAAGGGACGGTTTGGAAAGCGGTGCAGACGGCGATGGAGCGAGTGGTGGCGCTCAAGGTGCTGGACATTTCGCTCGCGATTCGCGATGCGGAGGCCGAGCGGTTCCGCAAGGAGGCGTCGCGCGGCGGGCGATTGTGCGCGCAGTCGATTTTGCCGATCTACGACTTCGGGACGGCGGACGGACACGCGTTCATCGCGATGCAGTACGTCGACGGCTATTCGCTGCACGGTTTGATTGGTCAGCGTCGCCGCTATCTCGCGGGTCGGACGCCGACCGCGGTGCACCGGCTGGCGATCGAGTCGCCCCAGAATTATATTCGCGGCGTGCTGACGATTTTGGTGCGGATCGCGCGCGCGCTGCAAGTGGCTCACGACGCGCATATCATTCACCGCGACATCAAGCCGGCGAACATTCTGCTCGATCGCCACGAGGCGGATCGGGTCTATCTCGCCGACTTCGGCCTGGCGCGCGACCTCGACGACGTCACGCAGGCGAGCGTGATGTTTGAGCCGGGCACGCCGGTCTACATGCCGCCCGAGCGGCTCAACGGCGTCGGCAAAATCGACGAGGTCCGCGCCGACGTTTACTCGCTCGGCGTCACGCTTTACGAGACGATCACGCTCACGCGGCCGTTCCAGTTTCCGAAGGATCTGCCGCGTTCGGAGTGGGGCGGACACCTTTCCAGCGTCGATCCGCCGCGGCCGCGCTCGATCGACGCTCATCTCGAGCGCGACCTCGAGGAGATAATTCTGAAGGCGATCGCGCGAGAGCCGAGCGATCGTTATCGGTCCGCGGACGAACTGGCGGACGACATCGATCGCTACCTGCGCGGCGAGCCGGTGCTGGCCCGGCCGCCGGGCCCCGTGCGACGCCTCTGCCGACGTCTCGGACGCCGACGGAAGCTGCTCACCGCGATCGGCATGGTCGTCGTGGTGGGGCTGTCGATCGCGACGGCGCGCGCCGAGATGAACCGCCGCACTCGCGCGCGGGCGGAACTCGAAATCCAAAGCGCCGCGCTGTCTTTAAGCGCGAATAAGCTTGGCGACGCGGTGCGGCACTTCCACGCGGCGCGGCTCCTCGATCCCGCCCACCCCGAGATCCAGCGCTTTACCCCTCTGCTGTGCGACGCCCTCGCGCTGAACCTCGGCGACTCGGGCGATCGCGAGAACATCGACGACGCGCGCGATGTCTTCAAACTCCTCTCCGAAGTGGTCGGGCCGACCGGGAATATCACCGAAACTCTGCGGAGAAACCTTGGCGTCAGGCTCTTGCCGGTCACGTCGAACCGCGCGCATACGACCGTCGAGATTCGCACTTTGCTGGCGAGCGGCGAGCCCAATCCGTTCGGGCTGATCGCGGCCGTGCACTTCGACGAGATCGACCAGCGCCGCGTCCTGCGCGACGTCTTCGCGGGTCGCTATTGGGTCACCGCGTACGACCCCGCCTCGCAGCGCACCATTGAACGCGTTTTCGTCACAATCGATCAGAATACCCGCGACTTTTACCCGCTGGTGATCGAATTCCCCGACAACGCGGCCGACCCCGACATGGTCGCCGTCGCGGGAACCACGTTCAACATGGGTCGGTCCACGACCTTCGTCGACCTTCACGGGAATACCCTGCCCCGGGCCGACCGCGAGTTTCCCGAGCACGTGGTCAAACTGGCTCCCTACCTGATCGACAAGCACGAGGTCACCAACCGCGAATTCGCGCGCTTTCTCGACGCCACGCAGTCGCTCCCCCCGGATTGGAAGTCGGCCTATCGGAAATTTATTTGGGGGGCAGCGGCCGCGCCCGATCCCGCCCGGCTCGACTGGCCCGTCGTGAGGGTCACCTACGACGCCGCGTGCGACTACGCCGCGTGGCGAGGCGCGCGGCTCCCGCTCGAGGAGGAGCTCGAATTCCTCGGCCGCGGCCATTCCAAGATCGAGCGGCCCGCGGGCTGGGATCTCGCGAAGCTCGCCGTGCAACCGCTCCACGCCGTCGGCGCCGACCCGCTCGACCACGCCCCCCCGCCCTACGAGTCGATCGTCGACGTTTACGGCAACGCCGGCGAACTCACCTTGCTGCGCTATCGTTGGTACAACGGGGTCCGGCTCCAGCCTCGACAGGACGAGGCCACCGGCATCGCCTACGTCGTCCGCGCGGGCTGGGTTTCCGACCTCCAAGACCAGAAGTTCGTCAATCTGGGCTCGATCCAACGCGGGCTCATCCTGCCGGCCGTCTACGCCCCCACGATCGGCTTTCGCTGCGCGCGCTCCGTGACACCCCGGTTCCCCATCGAGGAGGTCCCGCACGCCAACTAAAACCGCACGCGACCCGTCGCAACGGCACATCCCGACGGGTCTCGACGACGCAAGCCGGAGCGCGCGCCTCCGCCCGGTACAACATCGAAACGGCGCGGGCGGACCGAAGTTTGCACCGCACATGGAGTTGGGAGGTGCGAGCGCGGCTCGCGACCTCGATCGACACACCCATCGGGGAGAGTTCAGCATGAAGGACGAGAAGAAGCCGAAGAAGGATAAAAAGGCCAAAAAGGAGAAAAAAGGCAAGAACGGCGGCAAAGCGAAGCAGTCCCACGTGCTTCGAACCGTCGCCGCGTGGTCCTACGGGCCCGTCCTGCAACTTGATTCCTCCGGGCCGGTCGGGCCGATCATCTATCAACCGGTCGTGAACGGAAATGTTTACTGCGTCATGATTTACAAGCTGCTCAATTACACCGGCTACGTCGCGCACGCGGCCCTCCTCGCGGAGCCCCCGACCGTCCAGACCTCGACGACCATGAACATCACGGCGCAGACGGTCACCAACAACGGCACGGGCTGCTTTGTGCCGAACGCGATCGCCGCGTTGCCGTTCAGCGCGCTCCAGTTCAAGGCGAGCGACGGCTCGACGCAGACGGTCTATCACCGGATTCTCGACGTCGTCGCCGGCGCACCCGACTCCGGCAGCGTCAGCCCCAACCAAGTGATGCCGCTCTTCGACCCCCTCTCCGCCGGCTTCCTCGAGCACTATGTCGCGCTCTCCGCGAGCGTCGGCGGGACTTTGGTGCAAATCTTCGTGCAAAACGAGGTGGAATAAGAAAAATCGGCAAACACGGCGGACCGGGTGGGAGAATCTGCGTATTAGGTAATAGCGTCCATCGTCGCGTCGACGCCTCCTTTTTCGACGCATTGAGCGACCAACTTCAAGGAGCCCGCGTCATGCCTCTCACACCCGACCTGATCGCTCACGACACCGACGGACCCCAGCGCGCGTCCTACCTGCTCGCCGCGTCCGCTTTCGTGCTGGCCATAGCTTTCCTTGCCGGCCCAACCATCCAGATCAACCCAAACTCTACGATCGGGCCGATCATTTACCAGCCTGTCGACGGCGGTCCGTTTTACGAGGTCAAGCTCTACCAGGTCGTCGGCACGGAGGGGTATCTCGCGCTCACGTCCAACTCCACCGGGCCTGCGACCCCGCAGCGAATTGGCGAGCTGACCTACACCAACACCGTGCTCAACCTGAACGCCCAGTTTATCCCTGGCTGTCCAACGAATAACACCGCCACTGTGCCCGGACCGGTGCCGTTCTCGGCGCTCACGATCCACAGGACCAACCAGGCCGACATCACCGTGTACCACCGGATCAGAGACGCAATCGCCGAGCCGTCCACCGTTGCGCATTACGGCGATTTCTATCAAACGGTCACGCCCGCCACGGGCGTTCCCCTCACTTTGCCGAATGTGACCCCCCCCATAAACGCCACCTACATCACCGCGTCCGCGACCATCAACGGGAAGCTCGTCCCGATTTACATCCAGAACGTGATCCGGTAGAAACGGCTGGAGGATCAACACGCAAAGCCGTTGATTCGCGCCTCGACGACTTGGAAACGCGCCCTCCGCGGCGGGGAGCCGTCCCCACCCTCGGACGCGCTTTTCAAAGTCGTCCGGCGCTGGATTCGAGCCGACCTCGAGGAGTAACCTGATGCCCGACGCTGTCAAAGGCGACGTCCACGTCGTCGCTTCGGCATACATCCCACACTCCCTCGGTTCGTCGTGATCGCGAACACTCCGTCAACTCGAGGAGACGGCGTTCAATCCCCCCTGCCGCGTGCCGCCTACATCCCCGGCGGTCCGTTTTCGAGGCCCAACGAGCCTCGCGACGAGTCGCTGCGCACGCCCGCTCCGATCCCTGATGATCCCGCCGGTTGGACGACTTCGGCCGCGTATCGGCGCGGCGTCGCGCTCTGGAACGCCGGTTATTATTGGGAGTCGCACGAGGTTTGGGAGTCGCTCTGGCACGCGCATCGACGCGTTGGTCCGACCGCCGACCTCCTGAAGGCGCTGATCAAGCTCGGCGCGGCGGGCGTGAAGGTTCGCCAAGGCCAGCCGCGCGGCGTCTCCGTGCACGCCGAACGCGCCGCCGCGCTCTTCGAGGCGGTACGGAGCGCGGTCGGAGACGTCCACCTGGGCCTCAATCTGACCGCGCTCGCGGCGTCCGCGCGCAACCTTGCCGCGCACCCTCCGCGCGACCCCGCGGGCATCGACACCGCCGTCGTCGTCGTTTTCGCCTTCCGTCTGGAGCCCGCGTGAGCGCGCTGCCGCCCGCCCCAACGATCCGGCGCTCACATCAACTCGCGGCGGCGTATTCGTCGCGCGGCAAGGCTTGCTCGTGCGTCTTCGGCGTCCAGACGGGCAAGTCGCACAGGCCCCCGCCACAGTAAATGTGGTGCCAAAGCTGCGTCGAGACCACGCACGTCAAGCCCACGTCGAGCACCAGGCGAGTCGGCGTCACGCGCGGCAGCCGCACCTGCAACTCGCGCTGCCGCGCGATCAACGCGTGGTCGAAAAAGCCCACCTTGTTGATCGACTCCGGGCTCAGCAGTTGGTCGACCCACGCCGGCCTCGACGGCCCCAGGAACGTGTGCGCCAGCTTCGACCGGAACATCGTCTTCGGACGATTCGCGATCTCCGCGGGCAGGGTT
>JAJYDB010000183.1 GCA_021777845.1 Planctomycetota bacterium
CTTTATCGACCAGACCCCCGCCGCGACCGACGTCGGTCTCGCGACCGCGCAGAGGCACGGCGTGCCCGTCTTCAAGACGATCGCGGAGGCGCTCACGCTCGGCACGGGCAAGCTCGCCGTCGACGCGGTCCTGCTCGTCGGCGAACACGGCGACTACCCGCTGAACGCGAAAGGGCAGAAGCTCTACCCGCGCGGCAAGTTCTTCAATCAGATTTGCGACGTCTTCGAACAGTCGGGTCGAACGGTGCCGGTGTTCAATGACAAACACCTGTCGTTCGACCGCCGCGAAGGGATCGCGATGGTCGAACGCGCGCACACGCTGAAAGCCCCGTTCATGGCGGGGTCGAGCCTGCCCGTCACGTGGCGGCAGCCCGAGCTCGAAATCCCCCTCGGCAGGCCGATCACCGAGGCGCTCGTGGTCTCGCACGGCACGTTCGAACTGTTCGGATTCCACGCGCTCGAATCGCTGCAATGCATGACCGAGCGTCGCGACCGCAAGGGCAAGCCGCAAGGGGTCGCCGCGGTCACGTGCCTGATCGGCGACGCCGTTTGGCGGGCGGGCGAGCAGGGGGTCTGGTCGCGCGAACTCCTCGACGCCGCACTCGCGCGAGCCACCTCGCGCAACATCGGCGACATGAAGCAGAACTGCCGCGACTTCTACATCCCGAAAAACGCCGACGCCTCCGCGGTCCGCGGGCCGGTCGCGTTCGTCGTGGATTACGTCGACGGCCTCCGCGCGACGGTCCTCCTGCTCGACGGCCACGTCGCCGACACCACCGTCGCGGTCCGTCTGGGCGGCGCGAATCCCTCGGTCGTCTCCACGCTGATCTATCTGCCGCTGCCGCCGGGCGCGCGGTTTTTCGACCCGCTCGTGCTCCGGATCGAGGAGTTTTTCCGCGACGGCAAGCCGCGCTACCCGGTCGAGCGCACCATGCTTACCGGCGGGATTCTCGACGCCGCGCACGACAGCCGAGCCTTGGGCGGCAAGCGGCTCGCAACCCCCGAACTCGCGTCGATCGACTACGACGCCCCCGCCGACTCCGGCTTCATCCGCTCACCCCTCGGCGGCGTCCAACCGAACCGACTTTGAGCCGACAACGAGCAACGCCGCAACTCCGCGGGACCGCTCAACACCACGCTCCAAGCGAGGGCTCGCGCCCAATTTCGATGTCGCGTCACCCCGCGGACGCCGCGGGCGGCCGATTCTTCTGATATGGCTTCAGAAAGCGTGCGAGTCGCTCGCCCGCTTCGGGGATGAGGTCGCAATGCAACTCGGCCCCCGGGCCGAAGATCTTGACCTCGCCGCACTCGAGACAGATAAGAGCCCTGGTCACTTCGGCACCCGTCTTCCACTCGACGCAATAGTCCGGGTGATAGCCGCCGCAAGGCTTTTGGGCGCGGTAGTGCTTGAAGGTCCCCCTGGCGCAGAACAGAGCGGTCACTTGCTCGACGTCCCCCGGTCGAAGCGCGAGCGGCTCATCATAAAACGGGTAGCCGTGCAGCCTGATCGTCGACTTCCGACTCGCTTCCCGTTCCCGCAACTCCGGCTCCCAGAAGTCGCTCGGGAGCCCTTCATAGAGCACGACTTCCTCGGTCTTCGGGATCACCTTGAGAACCGACGGCAGCCGTTTAAAGTCGGTGCTGACTGGTTTGGGCTGTTCCTGCTCGACTTCGACGTTCGCCTGCTGCGCGCAGCCCGCGAGCACGACGACGGACAAAATCAGACTGCGACGGCACATCACCGAGGCTCCGCAAAAGGCGACGACACGGGAGGTTCCGGGATCAGGTCAATAGTCGCCGATGATCTGCCCGTCATTCCTGACCGCCAGCCGGTTGAGTACGCTCATATTGGTCGAGCTCTTCAGCGTCGCCACGTGGCCGTCGCTGAAAGCGAATTGGCAGATGCCGGGGTGGTCACTGCCGAACTTGCAATGCCAGGGCCCGCTGAGGTCGTTGGGGCCCTGGCCGAGGTTGAATTGCGGAAAGCCGGCGATCCGTGTGTAATTTCGGGGGAAGTCGCCGTTGAAAATAGCGCCGTCGCCCCACAACGGGCCGCTTTGGCCGTATTTGCTCCGCGGGACGTTTTTCTCGCCGACAAGAAAGGTATTGCTCGTCCCATCGGTGATGTCTCGCAGTCGAGTTTGCGACTTGCTGTCCGCCAAAAGCCCGTTCGCGAGCGTCGCATTGGCTTGACACACGGCCCCGCTGCAAAGCGGATTATCCACAATCGGCCCGGCGAACTGCCCGCCGTTGGCCGCGTAGTCTCCCAAGGCCCCCGGATACTGCCGGGTGTCGGGCAGGCCGGTGCTCGATACCTCGAACTGCGTGCTCAGCATGAACGACCGCCTCGAGGGGCAGTAGAACGTCGACACCTGGGTCGTCCTCGTGGTGACTTGCTGCAAGTAATACGTGTTCACGAGGTTCCACGAGTTATACAGATTGCCTTGCTCGATGTAGGGAAGAATCTGGACGAACCAGGTGGCGTGCTGTGGGCCGAGACGGCTCGAAGGCAGGCACTGTTGCGTATTCTCGAAGTTGTGGATCGCCAGGCCGATTTCCTTGAGGTGGTTCCCGCACTCGATCCGCCTGGCAGCCTCGCGACTCTGCTGCACGGCCGGCAGCAGCAACGCCACCAAGACGCCGATCACGGCGATCACGACAAGCAACTCAATCAAGGTGAATCCGCGTCGAGATCGGGAGGAGTCGCAGCTCATTGGTTGTCGCCTCGCGTGTGGCCGGCGCTCCTGTGTTGAAACCCCAACCGGCCGGTCGGATGGGGACGGAACGGCCCGCCGGCTCGTTCCGCCAAAGAGCACATATTCTAGCTTATATCCACCGCCCTGGTCTGAGACAAGAGTCGAGGCCAAGCCGCGATATCCCACGACCGAGTTCGCCCCAGAGTTGCTCGACGCGGTGCCGCGGAGTGCCCGCCGGCTCCGGAGGTACTCCTCGCGACACGTGGAACAAAACCGCCGGCTCGTTACCCGGCAAGATCTTGCCGGCATCCGTAGTGACTTTATGTCCAGAGCCACGACGTCGCGCGCCCCCCTTCGGACTCAAGCCCGGACGAGCGTCATATCTTTCCCAAATTACCCACACTAAAGTTGGCTTCGTTTGGTTCAGCGGGCGCGCGGGGGGGGACGGGGACCCGATTGCGGCGCGCGCCGGGTCGTTTTGCGAAACGAAGCCAATCGCGGCTCAAGTCTTTCAGGACTTGGACTTGCGACGACCGTTAACCACTTTGTACAGGTAGCCTTGGTGTCGAGCGCGGCGGCCGATGGACCGACAAGTCACTGCTTGGGCGGCGGCTTGACTTCGTCCTCGATGAGCTTGAGGAAGTCGTCGTCGGTGGGGGCGACGACGGGCGTCGGGGCTTTCTTAATGTAGTCGGGGAGGACGTCGTCGAACTCGGCCTCGTCGGCGGAGAGGCGTTCGATTTTGGCCGGCGCGGTCTTGGCGCGGGTGCGCGGCGCGGGGCGGTCCTCGACGTCGATCCCGGCGAGTTCCATCAACGAGTGCTTCTTGCGTTCCTCCAAGACGTCGTCGTCGAAGACCTCGCTCTTGCTGATGACGGCCTCGGGTCCGCTCGGTTCGTAGTCGATGTGGAACAGGTGGGTGGCGACGCCGAACTCGTCGTCGGGCATGACGGTGTGTTCGCTGGTGATCGTGAGGCCGTTGACGGTGGTGCCGTTGGTGCTGCCGAGGTCTCGGACCATCCAGACGCCGTTGATCAGTCGCAACGAGCAGTGTTTCCCTGAAACGTTCTCGAAGTCGAGGTGGATGTCGTTGGCGGGCCGCCGTCCGATGAAAAGCTCGTGCTTTTTCAGAGGGATCGGGTCGCCGCCGCCAACGGGTCTCAGAACGCCGAGGATGCTGGAGTCGGAGTGGGCCGGCATGGTGATCTCCCCTCGTCAGGCAAGGTAGGTGGTCGCACGACGGGCGCGATCCGCGCCCGAAGGTATTAACATACCACCGGCGCGACGACCCGCTCAAGAGCGCGTCGGTTGGACCTCGAGGCGGCGACGCGGCGACGACGCCGCTTGTCAGCCTTTGTTTTTCGGGACGAGCTTGCCGAGCAGGTAGCCCGCGTTCGACGCCCCCATCAGGATCGCCAGCGCGGGCGAGACCGCGGGAAACGACTCGATCAAGGCCGACTTGGGTTCCAAGAGCATCAGCCAGACGGCCGCCGCGTAGAGCGGCAAGGCGGCGAGATTAAAGAAGAACAGTTGGAGCCGACTCATGTCCACATGCCGGAAGTTGGACGTTTCCTCGCCGGTGAACAGGTTCGACCATTTTGCCTCGGAGGCGGCATCCATACGAACGACGGCGGGCTTGGCTGAGATGTTCGGGTTGCCCTCCGCGCCCTCAAACGGGACCGCCAGGCGCGCCGCCGCTCCCACACCGGTGATCAACGCGACCCCTTTGTTCGCGAGCAGCACCGGCGAGCCGATCAGCGCGGTCGTCTGGACGCCGAGCATCAGCCAGATTTCGGCCGGCACTTTGATCGCGAGCGGCTCGCCGTCGATCGCGAGATTGCGGCCCGCCGCCGCCGGCAACGCGGGCACAATCACGACCGTCCAGGCGACAAATTGCAGTCGCGAGAGGCTGACGCGGTTTCTCGACGAGATCAGCACCCCGTCCGCTCGGCGGTTGATCGCGAGGCCAACGCACACGATCATCGCGCCGAAGAGGACCTCGTACACGATCCAGTAGCCGACACGGACGCAGCCCAGGACGAACAACGAGCTGATCCACGACGCCGCGAGCCTATGCACCGCCCACGACGTCGCCATCAGTAGCCCCGCGGCGGCGGCGAGCGTCCAAAAAACAACCCAAATGCGGCCCGACGCCGCGTCGGTTTGGGGTTGGCCGCGCTGATCACTCGCCATCGGCACCGCTCCGCTCGAGGTCGCCCGGGTATCGCGTTCGGAGTTGCTCCTCTCGATAGATGACCCGAGCGCCGCTCCGAGGTCAAGCGTTACGCGTGTTCGTTGATCGCCTGTGTCGGCGTCGGCGGCGGAGCCTGCGCGGGGGTCGCCGCGACGGCTCGGGGCGGCTTGTAAAACATCAGCCAGTACGTGACCGGGATCACGAACAGTGTGAAGATCGTCGAGGCGACGAGCCCGAAGATCAAGGACCAGGCGAGTCCCGAAAAGATCGGATCGAGCGTGATCGGGATGCTCGAAAGCATGGCGGCGCTCGCGGTCAGGAGGATCGGTCGCAGACGGATCACGCGGCTTTCCATGATTGCGTCGAAGAGCGGTCGGCCGCGGGCCACCGACTGATGGATGAAGTCGACGAGGATGATGGCGTCGCGGGTGACGATACCCGCCAGCGCGATCATGCCGATCATCGCCGTCGCGGTGAAGTAGACGGGGTCCGCGTAGCCGCCGACGGTCTCGCCCACAACCTTGTTCAGGAGCCAGAAACCAGGCATCACGCCCAGCACAGTGAGCGGGATCGCGAGCATGACCACGAGCGGGATCGCGAACGAATTCGTCTGGATCACGAGGATCACGTAGATCATGACCATCGCCGCGCCGAAGGCGAGCCCGAGGTCGCGAAAGACGTCGATCGTGATCTTCCACTCGCCTTCGCCCGCGAAGTCGACGCGTGCGCCGCGCGGAACCGACCACGCGACGCCGCCGCCGTTGCGGAAGAAGTTGCGCTCGTCGAGCGGCCGAGGCGGATTCGTCGCGACCCAGCCGCCGGCGACGAGCCGCGCGGGGGGGTTGGAGGGGGCCGCGGCGGCGTCGGCGGCGCGGTCGAAGGTGACGTCGAGGACGCATTCGGCGGGCGTGCGGCCGGCGGTTTCGGCGTAGACGTAAACGACCCGCTCCATGTTCTTGTGATAGATCGTTTGGTCGACGCGGGTCTTCTCCCAATGCCCGATCTCGTCGAGCGGCACAAGGTTTCCGACGCGACCCTTGACGCGAATCCTCGACAAGTCCTCGGGGCTCGAACGCGCGTCCCGCGGCAGTCGAATCTCGATCGAGAGCGGATTGCGCTCGCTTTCGTCGCGGACCGTTCCGGCCGACGCGCCCGCGAGAACGATCTGGAGCGTTCGAGCCACTTCCTCGATCGAAACCCCGTTCAGCGCCGCTTTTTCCTGGTCGGTCACGAACCGAAGCTTGCTCGCCGCGGCTTCGTGCGAGTCGTCGACTTCGACGACGCCGGGCTCGACGCGCAAGCGGTCGCTCACCACGCCCGCGGTCGCGAGCAGATCCTCGTAGGTTTGATCGGGGCGTCCGTAGACCTCGGCGACGAGCGACGACAGCACCGGCGGCCCCGGCGGCAGCTCGACGATTTTGAGGACGGCGCGATATTCCGCGGCGATCCGCTCAAGGCCGTCGCGAATCCGCAGACCGATCGCGTGGCTCTGCGCGGCGCGATGCTTCTTGCCGACGAGATTCACGCGGATCTCGGCGAGTTGCGGCGCCTGCCTCAAATAGTAGTGACGCACCAGTCCGTTGAAGTCCATCGGACCCGCGACGCCGACGTAGCTCGTGAAGTCGGTGACCTCGGGCTCGCGCGCCACGGCGGCCTCGAACTCGCGGACCGCGGCTCGGGCGCGCTCGAGCGTCGTCCCCTCGTCGAAGTCGAGCGTCAGCAACAGCTCGTTCTTGTTGTCGAACGGCAGCATTTTGAGCGGGACGGCGCGCGTCGCCGCGATCCCCATCGCCGCGACCGTGAGCACGCCGATCACGAGCAGGAACGCCGACGCGGTCAGCCTCGAATGCAGCAGCGGCGACATGATCGGCTTGAAGATCCGGTACAGCAGCGTCCGCTTCAGTTCCTCGGGGTCGGTCAAGTCGTGGCCGTGCGCGGCGGCTTTCGAGGGGTCCCGCGCATCGCGTTCGAACTTCTTGTGCAAAACCTGGTAGCCGAGCCAGGGGGTGATCGTGAACGCGACGACCATCGACATCAGCATCGAAACCGGCACGTTCAGCGCCATCGGGGCCATATAGGGACCCATCATGCCGGTGATGAAGAACATCGGCAGGAAGCTGACGATGACCGCGAGCGTCGCGCTGATGAGCGGCGGCCTGATCTCGGCGACGGCTTCGAGGACGACGGCGCGGGTCGCGATCCCTCGCATCGCGAAGTGCCGGGTGATGTTCTCGACGTCGACGATCGGGTCGTCGACCAGCAGGCCGAGCGCGAGAATGAGCGCAAACAGCGTGACGCGATTGATCGTGTAGCCGAACAGCAGGTTCACGCCCAGCGTCAAGCCAAAGACGACCGGCACCGCCACCGCGACCACGAACGCCTCGCGACCGCCGAGGCTGAGCGTCAAAATCGCGACCACGATCAGGATCGCGACCCATAGTCCCTCGACGAGTTCGTTGACCTTGTCGTCGGCGGTCAGGCCCGAGTTGCGCGTGATCACCATGTCGACGTCGTCGGGAACCATCTCCTCGCGGAGCCGCTCGGCCGTGGCGAGCACGGCTTTCGCGACCGCGACGGCGTTCGTTCCCTTCTGCTTCGCGATCGCGATCGTCACCGCGGGCTGCGTCGCTTCCTCGTCGCCGCTCGCGGGAGTCGCCGCGTCCGCGCTCGGGCCGATGAGCGTGGCGGTCGATCCCTCCTCGGCCTTGAATCCGCGTGAGGGCCCCCAGCCGTGGCGAACATAGCCGGCCACCTCGTCCGCGCCGTCGCGGACCGTCGCGACGTCCTTCAAGAAAATCGGCCGATCGTTAAAAACGCCGACGACGAGGTCCGGCAGCACCTCCGGTCGATCCACCGCGACGCCCGCCTCGACGCGAATCAAAACGTCGTTCCGAGTGAAGTCGCCCGCGGGAAGCGTCACGTTCGAGGCCGCGAGCGACTGACGAATCTCGATCGGCGTCAAGTTGTAGGCCTGCAAACGCGCCGGGTCGAGATCCACGCGGATCCGCCGCGGCTCGCCGCCGATCACGTAGGCGCGCGACACGTTCGGCAGCGACGAGAGACGCTGCGTCAACTCCTCGCCCAGCCTGCGCAAAGTGTGGCTGTCGCCCTTCGCGCTCGTGAGCGCG
The DNA here is from genome assembly GCA_021777845.1 of Planctomycetota bacterium. Classification (GTDB taxonomy): domain Bacteria; phylum Planctomycetota; class Planctomycetia; order Isosphaerales; family Isosphaeraceae; genus JAJYDB01. The sequence goes on from JAJYDB010000183.1 coordinate 8,019, forward strand.
ATCGTGACGATCGGCACGTCGTCGATCTCGACCGGCTTGATCACCCAGCCCGCCACCCCCGGCGCGATCGCGTCCTGATTCTCGTCGAGCTTCTTCGAGAGCTTGACGAGGCTCCGCTCGCGATCCTGCCCCACGAAGAATCGGACCGTGATCACGGCCTGATTCTCGCGCGACATACTGTAGACGTATTCCACGCCGTCGATCTGATAAAACGCCTTTTCGAGCGGCGTCGTGACGAGCTGTTCGATCTCGCGCGCCGAATGACCCGGCACGTTCACGAAAACGTCGGCCAGCGGCACGACGATCTGCGGGTCCTCCTCGCGCGGCGTCACGAACAACGCCGCCAGCCCGATCAGAACCGAGACGATGATCAAAATGATCGCGAAGTTGGAATCCAGGAAAATGTGCACGATTCCATTCAGAAAATCGTGCTTCGCGACGTGTCCCGCCGCGTTTCCGGATTGAGAATGCTCGCTCACGAGTGCGCCTCCGAAGTCCCTTTCCCAGGTCGCGCCGGCACGACGCGTTCGCCCGCCTTCAGCCCCGAAAGCACCTCGCGTCCCTCCTCGAGCGCGCGGCCCAACCGCACGATGCGACGATGCGGCACGCCCTTCTCCATCACGATCACCTCGTCGAGTTGTCCGACGCGCTCGACCGCCTCGGGGGGCACCACCAGCACTTCTTCCTCATCCACGGGGATGAAGATGCGTCCAAACATCCCGCTGTAGACGTTCGGCGGGCACGGCCCGGTCACCTTGACGAGAAAAGATCGGCTCTCCGCCTGCGACTCGGGTACGATTTCGCTCACCCGCGCCTGGCACGTCAGGTCGATCGTATCCAAATGCGCCGGCAACATCTGATCAACCTTCAACCGCGACGCCAGTGACTCGCGGACCGTCGCCACCATCTGCATCCGCGACGGGTCGTACATCGTGAACAGAACCTGGCCGGGCGTGACGGTGTCGCCCGCATTGACGCGCTTGTCGATCACGATGCCCGCCATCGGCGCCCGGATCGTCGCGTAACCCTCGATGATCTCGGTCTCGCGGATCGACTCGCGGGCCCGCTCGAGCTCGGCGGTCGCGGTCCGAAACGCAGTCGTGAGCTTGTCGACGTTCTCTTGAGAAGTCGCCTGGTGCGCCCGCAGCCGCTGCGCCCGCTCGAGGTCGACCTTCGCCCCCTCGAGCTTCGCCTTCGCCGCCGCCTCCGAAGAGTTCGCCTGCTCGCGACGCGACTTCAGGTCGGCGTCGTCCAGCAACACCATCACCTCGTCGCGAGACACAACCTGGCCCGCACGTACCCGCACCTCCTTCACACGCGCGAGAATCTTCGACCCCACCGCAACCTCGTGCACCGGCCGGACAGTCCCCACCGCGGTCTCAAAACGCGGACGCTTGATCAGCTTGACCGTCGTCGGCGTCTGTTCGGGCGCGGGCTTCGCCGCCGACGCCGCAACCTCCAACGACACCT
>JAJYDB010000184.1 GCA_021777845.1 Planctomycetota bacterium
CACACACAGCATTTGCAGCATCGACCACGCCGAACACGCTCACGAGGCGTGGTTGCGGCTGTTGAAGGATCCAGGGCCGGTGATCGTGGGCGCGGTGCAGGGTGCCTCGTGCTTCGGCGCGGCGTACGAGTTCGTCCTGAATTTCGCGTACCAGATCAAACGGCATAAATTGACCGACAAAGTGCCGATTACTTACGTCAGTTCGGAGCCTTTTTTAGGCCACTTCGGCATTGGAGGCTTCGGCGCGGGGCAGAAGCTTACGGAGATGTTTTTCAAGAAGATGGGGATTGCATCGCGCGTGAACGCGACGGTCGACCATGTCGAATCCGACCACGTGGTGATGGGCGACGGCGAGCGGTTGCCGTACAAATTCGCGATGCTGATTCCGTCGTTCCGGGGTGTCGACGCGGTGGCCCAGACTCCGGGGCTGGGGAACGCGGCGGCGATGATCGAGACCGACGACGGCTACCAGACCCGCGCCGACTCGCGGGCGTACGCGGCGGGCGTCGCGGTGGCGGTGACGGCTCCCGGGAAGACTCCGGTGGCGTGCGGCGTGCCGAAAACGGGTTATTTGACCGAAGAAATGGCCAAGACGGCGGCTCACAACATCGGCGCGGACATCCTTGACGGGAAGAAGGTCGAATTGCCGTTCGCGAGCATCGACGCGAAGTGCATTCTCGACGCGGGCAACAGCGGCGTGATCATGACCGCCGACCACATCCTTGAGCCGCGCGACCACGCCTGGCTGATCCCCGGTCCCGAGGCGCACTGGGCGAAGCTCGCGTTTGAGGCCTACTTTATGGCGACTCGCAAACACGGCATCGTGTGAAGAGACCGCTCCGTCCCGCGGCGCGATTGATGCCGCGGGCGCGGGCGGCTATTTTGGAGGGTCCAACCCGAACTCGACCGACCGTTTCAGGACACTCACGATGGCAACCGCGACGACCTCTCTCCCCGCGACCAAGCTTTATCTCAATGGGCGTTGGGTGGATGCCGATCATGGGCGGACGATCGCGGTGATCAACCCCGCCGACGAAACCGTGATCGCCGAGGTCGCGTACGGCGGTCGAGCCGAGGCTGAGCGCGCCATCGAAGCCGCGGCGAAGGCTTTGCCCGCGTGGCGAGCGAAATCGGCTTACGAGCGCGCGAAAATCCTCAAGACCACCGCCGACCTGATCCGCGCCCGCGCCGACGAGATGGCGCGCACGCTCACGCTCGAGCAGGGAAAGCCGTTTCCCGAGGCGAAGGCCGAAGTCCTGCACACCGCCGATACGTTTGAATGGTTCGCGGAGGAGGGCAAGCGCACCTACGGCCGCGTGATCCCGCCCTCGAATACGTCCAAGCGGCACATGGCGATCAAGCACGCGGTCGGCGTCGTCGGCACGATCACCGCGTGGAACTTCCCGGCCGCGCTGCCGAGCCGCAAGATCGCGCCGGCGCTGGCCGCGGGCTGCACGGTGGTCGCGCGACCCGCCGACCAAACGCCACTCACGTTAATCCACATGTTTGAGTGTCTGCACGAGGCGGGGTTGCCCCCCGGCGCGGCGAACCTGGTCGTCGGCGAGCCGATCGCGGTCGCCGACGCGTATTTCGAGAATCCGCACGTCCGCAAGATCAGCTTTACCGGCTCGACGGCGGTCGGCAAGCAACTGATTCGACGATCGGCCGACGGCGTCAAACGGCTCAGCCTGGAGATGGGCGGCCACGCGCCGCTGATCGTTTTCCCCGACGCCGACGTCAAACAGGTCGCGCAGGCCGCCGTCATCGGCAAGTTCCGCAACAACGGACAGGTCTGTATCGCTCCGTCGCGGTTCTATGTGCATGAGTCGATCGCAAGCGACTTCGCCGACTGCGCCGTCGAGCTGACGCGCGGCTTGAAGATGGGCGACGGGTCGGTCGAAGGCGTCCAGGTGGGACCGATGATCGAGCCGCGCGCCCTTGAACGCGCCGCGGCTTTGGTGGAAGACGCACGCGCGCGCGGCGCGGCGATCTTGACGGGCGGCGCGCGGTCGACCGCCTTCGACCGCGGCTACTTCTTCGAGCCGACCGTGCTGCGCAACCTCGATCGCGAGATGCGGATCATGACCGAGGAACCGTTCGCGCCGGTGATGCCGCTGCTTGACTTCGCGCATCTCGACGAAGTCCTCGCCGCCGCGAACAACACGCCGTACGGCCTCGCCGCATACGTCTTCACGAACGACCTCACGATCGCGACGCGCATGGCCGAGGGGCTCGAGGCGGGCATCATCGCGATCAACGATCCCGTCCCCGCCACGCCGCAATGCCCGTTCGGCGGCATGAAAGAGTCCGGCCTCGGCCGCGAGCTCGGGATCGAAGGTCTCGAAGCCTATCTCGAAACGAAGTATGTATCGATTGGCTTGCGCGTCTGACGGAGCGAGCGCCTCCGACGCGCCGCCCGAACCCCGCGGCGCCTTTGTCGGCAGCGAGCCCGTTGCTGTCCGGCTTTGGCGTCGCGGCAAGCCGGATTATCGCGTGACTTGCTCAGCGCTCGAGGATAATCAACACGCCCGCGGCGATCGCGAGCACGGCCATGAGCTCAGGCAGCCCGCGAAAGCCGATGTTCACAAACGTCAATAAGCCCGTGAGGATCAACCACGCCGCGAGCAGCAGCATGCCCCAATTCCTCTGCTTCTTGAGGAGCGACATCGGGCGGCCTTTCTTGAGACGACGAGTCGATCGCGGCACGAGACCGCGCCGCCGTTCAATTTAAGACCGGCAGCGCGGTTTTTTGCTTCTCTTGATGCTTCTTGAGCGCCGGCGTGTCTTCCTCGAAGCGCTCGACTTCTTCGAGCAGAGCCTCGACCATGTCGGCCTCGAGCACGTGCCGAATCGGCACGCCCTTCTTGAAAATGATCCCCTTGCCCGCGCCCGCGGCGATGCCGAGGTCGGCCTCCTTCGCCTCGCCGAACCCGTTCACGAGGCAGCCCAGAATGCTGATCCGCAGAGGGTTCGTCATCCCCTTCATTTTCGATTCCACCTCGGCGACGATGCGTTCGAGGTCGATGTCGAGCCGGCCGCAGGTCGGGCAGGCGACGACCTCGGGCTGATTGATCCGGCGATCGCACGCCCGCAAGATGTCGAACCCCGCCGCGATCTCGGGCACCGGGTCGCCGAGCAGCGAGACGCGAATCGTATCGCCGATGCCCCGCAGGACGATCGCGCCGATCCCCGCCGCACTCTTGAGCGTGCCGTATTCGCGCGAGCCCGCCTCGGTAATGCCGACGTGCGTGGGGTAATCACACTTTGAGGCATACAGCGTGTACGTTTCGACCGCGGTCGGCACGTGACTGGCTTTCAGTGAAATAATGATATCGTGATAGCCCAGTTTCTCGGCGGTCTCGATATGCCGCAGCGCGCTTTCGACGAGCGCCTCGGGGCACGGAAAGCCGTACTTCTCGATCAGGTCTTCTTCGAGGCTGCCCGAATTGACGCCGATGCGCATCGGCATACCTTTATCGCGGGCCTTGACGACGACCTCTTTGAAGCGGGCCTCGCCGCCGATATTGCCGGGGTTGATGCGAATTTTGTCGATCGCGCGACGACCCGAGGGAGTGACGGCTTCGATACACGCGAGCGCCATGCGGTAGTCGTAATGAATATCGGCGATCAAGGGGATCTTGATTTGGTCGCGGATCAGCTTGACGGCCTCGACGTCCTCTTTTTTAGGCACCGTGACGCGAACGACCTCGCAACCGGCTTCTTCGAGCCGCTTAATTTGGGCGACCGTTTCGGCGACGTCGAACGTGTTCGTCGTGGTCATCGACTGGACCCAGATCGGATTTGAGCCGCCGACCACAACGTCGCCGACGCCGACCTCGCGGGTCTTATGCCGCTCCACGACCGTGCTGTATGCCATCTGTTTTCGTCCTAGATCATTGCGGAGGAAGACTTTGCGATGATTCGGAACCCTTTGTCGCCGCTTCATTTATGTTAATCGCGCGGTGCTCGTCGGTCAAGCCGGGCCGGAGCCGCGGCGACTGCGGCGGGGTCACTTGCGTCGCCACCACGCGTCGAGGTCGAGACCGCGGTCGCGGCAGGCGGGTTCGACGGCATCGCGGAAGCGCTTGGCGTCGACGGGGTATCCCGCGGTGGGCTTGAGGTTGGGGATGCGCGCGAGCCAGTGATCGTTGAACGCGGCCATCCAGATTTCGCGGATCAGCTTCGCGAACATCGACGCGAGCGCGGTGAGGCCGTCGTCGCCGTCGGCGCGAGGCATGAGTTCGATGGTCATCGTTTTGGAGTTGGATCGCGCGACGTAGCGGCTTGCGCTCGCGCCTTCGACGAGGCTTTCGACGGCGGACTCGGCGAGAGCCGCTTGCAGGAGGTCGCGATAGAAGTTGCGTCCGCCGTGTTTATCGCCGCGGAGATGTGCGGTCGAGCCCGCGGGCAGGTCGGTCCAGAGTGTGCGCAGGAGCGTCGCGAAGGCGTCGAAATGGACGGTCGCCTTCGATCCGGTGCGTTCGATGCCGGCGTTCATGCGTTGGGGGCCGACGACCGCGGCTCGGATATCGACGAGTCGCCACGCCTGGGTCTCGAAGGGGCGAGCGCGCGGCGCGGCGAGGACGACTTCGGGCGCGGCGAACCGGGGCAGGGGAGGGTCGTTGCCGTCGAGCCAGAGCGAGATTTCGGCGTCGGCGAGCGTCCCCGCGCCGACGGCCTTCAGCAGTGCGCCGAGTGACGTGGGGTGCGCGGGCGCAACGAGGTCCGCATTGGGAGCGGACGTCGACGCCGCCGCACACGCCGCGAGGGCGCTGAAACACGTCAATTCGAGTTGGTCGCAACCCCTTTTGCGCTGCACGATCGCCTTCGAATCGTCGAGCAGCAAGCGGTGCCGCGCGCCATGATCGCCGGCGCGTCGGACCGTGTCGCGCAGATCGAGCCAGAGGTCGGGCCGGGCGACGTCCCGCGACGCGTCCGCCGAGCGGCTTTCCGCGACAACCGCGACCATCACCAGCGGCCCCAGATTCGGGCCGTAGCCGGCCTCGTCGATGCCCGCCCAGCGCGTCAACGGCATGTGAACTCTCGGCTCGTCGCGAGCGTTTCCACGCTCGCCGCGTCGCTTGCGCGATTACGCCACACGCGAGGCCGACGCGTCTTCGGACGCGACGGGCGCAGGCTCGTCGCCGAGCCAAATGGCCGCGGGCGCGCGGCCTTCGAGCTCCGCGGCGAGCGAGGCGTAATCCTCCGCGCCGCGACTGCTCGGGGCGTACTGAAAGATCGACTGACCGAAGCTCGGACACTCGGCAAGCCGGATGTTGCGTCGAATTCGCGTGCGGAAGACGCGTGCCTCGGCCCAAGGCGCGGCGGGGTTCCGCTTGCCGTCGAAGTAGCGTGCGAGATCCTCGACGACCTCGCCGCCGAGCCGCGTCCCCGCGTCGAAGAGACAGAGCACGACGCCGGTGACGCGCAGGTCGCGATTCACGCGTTTGGTGACGAGCTGGATCGTCTCGAGCAGCTTCGAGAGGCCGTGCAGCGCGAGGAAATGCGCCTGCAACGGAATGATCACTTCGCGGGCGGCACAGAGTGCGTTCAAGGTCAGGATACTGAGCGAGGGGGGGCAGTCCATGAGCACGTAGTCGAACGACTCGGCTTCGGCGTCGAGGGCGGCGTCGAGCAGGTCGCGGAGGATCACCTCGCGTCCGACGGTGCCGATGAGCTCGACTTCGGCGGCGGCGAGATCGATGTGGCTGCCGCAAATGAACAAGTTGGGCGCGACCTGGCGGCGGACCTGCTCGATCGGCATCCCTTGCGTGAGCACCTCATAAAGCGACGGCCCCGAACGGCCGGGCAGGAGCCCGAGATGGAGCGTCGCGTGCGCCTGCGGGTCGAGGTCGAGGACGAGCGTGCGCTTGCCGAGCGCCGCGAGTGCCGCGGCGAGGTTGACGGTGGTCGTCGTTTTGCCGACGCCCCCTTTTTGGTTCAAGACCGCGATCCGTCGCATGGTTGTCCGCTCCCTGAACGCACGCCGTCGAATCGGCCGACTCCCGTCGACCCCGCGCGTCGCAGTTTAGCGCTTTGTCGGCGACGCGCAAAGGCCAATCCCGGCGCGAGTTGGCGATCAACCTCGTGCCGTCGCGACATAGGAAATCGTTTTCGACGCGGGCGGGCGGTTCAAGACGAGGTGGAAATGGGCATGGGAAGCGGAAGATCGCGACGACTCGGCCGCGCGACGGGTGCGCCGGGGGGTCGCGCGGAGATCGTCGCGGTCGACGACGCGGGTCGACGAGCCTCGGGACCGTAACAAGGCCAGATCAAGTGCGCGACGGCCTCGGCGGGACGCGCGGCGATCTCGCGTTCGAGACGCGAAAAATAGCCAGCGACAGCCTGATTTTCGAGGCCTTGCTCGACGTATCGCGGACCTTCGATGGCGATCCGGTAGCGTCCGCCGGGGGGCATTCCGGAAATGATGTGAAAGACGGGCGCGTCGGTGAGCGCCGCGAGGTCGGGCCAAACGGCGAGATAGCGTCGCGATTGACCGAAGAGCGTTCCAAGACGACCGTTCGGGCCGGACCAGGGAATATCGCCGGCGCAATAAACCGCGAGGCCGTCGCGGAGCGCGGCGCGGGCGCGCATCACGCGGTCGATCGCCTCGCGCGGTTGCAAGCCGCGGCGCAAGAAGAACGAGGACTGCGGATGCGGGACGTCGCGATCGAACCAAGTCGCGAGGGCGCGCGACAGATGCCGCGGACGTTGGATCAAGAACCGCACGTCGATGCCCGCGCGCATCATCCAGTGCAAGGCGGCGATGTACGCCCCCTGATGCGCTCCGACCAGCACCGCGCCGCGCCCTTCGGCAAGCGCCGCGCGGAGCGCGTCCTCTCCTTCGACGTCGAAACGCCGCATGCAGTCGTCGTCGGTGATCCCGTCGAGCAGGCAGTCGCGGGCCGCGAACCGAGCCGACGACGCCGCGAGCTCGCCGACCTTGGGAGCCGCGCCGCGCCCAACCTTGAACTGATGGACGGCGCGCGTCGCGCCGCGCTCGAGCTCGCCGCGACGCGGAGGCCAAAGCGCCGCGTACATACGTCCGCACGCCGAGACCAAGACGTCGCCGCGCTCGGGACCGAGCCGGCGCGCGATCGGCAAGATCGCCTGATAAAAGACCGTCTTCCAACAGAACAATCGACGCGGCGAGAGCGACGTCGCGAATCTCCAAACGCGGAGGCCGATGCCGCGCCGGCAGCGTTCTGGCTTAGACATGGCTCGCCGCCCATTGGGTCAGCCCTTGATAGTCGACCTTGTCGGTCGAAGTCGTGGGCAATTGATCGAGAAACGTAATCACGTCCGGGATCATGTAGTTCGGCAGCAGTTGTCCACAGTGGCGTTTGACGGCGATGATCGAAGCCTTCCGGTCCGGCTTGATCTTCACGAAGGCGCGCACAACGACCCCCTCCGCGCCGTCTCTCGCCACGACCGCGGCGCGTTCGACGTCGTCGTTCCGATACAGCGCCGCCTCGATTTCCCCGAGCTCCACGCGGTAACCGCGCTTCTTGACCATCCGGTCGCGGCGTCCGTGAAAGTGATAACAGCCGGTGCCGTCGTCCCGGACGAGATCGCCGGTCCGGTACCATTGCGCGCGATCATCGTGAAAGAAGGCGGCATTGGTGAGGTCGGGGCGTCCGAAATAACCGCGCATCACCCCTTGGCCGGCGATCACCAGCTCGCCGAGAGCACCCGCGGCGACGTCGCTGCCGTGTTCGTCGACAACCCGCGCGCGCAGAGGCGGACAGACCGCCCCGATGGGATACGGCTGATCGCGGTCGTCGGGAATGCGGCTCGGGATCGGTTGAGCGGTGCAAACGTTGGTCTCGGTCGGCCCGTAGAGATTCCAAAGCTCGGCGTGCGGCCAGATTCCCCTCAATTTCCGCAGCGGCGCGATCGGAAACACCTCGCCCGCGAAGAGCACGACGCGCGGCGCGCGGCGGTCGGGCCGATCGATGCCGCCGCGTTCGACGAGCATCGCGAGGATCGACGGCGCGGAGTACCAGACGTCGATGCTTCGCTCGCTCACGAACGCCCCGAGCCGCGCGGGATCCTTCCCGAGCGACTCGCCGGCAAGGACCAATGTTCCCCCCGCGCCGCACGAGGCGTAGAGGTCAAAGACCGACAAATCGAAATGAAACGGCGCATGGGAGGCGAAGCGGTCGTCCGGGCCGATTTTGAAGGTCGCGCGGCACCAGTCGAGGAAGCACAACGCGTTCGCGTGGGTCAGCATCACGCCTTTCGGCACGCCGGTCGAACCCGACGTGTAGAGGATATAGGCGAGGTCGTCGCGCGAGGTGCGCGGCCGGAGCGGGCTGGGCGCGTCGTCGGCCGCCAGCTCGTCCCACGAGTCGAGCCGATCCGCGGCATCCACCGCGTCGCCGACCGCGACCAGCCTCGGCGACGGCCCCCGCTGCGGCCAATGACTCCGCAGCGCCCCGACCAGCGCCGCATCGACGATCGCGGCCTTGACACCCGCATCGGCGAGGATCGAGGCGCCCCGAGCGGCGGGCGCGAACGGATCGACCGGCACATACGCCGCGCCGGCGCGCAAGACGCCGTGAATCGTCGCGACCGCCTCCAAACTCTTCGGCAGGAACAGACCGACGCGATCGCCGCGACCGACCCCCCAACGCGCCAGGCGAGTGTGAACGCGGTCGACGATGCGGTCAAGTTCGGCGTACGTCCACGCGCGGCCGCGATCGTCTTCAACCGCGGGGCGGTCGGCCCCCGCCGCGACGGCCGCATCGAGCAAACAGCTTAAATGACCGCGATTCATCGCTCGGCTCGACTTTCAATTTACGAGGGGGGACCGTCAATCCGCTCCTATTGAGAAGCGTCTGAAAATAACTGCAGGTAAGCTTCTTGATTCTCAATGAGTCGATGTGTGATCGCCTGGAACAGCAGGCGATGGCCTTCGGCGTTCGGGTGATCGTCCCACGCGGCGATTTCGAGACGCGCGGGGTCGATGCCGTCGAACGTATCGGTCAGGTCGCAGACGGGAATCGCGTGCCGCGCGGCGACGCCGTGCAGCCGCGCCGTCGGCTCGGCGCGCTCGTCGGGGGCGTCCGCCTTGCCGACCCGCGGGATCACGATCATCGTCAGTCCGCACTGTCGCGCCCGACATTCCGCCGCCAGCGTCTTCAGCACGTCGTCCAAAATCGACCAGTACTTCGCACGCAGCGCCGTCTTGATCGCCTCCTTGTTCACGAGCTTGCCCGACTCGTCTCGCGGCAGCGCTTTCGGCTCAATGCCTGCCTCGGCGAAAGCGCGGCGCACGAACTCGTCGCGCGGTTCGATGCGCCCGCTCAGCATGTCGCAGAGTTGAATCTCAAGCAGACGCGGGTCGAGCATCGTCGCGGAGTAAATGACGAAGTCGGGCTGAAACGCCGCCGCCTTGCGCCGGAACGACTCGAGCCGCTGCAACGGGCTGTACGCCGCGACC